>DQXH01000068.1 GCA_011043415.1 Thermoprotei archaeon | reverse complement strand
GCTTTAGTCATTGAATATGGGCCTTGGCCAGGTTCAACTACAAACGCCCTGATGGAGGTTATAAATATTATACTCCCCCCTTCATTCATCACTCTAATCGCGTTCTTAGCCACATAAAAATACCCTACTAGATTGACATTCAATACTTTATTAAACTCCTCTATAGTATAGTCCTCAATCCTCTTCCTAATATTAATACCGGGTGTAGATACTAGGATATCGAGGCTATCAATCTTATCAAATAAGTTAACTACACTATCATAATCCGCTATATCGACATAATAAACTTCATCGAATAGCCCCTTGACAGCATCCGGATTTATATCAGCAACAATCACATACGCGCCAAACTCCTTCAAAGCCTCAGCAGTAGCCTTCCCAATTCCAGAAGCCCCACCGATCACGAGAGCCTTCTTAGTACTTAAGTCAAATAACTCTTTATACAATTTAAACACCCAATTTACATTTAATCTTATTATCTAAAAATATTGCTATACTAGACATTATATTTTTAAGAGATTAGTTATTTAGAGGTGGGAAGATTCATTATCGGATAAATACTTATTTTCCTGAAAAATATATTATATTCTGGTGATTTGATTTGAGTCTGGTTAGAGAGGGTAGAATCGGGAAGAAATATGCTATATATCTTCCTAAGGATATTGTAGAGGCTTTAGGATTTAGAGAAGGGGATAGGGTTATTCTAAGAGTCTCGGATAATTCTCTAATTATAGAGAAGGTCTATGACCCCCTGGATCTAGCTATTTCGGGGGAGAAGTTTGCATCTGTGACTCTTAATGAAGTTGAGGCGATTAGCCTTGAGGAGCAGGAGAAATACCTTAAAGGTTCTACTTGATACGAGTTTTATACTCCCCACACTTGGAATAGACTTGGGTGGGGAGATTGATAGGGGTATAAGGAGGCTGAGGGAGTTGGAGGCCGAGATATACTACTCTAGATTCAGTATCTTAGAGGCCCTATGGATCGCCTCTAGAATCGCTAGGAGAGGTTCATTCGACTATGATAGATTTAGAGTTGGCCTGAGGAGTATTATGGAGAGTGGTAGATATAATTTGGTTGACGAGGGTTGTGAAGTATTTGAAAATGCCTTCAAACTTTATATGCTGGGGCATAGAGACTTGATAGACAATATACTATATAGCATCTCCATAGCCCTAGACATCAAACTACTCACCGTGGATAGGGAGCTAATCAAGTTTATCACAGATAATAAACTTGAGAATACTGTGGTGACTCCAGGTCAATTATAAACTATATTGGATTAGTTTTCAATTCGCTGGGTATCAGATATTCTCCTATATAGTAGTATGAAGTATATTGCGAATATTATTCCTACTATAGTCATTCCAGCTGGATTATCAGGTCTTGTCTTATCCATCTCCATGAACGGCGATAGTACTATGAATAGTGACGGTGGCCCAATCAATCCAGCTAACCTGATTCTCCTGCTAATACCCTCTTCCCCAGCTGTCGTATAGTATCTTAAGCCTAGGTATGCATGTATAAGGCCTAATATCGACGTTAGTAGTGGCGTTATATTTAGATGTGGCAGGGAGAAGTATATTATGTAGAAGAATGTCATCCATATGAAGCCAATTATCCATGCAGTTAATGGCCTACCTGGATTATATATCGGCTTTAACCTTATCCTCCTCCCAGCTAGATAGAAGATTACCATTAGAATTATACATATGATATATTGATATGGGTATAGTGGATAGCTACCCATATAACCTAAGTTAAATAGTAAGACGTCTATCAGGTAGATAAGCATAATTATTAGAAGGGTTTTACGACTATGGATATACCGCTCATTCCTAAGGCTATAGTAAATTATATCTACTAATGCGATGGGTATGAATATACTTATGAAACCATGGTATATAATTAGCGCCTGCATCCATATCCAATTTACGCCATAAAACCTTCCATACCATGCTAATATACCTAGGTCAGGCCATTCAGGGTTGAAGAAGCTTTTAACGGCTATACCCTCCTCAATAACACCATATATAAAACCGAGGAATATCAGGGATACATAGGGTAGATCCAGTCTAATCCTAAACTCCCTAACTAATATAGATCCAAATCCATAGAATGTAGTTAAATATATGAATGCTACTGGATTAAAGAACTCTATAGGTGGAGATGATGATGAGAGCAACTCTGCAATCATAGGCGATAACAGTATTAGGGATATAGATGCCTTAACCCGTTCATTCATCTTAATTATGGAAATAAGTATCTGTAATGGATTATAAATGATAGATATTAATATATGAATTTTGATATTTATATATTGATGAAGAAGATAGGACTATACATTAGATTGAGTGAGGATGTTGTTAATTGGCTTAGAAGGAGATTGCCGGCTAAAAAAGGATCCTTATCAAGTTATATTGAGGAATTGATTAGGCGTGAAATGTCTAGGGAGGAGATTGATAGGGTGTATGAGGAGATTGAGAAGCTGGTGCCGAGGCATGTAGAGGCCCTGGATATCCCTAAGCTGAGGAGGGAGGCTGAGAAGAGGTTGCATAGAGAAGTATGACTGAGGTAATTGTAGAGACCGATTTTCTGACTGGCTTAATCCATAGATCCGATAGACTTCATAAGACATGCCTGGAGATACTCGGTAGGTATAGGGTATATCTATCTCCATATTCATTAATTGAATATAGGTTGGTTAACGTCCATAAAGCAGAGTATGAGACTTGGATTAAAGTCTTCAGATATATTGATCTAATTTTAAGACATTATAATATAAGGATATTGCCCAGCAACCCTATTATACATACATACTCGATGGAATACCGGGTTAAATATAATATGTCTCTATTCGATAGTATATATGCCGGGTCCTCTAAATACTATGATCTACCCCTACTATCTTCGGATAAAGTATATGGGAAGGTAGGTGATATTAAATGGATACCTCTAGAGATAACGTAGATAGATAACTGGCTATTCGTCTAAATGATTCGCGTATATTGAAAACCGCTATAAATTAATTGATACAACCTCTGGTGGACAGTTGAATCTTATGGGTAAGAATGTCGTCCCAATCCCCCTCGATACAAACATAAGTGTATCCTCAACCTCAAATAATCCATAATCATACTTCCTATACTTACTTGGGAGTGGAAGCCATATCGGATCCATAAATGGCATCCTAATCTGGCCGCCATGTGTATGTCCCGATAGAATAAGGTCTACCCTATTAACAGCTTTATCAATTATCTGTGGAGAATGTGCGAGCAGCATCCTCCTTCCATTATTAGAGACATGTTTAAGGGCTTTAGACAGGTCATCCTGATATGTATATGGATCGTCCACACCTATGACCCAGAGTCCATGGTATTCCATAGCCTCATTATTCAATACATATACATTGCCGATCCTCTCAAATCTATTCTTCAATCCATCTGACCCGAGTCCACTCCAGTGGTCATGGTTTCCAGCGACTATAAATACATCTGCAATCTCACTCAATTTACTGATGAAATCTAATCCAGTCTCCAAGCCATTTAAATACGTTATTAAATCACCTGTATGAAATATCACATCAGGCTTCAAATCCTTGATTAAATTAACTACCGAATCTGGGTTATACGCCGATGACGCGAAGTGTGTATCCGATATATGTACAGCCCTGATTCCCAGCCCTAGATCAAGATTTAATTTAGTTACGGTAAGGATATTAGTCTCTATATACCTTGGGTATACATAGCCTAATGCAGTTAAACCACCTAACACTACTAAAGCCTTTAATACACTCCTCCTCGAGACCATATTCTAGTAATCACCAGTCTATAGATCAACTATATTAAAGTGATACCTATCTATATTAAAATATGGTTGACCCATTGGAGAGAATATAAATTAATTTTAATTCTCTATAACCCCGAACAATATATCATTGCTATAGCGGTTGTAGATAGGTGGAGTGAGTCAATTGCATTACATAAAAAGCTTCCAGACTATGGACTAAAGTCTGTTAATTAGAATAAGAGGCTTAACCCAATACCTGGTGGAGTACCTATTAAGATGGATGGCGAGATCGTAGGTGGATTAGGTATAGCGAGTATATCACCCGATATAGATAAATTGACTGCATTTAAGGCTATGAGGGGGGTCTAGCCACCTTTCTATAATTTATATCCAGTTTCTTCACCACCCCTCTTCCTCAATAATCTTAACTAGTAGAGCTAGTTTACATATCCCCTCGGGTACTGTAGATGCATATAGACTACCATACTTTGCATATACTGAATACGGCTTACCCCCTACAAGCTTAATTCCATTCAACTTAATCTCATCACGTGAATATAGTATATCGACCCTCCAATCCATTGAGACAAGTTTCTCAACTATAGTCCATGCATCAGATATCTCTGTAGAATACTTCCTTAGTATGCCATCCATAAACTCATCTGCAACAAGCTTATCTAACTCATCCCCAGGCTCCATGGCCTTAATCTCATCTGGATCTAGCTTATGCCTCATAATAAAATTATTTATTTGCATATCCAATTAATTCACTTAATTCTTTAAACCCCTCATCCATCATATAGGTTTTAATACCATCTAAAATCTCCCTAACAACGTCCAACCCCTTAGAAGCTATTACAGTACCAACTCCCACTGCAGATGCACCAGCGAGGATAAATTCAATCACGTCATCCCATGAAGATACCCCGCCAACTCCAATTATCGGGATTCCATACTCCCTATAAATATCATATACTATCCTAACTGCAATCGGATGTATAGCCGGCCCACTTAAACCTCCATATACATTTGATAGAACTGGCTTCCTAGCATATACATCGATTGCGAGGGCCCTTATAGTATTGATTGCGGTGATACCCTCTGCACCACCGTCTAGAGACTTACCTACTGTAGCCATTATATCCCTATGTAAACCTATCTTGACATACACTGGTATAGAGACTATGGATGAGACTCCACTCACAATCTTATATACATAGTTTGGGTCGTCACCTAACTCAAGCCCCATACCCTCTACATGCGGGCAGCTTAGATTCAGCTCGATAGCATTAAAACCCAATTCATCTACATACGATGCTATAGTGGTAAACTCATCTACTTTAGAGCCGGCTATACTAACGATTATAGGTATCCCTACATCCTTTAAAGATTCCCTAACCCTAGCCAACTCCCTATACCCCGGATTCTCCAATCCAACCGCATTTAACAATCCACACTTTACATATGCTAGGATAGGGGTATCATAGCCTCTCCTAGCCTCTATAGTATAGCTTTTTGTAGTCAACCCACCAAAACCATATTCACCAACCCTCCTCAACTGACTCCCAGACAACCCAAGTATTCCAGACGCTAGTATAATTGGATTCCTAAGTTCAAGCTTACCCAACCTAACCCTCAGATCCATCTAAACACCCCCTAGATACCTCGATAATATCCTACTATCGAATACAGGTCCATCCCTACATACCAATAGACCAGTATTATATAACTCACATGACCCACATATCCCTACACCACATTTAACTATAGCCTCGAATGAAAGCTGGCATTCAACGCCATATCTATTACATAATTCAAGTAGTTTTAGGAGCATACCCTCTGGACCGCATCCAAGTAGATAATCGTATTCATTGATAACCTCCTCAATATAATCTGTTACAAGGCCCTTGATACCCGATGACCCGTCTTCAGTGACTAATATAGTATCTAAACCCAGTGACTTAGCCTCATCAATGAATAGTGCATCAGACTCTGTCTTAACACCCTCTACATACATAGCTTCATAACCATATTCCCGGATCTTATGTGCAGTATATATTATTGGGGAAGCACCATACCCACCTCCGACTAGTAGGTACCTACCCTTATTAGATACCTTAAATCCATTTCCAAATGGCCCCCTATAAAACACTCTATCCCCGATTCGAAGCCTGTGTATAGCCTCTGTAGTAGGACCCCTCTTCATGACCGTAATCCTCATCAACGAGCCGTCATAGTATGATGGGCTTAATGGGACCTCCTCTAAACCAGGTATCCAGAGCATTATAAATTGGCCTGGATCAAGGTCACGGGGCTCCCTAACTCTAATATTGAATGACTTAATCGACTTACTGTGATTTAAAATATCCTCTATAACACCCCATGTAAATCTAAGGATGCTTATATCATATCCCGTGAGATACATCTCAAAATTAACTATGTAGGCCTAGATCTTATTTATCCTGAATATATGGAAACTCCCTGATAATTCTCTTTATATTCAACCCTATACCCTTCTTAATGAGAATCTCATTATCCATATAAACAGGCTTACCCCTAATGAATGTAGCTATGACCCTTCCAAATACCCTCCATCCATCAAATGGAGAGTGTTTAGCCTTTGAATAAAATCCACTTGAATCGACTTTATAC
Organism: Thermoprotei archaeon; assembly: GCA_011043415.1. Taxonomy (GTDB): domain Archaea; phylum Thermoproteota; class Nitrososphaeria; order Geothermarchaeales; family JDFR-13; genus B109-G9. The sequence goes on along the minus strand of DQXH01000068.1, from coordinate 24,513 downwards.
TCAGAAAATAGATCCACTATAGTTAGAGATGCATACATACCCTCATCAATAGATCCATATAGATGGTCGATACCGAGTAATCTAGCTGGATTCCTAGAGTAGAGGCTTATAACATCGCTTAACCTGATTAAACCCTTATTAAATAGAGTTAGTAGAAGTGGTAATGCGGTCTCGAGACCTGGAAAACCATTTATTCCATCGAGCTTCTCCTCATAGGTATGTGGAGCGTGGTCAGTAGATATTATCTTGATATATCCATCTAGAAACGTCTTAAATAGATCGAGCATAACCCACCTGCTTCTAAGAGGCGGAGTCACATTATAATATCTCGAGTTATAGCAATCCCTATATAAAAATAGGTAGTGTGGACATGTATCAACTGTATACCCTCTGCCATATCTACTTACAATTCTATACGTAGAACCTGATGATATATGAGTTAGATGAGGCTTTAAATCCTCTGGACTCCCTCTAGCAATATCATATGCAGCCTTCAACTCAGCCTTAAGGGGATGTGCATCACCGATTAAACTCGGATCTTCAGGGTGGTAGACTGTTAATATCTCCTTTAAACTATTGTATTGAAGTATTTTATCTAGGACTTCACGTCGATGGAGATCCTCTGGATATATCTTAAGCCCGACCGCATACTCCTCATATCCATTTACATCATCTTCATTATCAGGGACGCCATAATATAATCCATAGTCTACAATAGATTTTCTGGAGGCCGTCTCATCACGCATCCTAAGAATCTTGATACTATTTACTCTAGGGACTGTATTAGGCATGTCGGCTATCACGCCTACCCCGCCAGCTGCAGCGGCTGCAGAGCCTGTGTAGAAATCCTCTTTATAACTTAGTTTAAAGTCCCTCATATGGACGTGGATATCTATCATAGCAGGTAATATGACTAGACCCTTATCCAAGAAACTATATTTAATGTCGTCTCTACAATCTACTTTAGATAGCTTCTCAATTAAACCATCTTCAGATACTTTGATACATAGATGCTGTATACCTGATCTAGTGAAGGCCTTACCCTCTATAATCATTTAGCAGGTTCTCTCCTTATGAACTGCCTATAAATATCCTCTAGTGTAGTATATCTATCGCAATATAGACATTTCAATAGTAGAGGTCTTCTAGAGACTACCTTAAACCTAGTCTTTAAACCCTTCTCCAAGTTAGTTACACAGTTTGGATTGGCGCACTTTACAATATCCTCGATATAATCAGGTATCTCAACCTTCTCCTTCTTAACAACTCTATATCCCCTGATGATATTTATGGTTGCTGTAGGGGCGATTAAAGCTATTATATTAACCTCCTCCAAATTAAGCTCCCTACCCTCGATCTTGATAATATCCTTCTTACCAAGCTTCATACTATCCGTATTCATAACTATAGATATTCTAAACCCCTCCTTCCCAGTTACACCTAAGACCTTTAAAACGTCTAATGCGCTTCCAGCTGGGATATGGTCTATTACAGTCCCGTCTCGAATCTTCCTAACTAGAAGCTTCTCACTCACCTAATCACCCCACCATAACAAGCTTTAATAATGCCATCCTAACTGGGACACCGTATCTAGCCTGCTTAAAGTAGTATGCATGCCTAGTCTCGTCGACATCATATGAAATCTCATCTACTCTAGGGAGGGGGTGTAGTATTATGAGACCCTCCCTCGCATACTCTAGTAGAGACTTATCAACTTGGTAACTCCCCCTAACCCTCTCATACTCAGTTGGATCAGGGAACCTCTCCTTCTGAATCCTCGTTACATAGAGTACATCAAGCTTATTCAATACGCCTTTAATATCATCTGTCTCAATATACTCTAGCCCAGCTTTATTGAGGGAGTCCCTAACCTCATCCCTAATCCTAAGCTCCTTAGGAGATATTAGATACAGCTTATTCACATCGAATTTCATTAGTCCATAGATTAGTGATGTAACCGCTCTACCATACTTTAGATCCCCGAGTAGACCTATATTCAAGTTATCTACATCCCCCTTAACCCTCCATATAGTATATAAGTCTATCATAGTCTGAGTCGGATGCTCCCTAGTACCGTCTCCAGCATTAATCACTGGGGACTCGGCTATGTCAGCAGCGTATTTAGCGGTCCCCTCCATCCAATGCCTAATCACTATACAGTCTGAGTAACCATCTATAATTCTAATTGTATCGCCTAGTGTCTCGCCCTTAGCCATTGAAGACTTCCCGACATCGGAGAATATAAGTGTCTCACCACCTAATCTATACATTGCAGTCTGGAAGCTGAACATAGTCCTTGTACTAGGCTCGAAGAATAGTAGTGCAAGGACCTTATCCCTAAGAATATCTAGGCGCTTATCTAAATTCTTCTCCATCTCATAAGCCTCATTAAATATCTTAGTCAATTCATCACGTGTAAAATCACGGATCGAGATTATATCCCTATCCCTAAACATCTCCCCCACCTATATAATTTAAGATTTTATCACGGGTGTCGGGGCTTATCAATCCGTCTCGATACAATATATTTAAAACATCCTTAATATCTAGAATCGAGTATAGCTTGACACCTAGTCTAGATAGATTCTCCCTAGCCCCCTGAAGCCTATCTATAAATATAATAGCCCTATCTATATACCCCCCAGCCTCTCTAATCGCCTTAACTCCTCTAGCTATGCTACCTCCTGTAGTAGCTACGTCATCGACTATAACCACCTTATCACCTTCATTCAAAACACCTTCGATAAGCTTCATCATCCCGATTTTCTTAGGCTCCTTCCTAATATATATCATAGGCTTATCAAGGATATACCCTAATACAGCTGCAATAGCTATACTCCCAGACTCAATCCCAGCTATAACATCTACATCATCCTTGAAATCATCTATCTTGAATATATAGTAGTCTATAATCTCCTTAAATAGATCTGGATATGAATAAACGCTTCTTAAGTCGATGTAATATGGGCTTGTTAGGCCTGAGGTAAGTTTGAAATCTCCGAATAATATAATCTTCCTAAAGTATAGTTCCTTTATAATTTTCCTCAATCCCTCCTCCATCTCAACACCCTCCTAATCTCCTCAGCAGCCTTCCTAGGATCTTCAGCCATGTATATCGACCTACCTATAATCTCGAAGTCCGCGCCGGCTTCTACAGCTGATCCGAACCTGGCTCCCTGGAAACCCACGCCTGGAGACATGATGATCTTATCCTCTGCAATCCCTCGAACATATTTAATATATTCAGACTTCGATGCAGGGAGTATAAATCCGTCTACATCAGATTTTATGGCTACTTCAAGAGACTCTTCAAATAATTTATTCAATAGTTCTTCAGCCCCCTTATGAGTCATAGCGACTAGAGCTAATACACCCAACCCATATTCCCTAGCCTCCTCTACAATAGCCTTTAAACCCCCTTCATACCCGATTATAGAATGTGCTATCAATGCATCGAATCCCAGGTCTGCGATATGCCTTACAATAACCCTATTAATATGCTCTACATCAGCTATCTTAAAGTCTGCTATGAAGAAGAATCCCCAGTCATACTCGTTTATAAGCCTATATACGCCATCCTCACCCAAGGTCAATACAGTCGGTATACCTATTTTAACCCCTGAAATAAGCCCCCTAAGTGAGTTGAATAATGCTAGAGAATCTCTAAATAATCCATATGACAAGCCTTCTTTAAATAGATGATGCCTATCAAATGCGAGTACAATCCTGGAGTCGTTTGAGGAGGCTATTTTAAAAACCTTATCCTTGAAGCTATCCAATGAAGCCCTGCATAATCTATATACATTAAAGTCTTTTAAATTTTAATACAGACTTATGTAAACAATCCGGAAAGTATCAACTCTTAAACCTCGTTTCTTTATCCTTTATAGCGGCTTCTATCAAGCCTTTAAAGAGTGGATTTGGATTCAATGGTCTTGAAGTGAATTCGGGGTGGAATTGACTCCCTATAAAGAATGGATGTATATCTGTTGATAATTCTCCAACCTGCTTAATACCGTCTTCAGACTCTCCAGAGAATATTAATCCATGCTCCTCAAGCCTATCCACGTAATCCGGGTTGATCTCATACCTATGTCTAAACCTCTCTATAACCACCTCCCTACCATATAGCCTATATGCTAATGTACCCCTCCTTAGAATCACTTTATGTCCACCTAGCCTCATTGAAGCCCCGATCTTCTTCTCCATTAAAATCCTCCTCTGCTCTGGAAGTAGGTCTATGACTGGATATGGGGTATCTGGATCGACTTCAGTAGTATGTGCGCCCTTCAATCCACATACATTCCTAGCATACTCCACGACAGCTAATTGGAATCCATAGCATAGGCCTAGGAATGGAATCTTATTCTCTCTAGCGATGTTGATAGCATTTATCTTACCCTCTACACCTTTAGCCCCGAAACCGCCTGGCACTATAATTGCATTATACTCCCTTAGCTTCTCAAGTAGACTCTCATCAGACTCTAGAAGCTCTGCATTGATATAGTCTATCATAGGCTTTACACGATAGTATGCGGATGCATGTCTAATAGCCTCTATAACAGATACATAGGCATCCGGTAGGATATACTTCCCAATCGAAAAGTATTTGCCTACAATAGCGATCTTAACAGTATCTCTATAGTTCTTGATAGATTCCACGAACTCTCTCCATTCACTCAAGTCCGTAGCCATTGGCTTTAAACCGAGTCTCTCAAGTATCTTATCACCCAACCCCTGCTTCTCGAATATTAGGGGGAGCTCATATATATTCTCTAGATCTGGATCGGAGAATATAGAGTCTTCACTGACGTTACAGTATAGTGCTATCTTCCTCCTCCTAGGCTCATCCAACTCATACTCACTCCTTGCGATTATGAAATCTGGCTGGATCCCTATCTCCCTAAGCCTCTGTACAGAATGTTGTACAGGCTTCGTCTTCATCTCACCCAATGTCTTTGGAACAGGTAGATATGCAACGTGGATAAATAACACGTTGTTAGGCTCCTCAATCTTCATCTGCCTAGCAGCCTCTAGAAACAATACATTCTCGTAATCCCCTACAACACCACCTATCTCGATAAGCATGAAGTCGACTTTAGACCTCTCCGCAACCCTCCTTATCCAAGCCTTAATCTCATTAGTAACATGTGGGATAGGCTGTACAGTCTGGCCTAAATACTCCCCCCTCCTCTCCTTAGATATCACTGTATAGTAGATCTTCCCACTAGTTATATTATGGTCTTTGGTAAGGGTGATATCCATGAAACGCTCATAGTGCCCTAGGTCCTCGTCGATCTCCCCACCATCTTCAGTAACCCATACCTCACCATGCTCCGTAGGCCTCAATGTACCTGCATCATAATTTAGGTATGGATCAATTTTAATGGCAGATACCGAAAATCCCTTGGACTTGAGTATCCTACCTATAGACGCCGTTACAATACCCTTTCCAAGACCTGAGATCACTCCACCAGTAATGAATATATACCTAGTCATGAAGCATATACAGCTCCTTAACACCCTTACATAAAAAATATCGTATCAAGTATTATTTGATAATTTGATTAATTATGAAATAACTTATTTCAGGGGTATTTAATAAATTCAATCTATAACAATACTATCTATATTCCAATTATATGGGATATAAATATTTTAGGGAGTATTTACTTTAGCTTCCCCCTACTCTTCAATACCTTGGAGATCTCCTTAAGTAACTGTGCAGGCGACTCTACTGGAAATACTATTTCATCTACTATATCCTCGATCGGGATATCGTATATTTTAATTCCCTTAAGCCTCTCTAGAAGGCGGTCTTTATCGACTGGGAAGTCTAGTCCTTTAATCTTGGTCATGAGTACTACAGCCCACTCGACACCCAATGCCTCTGCAGTCTCTGAATAGTGTGTAATCTCCTCCTCAATCCTCTTACTCATCATCTGCTTATAGGCTAATTTAGCTAATCCACCTGCAATATGCTCATCGATCTTCTCGGCCTCGATCTCACCCCTAACCCTCTTAAGAACCTCCTCCGGATCAGCCCTAAGCATCTTATCCACTGTAGCTCTGGTTACACCCAGCTCCCTAGCTATCTCCTCATGAGTCTTACCAGCCTTCTCAAGTAAAATCGCGTATCCCGCCTTGATGATACTCGGGATCCACGTCAATGTCCTGAACTCAGCGATCTTTCTAGGCCCCCCTAGAATATCGAGTACCTCCATAAGAATACGTAGAACCTCCTCATCACGCTTCTTATCAATATCAGTAGGCGGCTTAATCTCCATCATAATACTCACCATAAAATATATTCTAATATAAGGTTAAAACTGTACAAAATAATCTCATATCTATATCATTGTTAGAGACATATCTCAGTTTCTAATACCATAATAGATTTCAGTAGTTGATGATGGCTTCTAATGTCATTCCACTATGGTAAACTCACCTTTTACAGTTAATTCCTTCCCCTCAATATTCGCTTTAACAATTATAATACATTTTCCTGGAGTTACTTCAACTTCTCCTGAGGGATTTTTAGATGCTCTCCAGACAAAGGTATATACTTCTTTAGAAGGTATTTCAGAATTAGGGGCTATCGTCCTATGTGGAAGCATCATATAAACATCGTATACCTTCTCAGCATTAGAATTCAATATAGCCACTCTTAGTAATCCTAATTTATATGCCATCTGCCCCTCGAGTTCTATCTCAACCCATAAAAGCTTATTAATATGTACAATAGAGTCTGATAGAGTTATCCTGATAATAAGTTTTGGAGAAGATGCCTCATATGTAGGACCTTTAAATTCTATAGGAGGCTTGGTTGCGTATTGAATATAACCCTTCATAGCCCGTTGATCACTTATATCCGGATTAAACCGCGACTCCTCACACTTGATGTAACTATATATTCCACTAGATAGGAGGATTATTGTAAGTACTATCAATATTATTTTTTGTATCTCCACAGGAAACTAATAAAATAACTAACTATTTAATTTATTATATATTATTAAAACTTCTTAACTAAAATCTTTTGACAATCTAAGATTAATTAAGTTAATATTATAGACATGCTACATAATGCCCCTTACTAACCTCCTTAAGAACGGACTCCTGCTCACTACATATATCCATTTTAAATGGGTATCTAGGATGGAATCTACATCCAGGGGGAGGGTTGGTAGGGTCTGCTATCTCGCCTTTAATAGCTATCTCTTCTATACGCCTCCTCCTTATACTTGGGATCGCTGATAACAATGCCTTTGTATATGGATGCATCGGATTACTTGGTATCTCTCTAGTAGAGCCTATCTCGACGATCTTACCTAGATACATTACAGCGATTCGGTCTGAGATCATGGCTGCTGTAGCTATATCATGGCTTATAAATAGCATCGACTGATTCAACTCATTCTTAAACTTGAGTAGGAGCCTCAGTATAGCCACCTTTAGAGAGACGTCTATCATGGATACAGGTTCATCAGCCACTATAAACTCTTTCTTTATAATAATGTTTTTAATAGATTTAGTTGATGAAGAGAAACTATATGATTACCTACTTTTAAGGAATTCATCTAAAGGAGCGACTAATTTAACTAAGCCCTCCTCAGTAATATCCATTACATACGTCCTTGTATCATGGCCACTCATCCTACATCCATCAATCCTAAATAATCTAATCACACTCCCCAACGGCATATTGAAGGTCGATGAATCATACTTACTTATTATAAGTTTCTTATACAAGACTATCGTACCATCTACTATATGCGCTACACCATATCCACCAGCAGCCTCAGCAGTCATCTCCTCACTAGCACTCCTCTTCTGACTAACTAGTATACTAGTCTGCCTCCATTTCTTGAGGAAGTTATATATCTTCCTCACTATAGACCTGGCTAGGACCTCCTTAGCCTCATATAATCCAGTTACGCTATCTATGATTACGGACTTCGTATTAAACTCCCTAATTCCATAAGCTAGTGTATCAAGTAGATAATCGATATCCTCCCTAAGCCTATGATTAGATGCAGCGTCGATTATGAATAGACGTCTCTGCACCCTATCGAAGTCAAGGTTCATAGCCTGAGCCCTGTATTGCAGGGACTGCACAATAAATTCTTTTGGAGTCTCTACAGTCACGAAGATCGTGTTATAGCCGTCGTGAGCCTGCCTCACAGCGAACTGCTCAGCCATCAGACTCTTCCCCGTATCGGCTACTCCAGTGATATTTAATACAGATAGATATGGATATCCTCCGAGGGGCTTCCTGACAGGCTTACCATCCTCATACTCAATCTTGAAGAATAGGTTATCCAAACCCTCTACACCAGTCGGCACTCCAAATAATTTAGGTACCCTGGCTCTAAGCTCCTCCACAGAGTATACTTCGTAAGACCCTTCTCGATCCATTGTATACCACCATATACTATATTAATAAGAATATGATTTATATGCATGGAATTATTCAATCGATATAAAAAAACTTAAATATCACTCAATTCACCTACTAATTGAATTAAACATAAGGGGGATGGAATATGGTCTTCGAGGAAGAGTGGGATGAAGACCTCGAGGAAGAGTTTGAAGAAGACTGGGAAGAAGAGTGGGAGGACTTAGAGGAGGAAGAGTGGGAGGAGGAGTTAGAGGAAGAGGAATTTGAGGAGGAGGAAGAGGAGTTTTAAATAACCGGGTTGTAGAGTTAGAATAATTCCGTCAACCCTTTTCTAGCAAGTAAATATATTCCTATACTTGATAATGTTATTATAATAACTGAAACCGCGTTTATAACCGGCATTATCCTAGGTATCTTACCTATCACCGAGAATACCCATACAGGCCATGTCAATTCATTTCCTAACGTGAAATAACTTATTATAAAGTTGTCGAATGACCATGCAAATGTTATTATAGCTGATGACGCGATCGAGGGGAATACGAGTGGTAAGATTATCTTCCTGAATGTAGTGAACTCATCCGCACCTAGATCCATACTAGCCTCCTCTAGGGATGGGTCTAAACTATATAGTCTAGGTGCTAATATGGTTACGACTAGTGGGATACTATATGTTATATGTGCTAATGCAGCCGTTATTAGACTCTTCTCAATATGTAGGAACCAGAAGAATATATAGTCTCCCACACCGATTATAATCCATGGGACTATAAAGGGGATCATTAGATAAAGTAGATATATATTCTTAATCCTACCCCTCCCCCTCACAATATAGAATGATGGTGGAATACCTAAAGCCATAGATACCGCCGTGACGAAGACGGCTATAACCAAGCTATTCTGGAGAGACATTATAAGATCCTTCCTCTCAAAAATCTTTATAAACCATTTCAGAGTGAAGCCCCTCCATTCAGGTACGAAGTATGGGACGTCATTCACGCTATAGACGTATAGTATGGAGATAGGGAAGTATATGAAGAATGCGATTGTAACTACCGTGTATATAGCTAATATATACCTACTGAATCTAGATATGAACTTATCTATAGACTCGATCAACGTACTCACCTCGAGTACAGAGCCTCATAACCAAATATCTTGATCATTATAATCGAGAGTATTATGGAGAATAGGAGTAGGAAAAAGCTTAGGGTAGCTCCTATAGCTAGGTTAAACTCACCTAGATATCTATCAATCAAATTACCTAGCATCAGCCCAGTCTGCCCACCCACTAGAGAAGGTATTGCAAACTCGCCTAATGTGGGTATGAAGACCATAAATACAACTGATAATATACCGGGTTTACTTAGGGGGAGTGTAATAGTCCTTAGAATATATAGTCTACTAGCACCTAGATCCATTGCAGCCTCATAAATCTCCCTTGGAATACCCCGTAGATTCACGTAAAATGGTACTACAACATATGGAAGCCACTCATGAATCAATACAATCACTACCGCGAACCAGCTATAGAAGAAGATGGTTAAAGGCTCTTCAATAACGCCTAGCGCAATTAAAAGTGAGTTTAACAACCCATTCTCACCAAGTATAACCCTCCATGCATATATCCTGATTAGATAGTTTATCTCAACAGGGATTATAGTGAATAACAGTATTCTATCACCCATACGTACATTGATTCTAGCTAGGTAGTATGCAATTGGGTATCCTATAATAATCAGTAGTATCGTAGCGACTGTAACTATCCAGAATGTATTTAATAATATCCTATAATATGTCGGGTCGGTGAATATTCTAACATAATTCTCTATCGTAAACCTCCATATAACGAGGTATTTCCTAGGTATCGTGAAGCTTATCGCGAGTAGTATAGCCATCGGAATATAGAATAGTATGAATATATAGAGTGATGCAGGTATATTACCTAATATAGTCTTGAATACTTCTTTGAAACGTCTCCTCTTCTCAATATAGTATACTTCCTCCACCTCTATAGTCACTCTATGATAGACACCCCCATCCTAGGCTTCCAATATACAAATACTTTATCACCGACGTCGAAGTCGGCGTCCTTCGTCAATACAGTGACCCTCAAAACCTCTTTATTAGGTAATTTAATATAATATGTAACGTATGACCCTTTGAATATCTCATCTATAATCTCGCCGTTAAACAAATTTAATTTACCTGTCACCCTAGGCCTGGTTTTAGATATAGATATATTCTCAGGCCTTATACTCAGGTAGATCTCCTTAGATCCCTCACAACCCTCTATGAATGGGACATATAGCTCTATACCCCTCCAGTCAATGACTATATAGTCCTTATAAGCCTTTTTAATTGAGCCTTGTATGATATTAGTCTCACCTATAAAGTCTGCTACAAACATCTTGCTAGGCCTTTCATATACATCCCATTTATCCCCTATCTGCTCGATCCTCCCACTATTCATTATACCTATCCTATCTGCTAGGGTCAACGCCTCCTCCTGGTCATGTGTAACGAATATCCATGTATTACCCACCTCCTTATGTAGACGCTTGAGCTCTACATGAAGCTCCTTCCTCAACTTAAGGTCTAGAGCCCCTAAAGGCTCATCTAGAAGCAATACCTTTGGATTAAGTATTAATGACCTTGCTATAGCCACCCTCTGCCTCTGGCCACCGGATAGTTGAGTGACCTTCCTATCCCTCAACTCCCTAATCTTAACAAGCTCTAGAATCTCGTCAACTCTCCTATCGATCTCATCCTTAGGGACCTTCCTAATCTTAAGGCCATACGCCACGTTATCATATACAGTCATATGTGGGAATAATGCTAGGCTCTGGAAAACCATGCTAGTATCGCGTTTATACGGCGGGTAGAATGTTATATCCTCACCATCCATATATACACGGCCTCTAGATGGAAACTCGAGCCCGCCTATAATCCTCAGTAACGTAGATTTACCGCTTCCACTGGGTCCTAATAAGACGAGTAGCTCGCCTCTATAAACCTCTAGATTGATCTCCCTTAAAGCAAGTACTTTCCCAAACCACTTCCATATATCTACGGTCTTAAGTATAACCTCCCCACCCATCAATCCACCTCATGGTATAAAAAGGTATTGGGTACTTTAATTATTAAGCCTCAAGAACCTTATTCCATATCCTAGTCCACCTATCCTCCTCACCCTCATCAAGTGGATACTCGAAATGACCCTTTGATAAAGCCTCCTCAGGCTTATCTAGAAGCAGGTTCTCCACGAGCTCGGGATCCTCAGCCTTAAGTTTATCCACTACCTCGGCATTAGTTATTCCATACCAGTACTGCTCAGCAAATACCTGACCCTGTACATACTCACTTAAATAGAAGTCTACAAGCTTGTGAGCCTCCTCATAGAATTCGGTCGTACTTGTAATCGCATTTCCACATAGGAATACGAGTGGACCCTCCTCCGGAATCAGATATACTGCATCAACACCCTCACTAGTCATCTCAAGAGTCTCAGGAGCCCAGCCTAGGCTCATGAAGACGTCTCCATTAGCCATTAAAGTCGGGAGCTCTGAGTCAATCTCCTCAGAATACTTGAGTACATACTTCTTCTGATGGATGAGTAACTCCTTAACATTCTCAAGCTGGGTATCAGTCAACTCCCATAAACCATCTTTATCACTATCTAAGTCGTATCCTAATGCAAGTGCAGCCATCGCAATACCTATCTTAGCATCGTCAGGCATTAGGATCCTACGAGGATTACTCAATTTATCGAATCCAAGCTCCTCGGGATGGAAGAAGTCATGCCATGAAGTAGGCTCCTTCAAATCATATTTCTTAAATGCACTTCTAAGGTAGTCTATAGCCTCAGTACCATAGTTTGATGGTGAGAAGTATACGTCTCCATTAAACTTAACTCCAGTTATATTATGGAATATATCAAATAACTTATCCCAGTTCTCGAGTAGTGAGGTATCTATCTTCTGTATAAGTTTATGTCTAATCAAGACAGGTATGTAATCTACGCATGGAGCAATTACATCAGCCTTCCTCCCAGCAAGTAACTCAGCCGTCATCCTATCTTGATCACCATAATATGCGGGTATAACACTTATATTAGGATTGAGATATTCGAATGCCCCTGTAATAGTATCAAACTCATTATCATCAATTACAATAGGCTCATCAGGATAAATCTCCTCCTCCCAAGTATAAAGTCTTAGAATAACCTTCTTAGCACCTGGGCTGGGGATCTTCTCATATTTCCTACCCGATAAATACCACCATGCACCTGCACCGACAATTAATCCAGCTGCAACTGCAGAACCTATAACCAGGAATTGACGTCTATTCATAAAAGGATAGACACCTCCCAGCATCTCTATTGATGTTAGAAAGAATTTATATATGATAATTTAAATTTAGTTCATACATCGGCATCAGGAAGTTTAACTATGTCTAGTTTATATATTAAATATGCTTAGCCAATATCTATATAATACCATGTCTACGCGCCAACTCATATAAAATCGGTATCTCCATAATCTTATGTCTATCAATTGAATTCCATATAATGCCTCTGGGCCTATGAATAGAGCCTCCGCACCTTATTATGCGGGTTGGAGTCACGATATAGTTTATCGATACATCGAAGGGGTCTCTAGGTATATAATCTACGATCTGCATATCATGAACCGTAGTAGCTATAGGAACGTTATAATCAATTTTACCATACTCAAGTAGTATAGCGTATTCCAGCTCCCCATACCCCTCACCCTTACCAATCCTATCACACTCTCTAGATACCGCTACACTCCCTTCAACAATGAAGTCTATCTCAGGCATCTCACTAGGGTGGATATACCTACCATATTTAAAAGCCCCTTTAATCGTAGATGCATATTCATAATCAGTTATATTATCAGGCTTGACAATTAAAAAACCCTTCTTAATCCTCGGCGTAGGCATTATAAGAGTCTTATCCATCTTTAATACAAGCCTCCTAACATGCTTCTGGGGAGAGTCTGGATTCACCTTAACCACCGAGGCATCTACAAATTCTTTAATATCGAGTAGTCTCAACGCGGCTCTATCGGCTCCCCTGAAATTCGGGATCCTCCCATATACAGGCCTAGGGAAGACCGCTATATCCCTCTCCTCTAGAAGCCTCCATATATATCTTCTAATCTCCCTCTTACTCTGAATCATGATACCTAACCCTTTCTATATACTATCTCGCCACCTAATATAGTATATAAAACTTTAACATCCTTAATCATATAGTCTGGGGTATCATTTAAGTTCCCATCTAATATAATTAAATCTCCATAATATCCTTCGGTTAAACCACCTATATAATCATCGAAACCTAGATACGCGTTATTAACCGTATATAATTTAATTGCCTCCCCAAGACTAAGCTTCTCCATACTAGTATATCTACATGTCTCGATCCCTTCATAACATCCCCTGGTTACGGCGGAGTATACCCCATATAAGGGATTCGGATCCTCTACAGGCGCGTCTGATCCCCCTCCAACACATATACCATGTTTAATCATGGTCTTGAATGGATATAGCCATCTAATCCTATCTGGACCTAATCTATCCAATGCCCAGAAGTCCGATATTATAAAGCTAGGCTGTACCGAGGCACATAAACCTAATTCAGAGACCCATTTAATCAAGTCCAGTGGAGCTAGTGAAGCATGCTCAATCCTAAACCTCCTCCCAATAATCTCATAATCTCCCTTGAATACATCTATCGAATCTAAGATATACTCTATTGCACGGTCTCCAATACCATGTATAGCCAACTGTAGATTATTCTCAAGTGAAAACCTGATAACCCTCCTTAATTCATCCTCAGACACTATTATACTCCCAAGGTTATTAGGATCATCGTAATAGGGTTCCCTAAGTGCCGCAGTCCTAGCCCCTAATGAACCATCTACAATGACTTTAATTCCATTGACCTTAACCAGCGGGTTTCCATCGAATAATCTAATATATTTTGATATGTAGTTGATGTATCTATAGTCCAGGTATATTCTAACCCTAGTCTTTAGTAATCCACTTAAACTCATCCTGTATAAGGCATCCAACTCGTCGGGAGTCGCTGAGACATGATGCACAGTCGTAACTCCATTCCGAAGTAGATAATTTATGGAGTATACACCGTATCCGATATAATCCTCGAGAGTATCTTTAGGTAGAGCATTGTATACTAGTTTAACTGCATTCTCCCTCAAGACTCCAGTCGGATACCCATTCGAATCCCTATCTATAATACCTCCAGGTGGATCAGGGGCATCCTTATCTATACCAGCTAACTCGAGGGCCTTAGAATTCACCACTGCGAGATGCCCACATACCCTAATTATTAATATCGGTCTATCCCTAGATACATCGTCTAAATCAAATCTATTAGGCATCCTACCTTCAGAGAACTTCTCATGATCCCATCCCCTCCCTATGATCCAACCTCTTTCAATTCTTCTACCATACTCCCTAAGCCTATTCTTCAACTCTTCAATTGAATACACATTCCTTAGATCGGCTATCTTAAGTGAATAGCCTAATTTAAATAGGTGGATATGAGAGTCTATAAACCCGGGTAATACTGTATTTCCCTTTGCATCTATCACATACTTAGAACCATGGACATACCTCCCACATTCATCACGCCCTCCAACACACTTAATTAAACCATCCTCGATTATTACATATGCATCACTAACGTTATATAGTGGATGGAGATCAGCATTTATAATAGAGACTCTATACATGAGAATCAATAATATATTGATCCTAGGGGTATATAGGATTACTTGTTATCAATAAAACCTGTATTCAAGACGCCTCTCTAGATATATTCCAGTAATTTACCTATGACCTCAGATAATTTATCTAGATCCCTCGCAAGTAGGACTATCATCGGCTCCTTACCAACGTCACCCTTATGGTAGATTACATCTGGAATCCTACCCAATTCACTATATACATATTCTACACCCCACGGTATAGTGGCTCCCTCGACCTCCTTAACCTCCTTAGGCTCCTTCAATCTATCATAAAACCCTATTGACAAACCCATCCTCCCCAGTATATCAAGGATTTTCTCATCATACCTAATGTTCATAGCGGCTCTAATATCCTCGTTATACTCCCTAGCCTTTAGAATATATCTTGATAGATGGTCGCTAGTCCCGAATTCAGGCACCGAATACAGTATTTTATTTAGACCCTTTCTAACCCTACCTGGAATTGCTGCAATATCATATTTATCCATTGGATATGGAGTCGAGTATGCTATGTTTAAACCTACTTCAGGGATCAGCTTTATAGCCTTAGGATTCCTTGAGAGAATCTCTATAAACTCCCTAAGCTTATTCAATACATAGATTCTCGAGGCCTCATTATATAAGGCGGCCATGGGATTTACCGGGCCTACTCCCTTACCCATCTTTAAACCGTATCTAATCGATATTGATATGAACTTCTTTGCATTCGATATAGCTTCTATAACGTCATACCCCCTAGCTATATAGGCTGCTATAGCCGCTGAGAAGCTGCATCCAGTTCCATGTGTAGTCTCGTCACTGAATTTAGTAGCTTCAAGTATTTTAAATTCCTTCCCATCATATACTACATCTATAGCCTTATCACCTGTTAGATGGCCGCCCTTAACTACAACGACTTCAGGACCGTAATCTCTAATTACCTCGGCGGCCCTCTTCATATCATCGATACTCCTTATCTTAATCCCCGTTAACGCCTCAGCCTCCCTCAAGTTGGGTGTAACTATCTTCGCAACTGGAAACAGTTTTTTAACCATAGTCTCGACTGCATCCTCCCTGAGTAACCTAGCTCCGCTCTTAGCTATCATAACGGGGTCTGTTACAAGTGGGAAGCCCAGCTCCGATACCGCTTCTGCTACAGACTCGATGATCTCACTTGTATGTAGCATCCCGGTCTTACCAGCATCTATCCCCATATCCTCATAAACTACTTTAATCTGCTCGACGACCATGTCTGGAGGGAGATCCACGACCTTAGTTACTGAATATGTGTTTTGCGCTGTTATAGATGTTATGGCGGTAGTCCCATGTACTTGGAGAGCTGCAAAAGTCTTTAAATCAGCCTGTATACCTGCTCCACCACCTGAATCACTACCTGCAATCGTAATAGCAACTGGATACTTCCTACCCAACTTATGACTGAAGTACATTACAATAAATATTTCATACCCGAGTATTATTAAGAGATAATTATATAGAATAGGGATCAAAATCTTTGAGAATATCCAGATATCCATGGATATATCCCTCTAATCTAACTCTTACCTCCTGTATAATTGTGATATCATTAAGATAGAATATATTTTATAAAAATTTATTTTAAAATGCCGAATGAATACTACAACTTTTAAAAATATATCCATAATATAATAATTTTATGGATGAAAAATTCCTTATATTTGTTCCCAGTCTTTAAATTAGTCTTTATGCCGTTGCTTCTATCCTTCATAATCTATATTATATCATCTATAATAGGGATTCTAGGGTTTGGAGCATATAGCATTATTCTATATACCTATTTTGAATATATTTTGGGGTGTCTAGCTGTAGCATATGCTTATTTATTTCTAGTTATTTAGCTATAGGGGTTTAGATTATAGAATATCTCATAATATATGGCCTAATATTCTTATCTTAGATATAATCCTCGAGGAACATTATTTTAAACTCTTTCTCTAACTCCTTAATTATATTTATCATCTCCTTCTCCCGCTCCCTGAATATAACCTTACAATTATATAATTTTGATACTGCCAATATATAGCAGTCTGTCAACGCTAATCTATATTTTAACTTTATTTTTCCAGCCTCTAGGGCTAGGTCGAGAGGCTCTCCTATAACCTGTATCGTCGGCAGTCTATAGAGCCATTCAACCAACTTATTCGCATATAAGTCCGGATTCTCCAAACCTAGTTTCTCATATATTCTTGACGCAACATAGTATGTCTCGGCTAGAATTACATGTGGTATAATAGCTCTTAAATTACCTTTAATAATTAGATTGAATAATTGGCTTGAATACTGATGATATTTGCCTCCCCTATCTATATACTCTATGATGACGCTGGTGTCTAGACAGACTCTAGTCAACTTCGACTCCCAGATCCTTTAGAAACCGGATTATCTTGTCACTACTCGATTTCGCCTCTCTTAATATCTCCCTCGTAAGCTCTGTACCAGCATCCACAAAGATCTCCTTAGGAGGCTTCTCAACTGGTTCCAATATAACCTTCTTACCTTCTGTATCCACCCTTAAAACAGTCCCAGGCTTTAGTCCTAATCTATCTCGAATAGCTTTTGGGATAACTACCTGACCCTTCTTAGAAACTACTGTGGTATGCATGCCAATATTTAAGTAAGAATATAGTTATACTTAAATCTTACAATCAGACATAGAAATACCCATGCAAATGTACTTAAATTTATAAATATCAAGTAATTCAATATCTCAGTAGACGATTGAAAATAACCGACGCCTATACTAGAGAGTTAGTTATGGAGGTGGTGAATGTGGAGAAGCCTAAGCCGATTATATATAAGCCTGCTACCGGTAAGATGGAGGTTAGGATTGGGAGGGGGTTCTCGATTGGAGAACTTAAGGAGGTTGGGCTCTCTGAGAAGGAGGCTAGGAAGCTTGGTATCTACGTCGATAGGAGGAGGAAGAGTATACATAATGAGAATATAGAGATTTTAAGGAAGTTTCTTGAGGAGGTTAGGAGGAGAGGATAGATTTAGCGAGTTTAAAGGCTATCCCAGGCCTTTTAATTAATTTCCTAGCTACTGTAAATACATCTTCTCCGTTGGCGAGCTTAACTATATCATCCGGATCAAGTACATCCGCGAGTTTATTTAATTCATCGTCCGAAAGCTTCTCTAGGAAGCGCATGACCTTAAGACTTAATTTAATCTTCTTACCCCAGGGATCTTCATACTCCCTAACCCATGTCCCCAGCCTCTCACTCGAGTTATCACCTTCTAGAGATGCTTCACCAGCCACCCTACCAGCGGTTAAACCGGCTACACCTGATGAATGTATACCTGCTCCAGTTAATGGAATCACGGTTCCAGCTGCATCGCCAATCAATATGAAACCGTCTCCATACAGCTTACTAATCATCCCACCTATAGGTACCGGAGCACCTCTATAGTCTATAATCTGCCCACTTCCAAGCTCGTCAGAATGCTCCTTAACAAACTTATCTAGATAAAGCTTTGCATTCCCCCCTCTAACACCTATACCGACCTCAGCTACACGCTCACCCTTAGGGAATATCCATGCATAACCCTTTGGAGCAATATTATTACCTAGATAGAATCTGGCGATATCGGGTTCTCTAAGCCTTACATTAACCATTAAATATATTATGGTTGGAATCGGTTCAGACTTCTCCCTAACACCCATATACTTAGCTACAGTACTATTATATCCGTCTGCTCCTATGACGACCAAAGCCTTATATAGACCTCTATTAGTCTTTACCTTAACTATACCATCCCTATATTCAAGGGCCTCTACAGCCTCCCTCACGTGGATCTCTGCACCTGCCTCAGCCGCCCTAAGCGAAAGCTCCTGTAGGTACATCGTCTTATTAATTGAGTATGTGGGTGCACTCGATATATTTAGGTATTTCCCATTAGGTGCATATACCCTTGGAATAACCTCATGTATAACTATATATGGCTTAGGATCTATACCCAAGTCTCTAAATGTATTTATACTTGTAGCCTCTCCACAGGGCTTCTTAGCCATTATAACCTCATTCCTCTCGATTAATAGAGTCTTCGCACCGGTAGATGCAGATGAGTATGCGGCTGGTATGCCTGCAGGTCCAGCGCCTACGACTATAACATCATAGTCTATATCCATTTGTAGACACCCTAGATTAACAAACCGATTCTAGAATATTTTTAATCCCTCCTTATATTTAACTTACTTACACCACCTTCCCTAAACACCTCTATTATACTATTGAAGTAATTGCTATCCATCATCTCCCTCTCATGCGATATTACTATAACTTGACTATATAACCCTGATTCAACTATCTTCCTAAAGACTTCAGATACCCTAATTCTATTATACTCGTCTAGAGGCCCGAAACCCTCATCTATAATTAGGAAGTCTGGTCTAGTACCCCTAGCATGTATCCTAGTTATAATCTCACCTAAACCTAGTCTAACGGCCAACCCTAATATAGTCTTCTCACCCCCACTCAACGTACTCAACTCCCTCCTCCTACCATTTATAGATACTTCAATATCAATGCCTGTGGAACTCGCTTTAAATGATACATCCATCTCCGGATATATACTACTTAAATACTTATTGACATAGTCTGTCAAGACCCTATTAACTAGGATCTCCAGGTAATATAGTGGGAAGCCCCTATCCATGAATATCTCATCAAGCTTCGATAACAGCCTGATCCTACCCTCTAACTCACCGATACCTTCCTTACTCCTCTTATACTCATCAGCCAAATCCACGAGCCTCTCTAGTTCACTTATCCTAGACTCTACCGAACCCTTCTCCCTATTCAAGCTCGATAGCCGATTCTTCAACTCACCTACCCTAGATCTTAAATCAGATTCAACCCCTGTAATCCCATCTAATGAGGATATATTTAACTTAGCTAGGATTCCCTCAACCTCATTACCCAAGTGTATAATCTCTCTCTGAATCTCATTAATACGCTCGATACTAGACTTTAGATTTAATATGACATTATCGAGGGACTCGTATTCCGGCGGGATCTCCTTCAAATATCTAGTTAGATTCTCCTTTAAACCATCTATAAACTCCTTTAGACGCTCCAGCGACTCTTTAATAGCCTTATATACTTCATCCAGATTATCTAGTGAAAGCTCCTTCCTAAAATCGAGATCCTTAAGCCTCTCACGAGCGATGTTGATATACTCATTTAACCTAGCTTCAAGCATATTAACCCCCCTTGATATCGAGTCCCTCTCATCAATTAGCTTATTCAATCTACTTAGATCACTAGTCAATTTAGATTCTTCAGACTCCAACCCATTTAATTCATCTAAGTAGCTTTTTAGAAGTCTATCCCTCTCATGCTCCGATAACGGCTTACCACATACCGGACACTCCCCTACACCAGCCTTTAAAAGATTTATAATCTCCCTTAACTCCTCCCTCCTACCCTTAATATACTCGAGTCTCGAACTCACCCTACGGATTGAATCATCCAGATCCTTGTAACCATCTAATTTACTTTGATACTCCTTAAGCCGGTCCCTAGATTCAATCGCCTTAGCAATTATATCATATACCTCATTAAGTTTCTTCAGGCGCTCCTCATTAAACTTAAGGTTCCTGATGCTTAATTCAATCGTATCTAGTATATCCCTAACTAAGTCTATAGAAAACTCCTCTCTAATCCATCTATATAACTCGCTATTCAGTCTCTTAGACTCCTCCCTAAGTCCATCTATCCTATTTATGTAATTACTTAGGATAGCCTTGGAGCTGGATAGTTCCATCAGCCTATCCTCCAGCTCCTTAATCTCCCCTTCGATAGCCTTAGACTCCTCCTCGAGATCCCTTAATCTAGACTTTAGCTCATCGACTCTACTAGCTATATCCTCCTTAGAAACCTTCTCGAAGCCATATAACTTAAATGTCTTTTCAATATTACTTACTGAAGCCTTATACTCACTCAACCTAGTCTTAAGCATATTTAAATCCCTTTTAATATCCTCCCTCACACGCTCGAAATTTAGGTTTAGAAGCTCTATCAACCTATTCCTCCTCTCACTAGGCTTATCATCTATGAAGCTTGTTAGACTACCCTGTCTAGCTATGAAGGTCTCCATCATATTCCTATAATCGAGGCCTAGAGACTCTCTAACGACCTTATTAACCTCATCCCTACCTATATATGGTGATGGCCTACCCTCCTCCCTAACGATATTCTCGGTGACACCTCCAGCCCTCCTAATAACCTTATAGACCCTACCATCATCACTATATTCAAGTATAACCTCCGCAGTTAGACTCTTCTCATGATTCCTTAAGATATATTCCTTCTTGAATTTAGATGGCCAGAATGCAGATCCATATAACCCGAATGTAACTGCATCTACAAATAAAGTAGTTTTACCAGCTCCATTATCACCAACTATAAATACAGGGTATTCAAGCCTATCGAAATCTAGTTCAGCCGATTCATATGATGCAAAGTTCATGACTTTAAGCTTCTTAAGCCTTATCCTCCCCATCTTCAACCCCTAGATACTTTAATGCATGTCTGTATAACTCTTCTTTAAAATCTTTGTTATACGGGAGTTTAGAGATATAATTCTTTAAAGCATCTTTAATCAATATATCCCTAGATAATTCTAAATCCATCAAGCTAATCTTCATATCGGATACCCCAGTATATTCAGGCTTGATGTAATATCCTGCTACACCATGACTCCATAGAATCTCCTGAATCCTACGTTCATAACTCCTTAATATAAGCCTATAGTCGCTTATAGACCTCACTTTAAAGATTAGTTTAATCACTGCATCTAGGTTATCACCCCTACTCAATACATCCTCAAGCCTACTCCTCAAGTTACTCCAGTTAATCTCGACATCATCTAACTTAACTGAATACACATTCATCTTAACAGGCTCTACATATATAGGGTTTATAGTAGGCCTCCTCCTAAACTCGATATATAGAAAGGCCTTCTTATCCATATACTCTCCGAAGTTCAGCTTATTTAAAGACCCGGAGTACCATATATTATCTGCAATCTTCTGGGGGATATGTATATGTCCTAATGCTATGTAATCGAATCTATCTGGATATATCGTCGATAAATTTACCTTCTCTATACTCCTGAAGCTACCGATAAAGTCGCTCTCTCTATATACGGCTCCTACAACATCTAGATGTGCTATGAGAAGCTTATAATCTACGTTACCCAATCTACTCAACATCTTACTAACGTATAGTCTAATCGCCTTAGGATACTCTTTCTTAAAGACCCAGAAGTATGGCATCAATACCAAACCGACGGTACCCCCCTCTAATTCAACCTCATACGGCTCGTCACCCTGGAATAAATTACGTATATCCAGCTTACTCTTGAAGATGAGGTTAGGATATTTGAGATCCTCCAATAGTGCTAGTGAGACCTTCCTCCTAGGACTCCTTATATAGTCGTGGTTCCCACCTATTATAACTGTGTTAACACCCTTATCCAATAATGGCTGTAGAGACCTAGCTAATTCAGTATGATACTCTAGACTCGATTCAATCGTCTCGAATACATCTCCAGCTATTATAAGTAGGTCTACATCCTTCTTCAAGGCATATTCAACAGCCTTATTAAGATTCTCTAAGGTACGTTTATTTACGTAATGCCTTATATCAACAGCCTCAAAACCCTCTGTAGCGGGTCTGGGGACAACGTTCTTGAACCTAACCCCTAGATGTAGATCCGCTGTATGTATAATCTTCATTTAATCACCATATAAGTCGCTAGACTCTAGTCTACCACCACCTAATTTATCATACTCATCCTTAAGCCTATCCGTCAACTCACTATAATTCAGGATCTTAAGGATAGTGGGGATATTTATCCCGATACCATATATTAATGCTTCACCCCTCTCCAACGTAGGTATTATCCTCTTATATCTACTTGGATAATCTATACCTATTAAAGCATCCATAATATCCTTCTCATCGGATAAGTTGAATACTATCTTAGTCCATAGCATTGAAGATACATCTGGGTCGAGTTCACTAGGCTTCTGATCAATTGGAACTACCGTAACCCCGAACTTCCTATACTCCCTAGCTAATTTACCGAATGGATTATATATTGAGACCCCTCTACCGAGAAATCTATGTGCCTCCTCCAATAATATTATGATCTTCCTACCCTCCTCAACCCTCTCATATTGTCTAGAGTCAATCAGATTCTTGAGACGGGAAGCAATCAAGTTTGCTAACGCCATATATAAAATGCTATTTCTACTCCACCTCCCTCCAAATGATATAATAATCTTACCATCATTTAGATAGAGGTTATTGACAATATCGTCGATCAACTTATTATACTTATCTATGAATGATATTGGGAGGTCGATTAGAGTCGATAGCCTCCTTACACCAGCCTCATATGAGGATAATAATGCAGGGCTATCCCCTTTAATAGCTTCTCTAATATATGATGAAAACTCGTCTAAAACTGTTTTAAATTCTTCGACTGATCCACTTCCACCTATGAAGAACTGATCTGACTTAACCTTATTTACAATACGTTCTATCGTATAGGGAGCTATTAATAACCCGAGTATCCAATGCCCAGAGCCTATCTCGAATCCAGCTTCCTTAAATCTATCTATAAACCGATTCAAAGCATTTTTAATATGCTTCTCAATAGCGGATAAATTATTTTTAAACCCGGGTGTGGGTTCAAGTGGATCTATAATATATTCAAGCTCCTCCCTACTCAAGTTGTATAGTGGTAGCCTAAGCAGATTTACATGGCTATATTTATTTTGATACTCCTCATCTAAAACGTAGATTGTGAATACATCTCTAAATAACCTACCTACCCCGCTACTGACTGGATTCCCCCTATCATCTAAGACGTCGAACGCATATTCACCCTGCATGTCAAAGACGAGTAGATTCATCCTACCCCTTCCACCTAGGCTATATAATATTCCATATGCTATTAGGAGATTTGATAGGAAGGTCTTTCCGGTACCCGCCTTACCGAATACGCCGAAGTTCAAGTTAAATAGGTCTTCTATAGATATAGGTACTTCATAAGACACTTCTCCAACAACCTTTGGATAGCCGACTGGATACCTTATACTCCAATCTGCTTCACCATAGTAGAACTGGATATCTTCATAAGTTGGTGTATATGCATGTGAACCCAACTCAGGTACTCTACCACCCCTCCTAACCCTGTCACCATCCCTATATGCTATGATCGTACCCTTGATATATGATTTAGATAGCCTACTCCTCACGAACCTTATAACACCTGGTTCGAGCT
>DQXH01000124.1 GCA_011043415.1 Thermoprotei archaeon | reverse complement strand
GTAGATGAACCTCTTCCAAATGCAATTGTATCATGTTCTTTAGGCATATCAATTCACCATGTATTTAAGGCATATCATAGGGGGTTTATATTTCTATAGGTATCATAGCAATTAAAGCTACGTATAGATATTGAGATATTTATACATAAAGAATATTAGAATCCAATCTAATCTACTATCTGGGATGATGATAGGGAACGATTTGGATTAGATGACAGTGCTTGGCTTCACTGACCATTATAAATTAATATATCGTTTAATCCCCCTCTTCCCATAGATGTTTAATCTATGTCTCCCAGGCCAAGAATCGATTTTAACAATATATGCAGGTTTTAATCCAGGGATGTTGAAATCAAGGGTTATGAATACCTTGCCGGAATCTATGAATCTAATGATTCTATCTCTTAAGGATTTTAAAGCATCTACTGTTAGATATCCATATACCACATCGAACCTGCTTAAATCTGTGGAAAAGAGGTCTCCTTGTATAATCTTGGCCTTTAATCTATATCTATCTAAGTATCTTCTTGATGCTTCAATTAGATATGGATTCTTCTCTACACCATATACCTCTATATCATCATACTCTTTTGATACGACTGCAAGTACTCTACCGCCTCCTGAGCCTAAGTCGACGAATCTTGTACCTGCTGGGAGGTTTAATATCTTTATGAGCTTCTTTAATGCCTCCCAGTTCGAGGGGTAATATGGTATATACATACTATTTTTATTTTAATTTATTGAGGGCCTTCAAAAGATTTATATTCATTTTATATCATATAACATGGTTATATAGATGATGATCTATGGAGAGTAAAATACTACATGAATTTGAATATATTACTAGGGATGGGAAGGAAGCTTATTTAGCATTATTTAATGATAGTTTAAAGCTGCATATCTCGCCTGAAGTATATGTATATGACTTGGAGGGGAGACCCGTTTTCATATACTATAATAATGTATTATATGAAAGAGGCTTATCGAATGAATTTGTAGCTAAGAAATGGACTAGCTTCACTCCACCTAAGAGATATTTGGCTAGAGTTAAGGATATAGGACTCAAAAAAAGAGTCGTAGAGTATGCGCATATGAGGATAAAAGAGGTCCTATCACTGTCCCCTCCATCTGAATTCACGCCGATACTTAGGAAAATATTATATATGAATTTTGATAGATTGGACGAGGAGGGAAGGAGATTCTATCAAATATATAAGCCTATATCCATCCTACCACCAGATCAATACCTTGCACTTGTGCTTCAGCCTGTAGAGGGGTGTCCATACAATAAATGCAGTTTCTGCACATTTTATCGAGATAGGAAATTCAGGTTTAAAACTATAGATGAGTTTAGAAAGCATGTCAAATATGTAATTAACTTCGTAGGTAAGGGGATTTTAATGAGAAGAAAGATATTTCTAGCAGATGCAAATGCCCTAGTAACTCCTATGAATATGTTGAAAAAGTATATAAGTATAATCTATGAGTATATCCCTAATATCTACATATCAGGTTTATATTCATTCATGGATTATTTCACTGTAAGAAAGGATTTAGATGACTTCAAATGGCTTCGTGGAATGGGTTTGAAGATGGTTTATATCGGTTTAGAGACTGGTGACGAGTCTCTATTAAAGATTCTTAATAAACCGGGTCCACCCGAGAAGGCTGTTGAAGCCGTTAACTTATTGAAGAAGGCTGGTATCGATGTAGGAGTAATCGTGTTGATAGGTGCGGGTGGTAAGAAGTATTTTGATAGACATGTAGACAATACGATTAAAATACTTAATGAGATGTATCTAGATGATAGAGATATAATATATTTTTCAAAGTTGAAGGTTTCAGAATCTTCAGAGTATTATAAAATATCCTCTAAATATGGATTAGGTTATCTCAGTGATGATGAGATGGAGGATCAAATCAGGAGGATTAAAGACGGGTTAAGACACAGTAGAAAGCCTATTCAAGCAATATACGACATTGACGAATTTATTTACTAGCCTCTCTACCCAATATACATCTAGGGACGTTTAAAACACTATCCGCATGGGCTCTCAACCTTTACATTTCTCCATCTCCCTATAATCCTCCCCTCTGGATCGATTAAGTAAGTACTTCTAATTACATTATAGTACTCCTTGTCAAATCTTTTCTTAAGACCTAGTACACCGCATATATTTAAAACCCTACGACTAACGTCACTCAGCAATATAACTTTTAAATTATACTTTTCTATGAATTTCCTATGCCTCTCTATAGGATCTGGGTTCACCTCGATTACAACTGCATTTAAGGATTTGAATTCTGTAATCTTTTCAGTAAAGTCTAAGGCTTCTTTAGTACATCCAGGTATATCATCCTTAGGATAAAAATACAAAATTACATACTTACCCCTAAAATATTAGGCAAATTCTACGGTAATCTATGGTTTATATCCTGTTATAAATGGTGAATCATGGAACTCTGATTGGGGAGCCACGCCATTCGCTTTTCAGATTAAGAAATATTAGTTATAACTCTACTATAGCCCGATATACGTCACTTTTTCTCTGTTAATGCTTCGGCTAATATCTCTGATATATCCATCACCTTAATCTTCTCTCCAGCCTCGCTGTGTAGCATGATCTTACAATATGGGCATGCTACGGCTAATATACTTGCTCCCGTCTCCAATGCCTCATTCATTCTGATTTTACTTATCCTCTCTCCAATCTTTATATCAAAGAACAAATGTCCACCTCCGCCTCCACAGCAAAAGCTTCTCTCCCTATTATGCCTCATTTCAACTAGATATTCATTTTTAACTACTTCCTTTAATATATTTCTTGGTTCATCGAATATATTATTCCATCTACCTAGGTAACATGGGTCATGATATGTAATCTTCTTATCAATCTTCCCGCCATCTAATTTAACTAATCCTTTCCTAATCAATTCATTTAGTAACTGTGTATGGTGTATAACCTCGATCTTGACGCCATATAGTGGGTATTCATGTTTAAATATGTTGTATCCATGTGGACAGTTTACGACAAGTCTCTTAAATTTATATTTTGAAAGGATTTCACCATTCATCTTCACTAGTTCGCTGAACATTAGTTCGTCGCCTATTCTTCTAGCGGGTTCTCCACAGCAGTTCTCCTCAGGTAATACGGCGATCTTTAACCCGGCCTTCTTCAGTATCTTCAGTAGGGAGCGTGCTATCTCCTTATCAGCTGGATCGTATGTGGATTGGCATCCAATCCAGTATATATAATCGTATTCACTACCCTCCTCCGCAATCTCGACCAAGCCTTCATCCACTAGCTCCTTGATAAACTCCTCCCTGTTAATAGGGTCATTCCCCATAGGATTACCATATCTCATTAAATTATATGATACCTCGAGAAGTTCCTCGGGTACGTTCTCACCCTTGCCAATCAACCCTCGTCTAAAGTCTAGTATAGTCTCGACATGATGAATTAAAAGTGGGCATTGGTATACACAAGCGCCACATGTGACACATGACCATATAATATCCTTATCTAAATAATCTGGAATTAACTCCTTATTGTATATTCCTTGATCTATAAAGCTTCTCATCTTAAGCATTAAATCCATTGGACTGAGGGGCTTTCCAGATGATGCAGCTGGACAATTATCTGTACATCTAGCACACTTTATACATGCATCGTAATCCATCCTCTCCTTCCAACTCAAATCATTTAATGTTAATGCCCCAGGAGTCTCACCCTTCTCAATAATCTCATCTATATTCTCGATCTTCTTAAATGCGGCTGGGTGGTAGTTTCTCGAGAAGAATGTATTCAATATTCCGCCTACTATAATATGATATAACTTTGTATATGGTATAAAGCCTACTGAGAATATCGCTAGAGCCATGTGGATGAGCCACGTTACACGGTATATTATTTCAATATTCTCTACATTCTTAAATAAGTCTGCAATATATAATCCGATAAAATCATAGTTATTCACCCATTCATACCTGTACGCTAATGTGGATATACCGTCTAAAACGAATCCTGTGATGAGGATGATTAACAGCAATAAGAGCAGTAGGTAGTCTGAAAGCGTATCAGGTAAATTCTCTGATTTAAGGAATATTCTACGTATAAAGGCGATGATAATCCCTATTATAGCTAATAATCCACCGATATTCAGGAATAACTTATAAATTAGATATGATGAGCCGGAAACAACCCTATATCCCAGAAACTTCAATGTTATATCTGCTTCAAAGGCCCTTATTAATGTTCCGATGAATAGGATTATAAATCCAATATATATTAGTAGATGCATAGATCCTTCAAATGGTCTATATACCACTTTTCTCTGTAGAAGACCATATTTAACTAAATTGTATAGGCGGGTCCAGAAATTATCGAAGGAAGGCTTCTCCCCCTTTCTAAACCATCTTCTATAACTTCTATACAATCCATATATGAATATAGCGCCTGATATTACTGTGAATATATAGACTAATATCTCTATATCCTCGACATATAGAAAGTGCTCTATTCCAATCATTTAATACACCTATGCTATAAATTAAAAAACAATTTTATTGCTTAAAATCGATTGTTAAATTAATTATATACGAGATATATTTCAGTATTCATAGATTAAATATTTCGACGGCATTTTCATATAGAATCATATTTTTATAGTGATTTGGAATATCCAGATTTAATATGTTTCTAATATGTGTATACCATTCTAAGCCAGTCACCGGATAGTCACTTCCAAATAATATCTTATCGATTTTGACTCTCTTGACAATATATTTAATAATGTCGAAATCCAGTGCGGCTAGGTCTCCATATACATTATCGTATGAATTTACTAGTTCAATAGCTTTATCTACAAATATACCTGGTTTTAACGCGCTGTATGCACCCATGTGACATAGGACTATCTTCAGCTTGGGATATTTATCGGCGATCTTACGCACGTTAATTGG
Source organism: Thermoprotei archaeon (assembly GCA_011043415.1). Lineage (GTDB taxonomy): Archaea > Thermoproteota > Nitrososphaeria > Geothermarchaeales > JDFR-13 > B109-G9. The sequence goes on along the minus strand of DQXH01000124.1, from coordinate 27,825 downwards.
ATCTGCATATCTACAGAATCTAGGTAGTTCCCAGAGGCCGGGGTCGCAACCTGTATGAATAAATAGTGATATATCTCTTCTCTCGAGTTCATCATATAATTTATAGAGTTTCCTACTAGACGGCTCTATAAACTGGACAGTGGGATATAGCTTAAGTCCATAGATGCCTAGCCTAAATATATCATGTAGTCTAGCTCTATAGTCGGATTTATCCTCCAGCCTAATACTTCCAACTGGTAGAATCCTATTTCCACTGTATTTAGATATTTTTACCACTCTTTCAGTTGGGGTATACGCGGCTTTAAGAACATTTATATGTCTATCCCTCGTTTCTTTAGTCTTCTCAATCCCCTCTAAAACTATTTTAGGGATATGGTAAATCCCTTTATTAATAGCGTCCTCAACGCCTTTATAAATCTCCTTCCTATCCAGTTCTCTATAAATCTTAGATGGATCTGCTTCTAGAGCATATAGAAATATTTTTTCAATTCCAATTGCATCCATCTTACTTAATAGCTCCTCTGCTACAATCTCTGGACTGGGTTTATGTACTTCGAATATATATGGATCATGTACATGTATATCTATGATTTTCATATTTATAAATAAATTGGATGGGAGTTATCAACCTCTTCTCTTCTTTAATCTATCTATCAGTACCGGGATAAATTGATATAGATCTGCTACCACACCGTAATCAGCGTATTTGAATATCGGGGCATTCTTATCTTTATTAACCGCTACAATTATCTTAGCGTCTCCAGCAGCCATTATATGTTGTGGGGCTCCAGATACTCCAATTGCAAAGTATAACTTCCCCTTTATCTTCTTACCTGAAATCCCTATCCACCTATCCTCACCTAGCCAGTGGAAATCTGCTGCAATTGGTCTGGAGCATCCTACTTCACCGCCTATCAACTTAGCAAGCTCAAAAGCCATTTGAATATCCTCCTTAGACTTAAATCCTCGACCTACTCCGACGACGACCTCGGCAGCCTCAATATCCACCTCCCCCTTCTCCTTCGGTAGCTCCTCTATAATCCTTATCTTAGCCTCTGGAATGGATACCTCCTTTACCTCAGGCTTCTTATCTAGTTTAGATGGTTGGAACTTCTTACGCGGGACCGTCAGTGTGATCGGGGTCACGAATTTATAATAAGCGAGCCCTCTTCCTCCAATGATCTGCCTCTTTAAAATAATTTCGTCGTCAACTTTATCTACGTCTACTACTTCCGTTATCATCGGATAATCTAACTCTGCGGATAACCTAGTCGCGATATCTGTTCCATTCTTAGTCGCTGGGCCGATGAATATATCGGTATCTGAAATATTTTCCAATATGGCTTTGCTAATTGCATCTGTAGGTGCATACCCCATTTTATATATTACATCGAATCCATCGACATCTGGCTCTGCTCCAACTATAAATCCGAATGTTTCTAACTCTTCTCCACTTAATTCACGTATCCTCTGGGCTAGTCCCAGTCCATCCAATAAATCCTCAGTTGAGAATCCATATATAACCGTCTTCATATTCACACCCTTACGACACCTTCCTCAATTAGTTTATCTATAAGTATATCTGCTATATCCTCAAGTTTATCCGCTTCGATAATTACATTCTTTCTAGTGATTGTAATTAGCCTTAAATCACTGTATGATATCTTTCTCCCTGTATCCTCTAGCTCCAATTCATCCAGACCTACCACTTTAAATGGTTTTGCGAATGCTTTCCTAATTTGTAGTAACGTTGGTAGTTTAGGCCTATTAATCTCACCTGTTACGCTGATGACTGCTGGTAGAGATGTCTCGACAACCTCCAACTTATCCTCTAGATCCCTCGTAACTCTTATCTTGTTATCACTCAACTCGATCTTTCTAGCAAATGTAACAACGTTATAGCCTAGGTGGCGAGCGAGTCTTATAGGCATTTGAGACGATAGCATATCCATAGAAGCTTCTCCAGCGAGTATCAACTCCGGGTTCCCGAACTTCTTAATTAGATTAGACAGGATATATGCTGTTGACGTAACATCACATGGTATAACTCTATCGTCGACGACTGCATATGCCTCGTCTCCGCCTAATGCTAGTGCTTCTCTAACTACATTCTCGAGTTCCTTCTTCTTTTTCTTGGTCGGCCCCCACGTCAATAATGTATATACATATATTTTACCGCCTACCTCACTCTTAATTCTAGCAGCTTCTACGACCGCATTTCTATCATACTCGCTTATTAGTAAGGGTGTATTCTCTATATTGATCCTTCCATCCGGATCTGCCCGTATCATATTACCATCTAGCGAGGCTTTAACCAACACACCTATATCCACGTATATCACCCTCTATTCAATTATATTCAGAGTACTGCATGATTAAGTAGGTTTACTTAGATTATATTTATTTACCCTCTAGCTTCTTAACCTCCTCTTCACGTAATACTCTCCTCAATATCTTTCCGGCCGCGCTCTTAGGTAGTGTATCTCTAAACTCAATCTCCTTTGGAAGCTTATAAGGCGCTAAATTATCCTTAAGGAAGCTTAGTATATCATCTTGAGAGACCTTCCCCCTATATTCATTCTTTAATACTACAAATGCCTTTATCCTCTCACCAACCTTCTCATCCGGGACTCCTATTACCGCGGCTTCTGCAACTGCTTCATGCTGATACAATACCTCCTCAATCTCCCTTGGATAGACGCTGTATCCCTTATACTTAATCAAGTCCTTCTTTCTATCAACTATATAGAAGTATCCTTCCTCATCCATATATGCTATATCACCTGTTCTAAGCCATCTAAAGCCGTATTTCTCGAAGAAGACCTTCTTATTCTCCTCAGGCCTGTTATAGTATCCTTTCATGACCTGTGGCCCTGATATAACCAACTCTCCAGTCTCACCAGGCTTTAAGAATCTATCTTCCTCCAGATCCGCTATTGCAGCTAATGTATTTGGAATTGGTAGGCCGATACTTCCAAATTTATATTTTCCATAAATTGGGTTCACATGCGTCACCGGACTCGTCTCAGTTAATCCATATCCCTCTCTAATCCTTCCTCCCGTAATCTCTTCAAACTTCTTTGCAACTGATACAGGTAAAGGACCTGCCCCACTTACACATGCCTCGATGGAGCTCAAGTCATACTTCTTTATTTCAGGATAGTTTATTAGAAGCGAGTATATCGTCGGGACTCCGTGGAATACATTTGGACGATATTTCTTAATACCCTCGAGAAGCTCCTTAATATCGAATCTCGGGAATATTATTATAGTAGCTACGCTATATATTGCAGAATGTAATACCGTCGTCATGCCATATATATGGAACCATGGTAATACACCTACATATTTATCAACCTTCTTCCTCCCCCTAAATAGCCATGCATCGATCTGAAGTACGTTTGATACGAGATTGTAGTGAGTTAACTCTGCTCCCTTAGGCACACCCGTCGTCCCACCTGTATACATTAATGCTATGACATCCTCTTTGGGATTTACATCAGGCCTCGGGGCTTCAGGAGGAACGTCTCTTATCACATCCTTAAATCTAAACCTCTTTACATTATCTATAGGTACCTTAACCTTCTTCATAAATGTCTTGTAGATCCATCCCTTCAATGAAGGCATGTAATCCTCTATTCCAGTATATATCACTGCATTTATATCGACTTCCTCCAACGCTTTCTCAACATTCTCTGTGAATAAATCTAGTGCTACTAAGACCTTGGCACCACTATCTTTTAACTGCCTAGCCACCTCCCTTGCAGTGTATAGTGGGTTCATGGGTGTGACTATAGCCCCTACTTTAATAGCACCGTAGAACGCTATTGCAAACTGCGGTGTATTAGGTAGGTATATAGCTACCTTATCCCCCTTCTTAATATTAAATTTATCTACCAACGCCCTTCCAAATCGTTCACTATCCTCGTAGAACTCTCTATAAGTTATCTTCCTACCCATGAATATCATTGCGGGATGGTCGGCCCCGATCTTATATGCGTCGTCGAGGAACTTGTATAATGGTATCTCCGGTATATCTATCTCCTTGGGGACAGCCTCCTCATAGAACTTTAGCCACGGCTTCGAAAGAATCCATTTTTCAAATATCTCCTTATCATTTACCTTGGACATTACATATTTAAAATACTGTTAAAACTATAAAAATGAAGATATTGTCAAATGGGAATTAATTATTGTCGTTGTATATGATATTTTTCAAATAATTCCTGATATAAAGTGAATTTTAATTAATATAAAAAGGATTGTGGTTCTACTCTTTAACAACCTCGAACATCTTCCTGAGATGTACAGTCTCCATAACGTTTCCAGTAATCTTCATCATTCCCCTCATAAATGCCGCCATTGCATCTAACTCTCCATTCAAAATCTTCTCCATAACATCCCTCTCCATAGATAAGGTTGCTAGTGGAGACGGATGTTTCCCAGTCTCAATCTTCATCTCACCTGCTTTAAACTCGATGTAAAACGGCTCTAAGCCAGGTACTTCAAACTGGAAGACCTTATTCCATGTAGCCATCTCATCACCCATCTTTTCCTTAGCCTTTTCATATACCTGCTTAAACTTCTCAAATAATTCACTAGCCATAGTGGAACACCAATTAGAATATTATCTGCTCCTCTACTTTTATTGGATTTTATATATTCCAAATATCATATATAATGTAATGCACTATATTGACGATATCAAACCATTAGATTAACTAGAGTTAAATTTATAGTAGAGTATAACGTAATGATATAGTTCCAATATTTCATTTTAAATATAATTTTGTGCCGCATCTGTTTATATAATAATTGTCTCCTCTAAAATTCAATTAAATACCTAAATTATTTTGAATGGTGTGAGAGGTGTTTAAATGAGGAATGTAGCTATAGTTGGTACAGGGCATTCTAAATTTGGTGTCAGGAATGATGTCAGCATGTCTGAACTTGCATGGGAGGCTATCAAGGAGGCTTTAGACGAGGCTGGATTAGAGCAGAAGGATATCGAGTATTTTATAGTAAGTAACACTGGGGGGTGGAGTAGCGAGCCTCTACCTGCTGTTGTAATTGGAGAATATAGTAAGCTGGTCCCTAAGGGGACTGTCAGGGTTGAGGCTGCATGTGCATCCGGGAGTGCAGCAGTTAAATTAGCTTATGATATGGTTGCATCGGGTCATGTGGATATTGCGATGGCTATTGGGATTGAGAAGATGAATGAGTCTCCAACACCTATAGTAGTAGAGTTTATCGGTAGAGCAGGGAACTACTTCTGGGAATTCGAGAACTTTGGGTTGACATTTCCCGGCTATTATGCATTACATGCAACTGCATATATGTCTAAATATGGGGCGACGGAAGAAGATCTATGTAAAGTCGCTGTTAAAAACCATTATTATGGTGCCAGGAACCCTAAGGCACAGTTTCAAAGGGAGATCACCGTTGAGAAATGTATGTCATCTAGATACATTGCCTGGCCCCTTAAATTATATGATTGTTGTCCAATAACAGATGGTGCTGCTGCAGTTATATTGGCGGGTGAGGAGAAGGCTAAAGAATTAACTGATTCGCCTATATGGATTGCTGGAATAGGTTCAGCTAGTGGAACATCAAATATGTCTAAGAGGGGGACTTTCTCGAGTCTAGAGGCGGCTGTAGTCGCTGCTAAAATGGCATATAAAGAGGCTAAGATAAATCCCGATAATCCAGTTAAGTATATTGATGTAGCGAATGTCCATGATTGCTTTACAATAGCGGAGTTAATGGCGTATGAAGACCTTGGATTTGCTAAGAGGGGAGAGGCTGTCGATTGGATTAGAAATGACCAGACATATATAGGTGGTAAGATACCCGTTAATGTCGACGGCGGGCTTAAGGCTAAGGGCCATCCTATTGGAGCCACTGGAGAGGGTATGATTGCTGAATTGACTAGACAGTTGTTAAGTAGGGTTGAGAAGGATAGGCAGGCCCCTATTAAAAATGGATATGCACTTGCACATAATATTGGTGGAACGGGGCACTATGCATATGTAACTATATTATCATTATCTAAGCCTATGAGGTGATCCTGATGAGTGGTGAGAAAAAGACTCAAAAGGAATTGACTGATGAGGAGATGAAGAAATTTATAGAATTTGTTGAGAGTATGAAGAAGAGCATGGGGCTACCTATGGTACCGGATATAAAGACGGGTGTAGCGCTATGGGTTGATCAAAGAGAATTAAATGTAAGATTTGTGATAGGGGTGGAGAGGCTGAAGCCCTTCTTCAATGGATTGGCAGATGGTAAGGTATTAGCCACAAAATGTAAAATATGCGGCGAAATTTACTTTCCTCCACAGGTAGATTGTCCAAAATGTAGGAAGTCGGATGTAGAGTGGATAGAACTCTCTAAGGAAGGTACTCTAGTCACATATACTCAGATCAATGTAAAGCCATACTCATTCTCTCACTATGATGACTATATAGTAGGCATAGGAAAACTTCCTGAGGGGGTTAATGTTACGGCATGGGTTAGAGAGAGTGATCCTAAGAAGCTTAAAGTCGGTATGAAGATTAGGTTAGAGGTTGTGAAGAGAGAGCCTGAAGGATATTATGTATATGAATGGGTTCCAGTAGAATAACCCTCTAATCACCCTTTTTTATTTAAGATAATATATTTCAATATTCTAATCGGCACTTGGTTTAGATCAAGTTGGTTTATAGACATTAATCATATGCATTTTAACTATATATTTTAAAATAATTAACTGATTAAGGCATTATTAGACTATTGAGGTGTAATTTATTATGGTGTTTCCATTCAAGAGTATAAAGGATTTTAACGTAGAGCTAACGGATGAGATGGAGTTATTTAGGAAGACTGTAAGAGAGTTCGTCGATAACGAGCTTATGCCTAAGGTGGTTGAGGTTGAGAAGACTGGAGTTATTCCGGAAGAGCTGATTCAGAAGGGTGTTGAACTAGGGTTCACGGGTGTAGGTATTCCTGAGGAGTATGACGGCCAGGGTGGAGGCACTTTAATGACGGCTATTTTAATGGAAGAGTTGTCTAGGGGGATGCCTGCATATGGGACGGCGATTCTAGTAAACGGATTATTTACATATCCAGTATTAAAGTATGGTACTGAGGAGCAGAAAAGGAAGTATATCCCTCCAATTGCGAAGGGAGAAGTCTTTGCAGCTCATGCGAATACCGAGCCTGCAGCGGGAAGTGACGTCGCTGGTATCCAGGCAACTGCTGAGAAGAAGGGTGATAAATGGGTTATAAATGGGAGGAAGATATTTATTACTGGAGCCTCTAAGGCTAAATTCCTCCTTGTATCAGCTAGAACAAGCCAACCACCCGAGAAGAGGAAGAGATGGTGGGGTATAACTACATTTATAGTCGAGACAGACTGGCCTGGAGTTAAGATCGGGTCTAAATTTGATGTTATTGGGTTGAGTGGCGAGCATCCAGATGAAGTTATACTAGATAATGTTGAGGTTCCTGAGGAGAATGTGGTGGGGCCTGTAAATGAAGGCTTTAAGATTCTCCTAGATACATATGACCATAGTAGAGTAGGTATAGCCGCACAAGCCGTAGGTATTGCACAAGGTGCATTCGAGAAGGCATTCAACTACGCACTCCAGAGAACTGCATTCAATAGACAGATAATTGCATTCCAAGCTGTAAGCTTTAAATTAGCCGATATGATAACAGAGATACAGGCTGCAAGATTATTGACGTATTGGGCAGCTACTTTAGCTGATCAGGATAGGGAGGAAGCTATATTCGCTGCATCGATGGCTAAGACATTTGCAACTGAAGTCGCTGAAAAAGTCGCTAACCTAGCTATTAAGATACATGGCGGTGTAGGTGTAGATAGGGAGACTGGTGTAGAGCATTATCTAAGGGATGCGATTATAACAACTATCTATGAAGGTACGAATGATATTCAGAGACTTACTACAATTAGACAGCTTTTGAAGAGGGCCCTTGGAATAGATGTATTAACAATGTAGGTAGGTGGTTAGATGTCTTCAGTAGATGTAATTAAGAAGATAGCTGTAATTGGAGCAGGTACTATGGGGCATGGAATAGCGGAAGTAGCTGCGATGGCTGGATATGAGGTATGGGTATATGATATTGCTGAGGATATACTTAAGAATGCTATGGAGAAGATTAAATGGAGTGTGGGTAAACTAGCTTCTAAAGGAACTATAAGAGAGGATGTGGATACAGTAATGTCCAGGATACACCCAAGCCTAAACTTTGATGAGGTGGTTTCAGGGGCAGACTTTGTAATTGAAGCTGTTCCAGAGAAGATCGACTTGAAGAAGAAGGTCTTTGCAGATCTAGACGAGAAGACGCCGCCACATACTATATTAGCAACTAATACAAGTAGTCTACCTATTAGCGAGATCGCATCCGCAACTAAACGCCCTGATAAAGTCATCGGGATGCACTTCTTCAATCCCCCGCCGCTCATGCCCCTCGTCGAGATTATTAAGGGTGATAAAACTTCAGACTTAACAGCGAGGATTACATATGAATTAGCGAAGAAGTTTGGTAAACAGCCTGTTATGGTTAATAAGGATGTACCAGGTTTTATAGTCAATAGAATTTTAATGAAGTTTATGTCTACAGCATGCTGGATAGTCGCTAATAATAAGGCATCCGTTATTGAAGTTGATTCAGCTGTCAAGTATAAATTAGGTTTCCCGATGGGTGCATTCGAATTAGCGGATTATACGGGAATTGATGTAATATATTTAGTCGGTAAAGCGATTATGGAGAAGGGTGCAGTAATACATCCATGTCCATTATTTGAGGAAAAGTATAATGCTGGGGAATATGGTGTAAAAAGTGGTAAGGGATTCTACCAATATCCCTCGCCAGGTAAGTATGTGAAGCCTAGTATACCTAAGGAGGCTGGTGAGAAGGTCGATGAGCTTGAACTTATAGCACCTGCAATTAATGAGGCTGCATGGCTACTTAGAGAGGGCATCGGGTCTAGAGATGATATAGATAAGGCAACTGAATTAGGATTGGGGTATCCTAAAGGAATACTGAAGTATGCTGATGAATATGGTATCGATAAGGTTGTAGAGACTCTAGAGAGGATGTATAAGGAGACTGGCTGGGAAGAGTATAAGCCTGATCCATTATTAAAGAAGATGGTTGAAGAGGGTAAGTTGGGTAGGAAGAGTGGTGAGGGATTTTACCAGTATCCGAAGGTTGAGGAAAGGGTCTTAAAGAATTTGATAGTTAGATATGAACCTCCGATAGCATGGATTGTATTAAATAGGCCGGCTAAGTTAAATGCATTGACGATAGATCTTCTTAAGGAGTTAGGTAATACCTTGGATGAACTTGAGGAGGACGATAAAATTAGGGTTGTAGTATTGACTGGGGCTGGGAAGGCATTTAGTGCTGGCGCTGACGTAACTGCTTTCGTAGGTATCACACCATTTAAGGCAGCTATATTCTCTAGAAGGTTCCAGGAGGTAACTAATAAAATTGAATACTATACTAAGCCAGTAATTGTAATGATCAATGGATATGCCCTGGGCGGCGGTATGGAGCTCGCGATGAGCGGCGACTTTAGATTCGCATCTGAGATAGCTATGCTTGGACAGCCTGAGATTAATTTAGGTATTATCCCAGGCGCTGCAGGCACACAGAGGATGCCTAGGTTAATAGGGAGGAGTAAGGCTAAAGAGCTGATCTATACTGGTGATATGATACCAGCGGATGAAGCCTTGAAGATTGGATTGGTTGACCGAGTGTATCCGCCTGAGAAGCTTGAGGATGAAGTCAGGAAGTTTGCCTTGAAACTTGCTGAGAAGCCTCCATTAGCATTACTAGCCGCTAAATATGCTATACAGTTCGGTATAGAGGGTGATATATGGCGTGGTGAGGCTGTGGAATCAGCATTATTCGGGTTGACATTCAGTACGGAGGACTTCATCGAGGGTGTAACGGCGTTTATGGAGAAGAGGAAGCCTAAGTTCAAGGGCAAGTAGATCCATCCTAATTTTTATTTTAAAATTTCTATTTTAACTAGCCTCTTTCTGTTAATACGTTTCGGGGATAAATAATAATATCTTCTTTTAAAGAGGCATTATTAAAATGTTGTTTAAGAGGCTGTTTTAGATGACTAGAGTAGTTATCGTAGGTGGATCTGCTGCTGGTATGGCTGCTGCGGCTAAGGCGAAGAGGGTTAATAAGGAGCTTGATGTCATTGTATTCGAACGCAGTAAATACGTCTCGTATGCAGCATGTGGAGTACCATATTATTTCCAGGGTCTAGTTAAGGAATTAGATAAATTAGTATATTATACTGCTGAATACTTTAGGAAGGAGAGGGGGATCGATGTAAGGACTAGGCACTTGGTTACGGAGATCGATAGATCGAGTAAGACAGTGACCGCTATAGACCTAGAATCTGGTAAGGAGGTTAAAGTAGAGTATGATAAGCTTCTTCTAGCTACTGGAGGTATTGCTTCAAAACCTCCTGTAGACGGCATTAATCTAGACGGGATATTTACACTTAGAATATTAGAGGATGCGGATAAATTATATAGGGAGGCTGTTAAAGCGGATACGATAGGGATTGTCGGGGTTGGTTATATAGGATTGGAGATGGCTGAGGCATTTAGGAAGATGGGTAAGAAAGTTATAGTACTTGGGAGGCGAAGCCATGTACTACCTAGTTTTGATGAGGAGCCTGCGAAGCCTGTCGAGGAGGTTATTAGAAGAAATGGAGTAGACTTACATTTGAATGAGAAGGTCGTTGCCTTCGAAGGTAGGGACCGTGTGAACAAGGTAGTTACAGATAAGGGGTCATATAACGTGGATTTAGTATTGTTATCAGTTGGTGTCAAGCCGAATATAGAATTCGCTAAGAAACTCGGTTTAGAGATAGGTACGACGGGTGCTATTAAAGTAGATAAAACTATGAGGACCTCAGACCCAGATATATATGCAGCTGGAGACAATGTAGAAACTATAAATTTAGTTACGGGTAGACCCATATATATCCCGCTTGCACCAACAGCTAATAAGATGGGTCGTGTAGCGGGAGAGAATTTGGCTGGGGGATATGCGGAGTTCCCTGGCATAGTGGGGACTGCAATAGCAAAGATATTTGATATTGAAGTAGGTAGAACAGGGTTGACATATGAAGAGGCTTTGAAAGAGGGTTTCAACGCAGTTTATATAGATATTATACATGGAACCAGAAGCCACTATTATCCCGGAAATAAGAGGATTAATATACGTCTAGTAGCTGATAAAGATACTCATAGGGTATTAGGGCTTCAGGCTACTGGTGAGGAGGGAGTATTAGCAAGGGTAGATACTGCAGCCGCAGTTATTACGGCGGGGATGAAGACTGAAGACCTTAAGATGCTTGATCTGGCATACGCACCCCCATTCGCTCCTGTCTGGGATCCATTAGTAGTCGCTGCATCGGTTATAGAAAGAAAGTTCAAATAGGTTTTTATTCGAATTAAATAAAGTTTTTTTGGAAAATATAGTGATATAAGATATATTTGTTTAAAATTTATCTTAATCTTACTAACAAATTATGTATTATATAGGTGTTATATATGTTAGATCTCGATGTAATAAAGGTTTCTGTAGAGAGAACTTTTGGTACATGGAGGTTTCAGAGAGACTGGAAGACCCCGTTACATATTACTCATGGGGAAGGAGCTTATCTATATGATAAGGATGGCAATAAATATCTTGATTTTAGCTCGCAATTGGCGTGTGTAAACTTGGGATATGGGAATAAGAGAGTTATAGAGGCTATTAAAGAGGCTTTAGAGAAAATAAGTTACTTGTCAGCTGGATATGTAAATGAGATTAGGGCTGAGGCTTCAGAAGCGCTTTTCAGTATTCTCCCACCTAAATTCCAGAGGTATATGGCGTCTTCCTCTGGTTCGGAAGCCAATGAAGATGCTTTGAAGATAATTAGAGCATATAAGTTTCCTAAGTACAAGGTGATGACTAGATACTGGTCTTACCATGGTAATACAGCGGGAGCGATCTCCATTACAGGCGACCCTAGGAGGATATCCGTCGAGTATCATACTAATGTAAGGGGTACTGTATTTATGCCTGATCCAGATCCATATAGATGCCCCTTTAAGGGTATCGCTGATCCTTATGAGTGTGCGATGGCTGTAGTGGAGTATATTAAGTATATGATTGAGAATGAGGGTAATATAGCTGCGATAATTTTTGAGACGGTGACTGGGACGAATAAACCATTAGTTCCTCCTAAGGAGTTTTATAGAGAGATTAGGAGGATAGCTGATAAAAATGATATTATCCTTATGTTTGATGAGGTGATGTCTGGATGGGGTAGAACCGGCAAGTGGTTTGCATTTGAACATTTCGATGTCGTACCTGATGTAATAACTACTGCGAAGGGGGCTACTTCATCTTATTATCCACTTGGTTTAACGATATTATCTAAGGATATTTCAGAATACTTTGAGAATAACTTTCTTCCCGTCGGCCATACATATGCATATAATTTAGCTGGTCTAGCGGCGATGAAGGCTGTCATTGAGGAATATAAGGAGAAGAAGATACTGGATAACGCTGCTAAAATGGGTAGATACCTTGGTGAGGAATTGAAGGGGCTTATGGATAGGCATAAATCAGTTGGATATGTAGGTGGAGTCGGTTTATTCTGGGCTTTAGAGATTGTTAAGAATAGGGAGACTAAAGAGCCGTTTAATAGGAAGATTGATAAGATCCTCGGTAAACCTCTGATGACGGCTAGAATTGCTAACAAATTGCGTGAACTCGGTGTATTGCAGACAATGTATTGGATATCACATTTCATAATCGCACCCCCGTTGATAGTTACTGAGGAGGATATCGACCTCGGTATAGGGGCGTTTGATGAGGCTCTAAAAATCGCTGATGTAGAAGTCGTAGGCTAGTATTTAGATTAGTACAGGATATTTAGTATTTGTGAATGAGTAGGGGATACTGGCTCTACATATACTCTATATCCCTATTTATAATAATTTTATCATTCGGCCTCCACGTAGTCTTCTCAAGATATTACATAAGATCTGTATATGGATATGAGTATAATCTCGTAATTATGCTTGGAGCCGTGGAATTATCATCTTCGATCTCGTCACTATTTATTGGGATCGGAGCGGATATACTAGGCAGGCGCAAAATGTTACTACTGGGATATATAGGTCCAATGGCATATTTCCTAATATCAATCCTCGGAATAAAATATATAATCCCATTAATCTTCCTGGCTGGTATAGGTGAATCAATACTCTTAACATCATCTGCAGGTATTGTACTAGATAAAGGTGGATCGACCGGCTCTTACTATGCAATATACTCGGCTGGTATGCCAATTGGATGGGGGTTATCGGGATTAATATTTCCAATGCTTCCATACGATATATCAATTTACTATAAAATAATTGCTCTTCTAGAGACTATATCAGTTACACTATTATACATATGTTATCCAGGTGGGGACTTTACTAAAGTATCTTTAAGGGATATTATAAATAGTTTTAAATACGTGGGTAAGATATTGATATTATTTTCAATGGTTATCATTTTATTAAGCTCTTCAATAGAGTTTTTCTGGAACGGCTTCTACTTTAAATTACTGGATCTGACTGGCGGCGACCCCATATTCTTTGGATTAATATACAATACTTCACCAGCTATATTCGGATTTATAGGCAGATTCATGGCAGGGTATTTGGTAGATAAATATGATCCGTGGTATACTCTAACTTTAACTCCATTGATACTTATAATAGTCTCTACTGGAATGTATTTACTGAGTGGATACATCCTGATTATTCTCTGGCTTATACCAGTCTACGCATTGTATGAGGTTTCAACCACAATATCAGTAAGTAGATTATTGAGTAAGGTTGAGCAGGCTAGCGCCGTCGGGGTTGTAACCGTATCAAGATCTATCGGTGGATTATTAATGTTTCTATTATCCTCAATCACGCTATTTAGCCTCGGTAATGTATATATGACTATTCTCCAGCTATCTACAGCTGTATTCGTCATTTTACTCTTATATAGGTTTTTTAAACGGTCCTAGCCGATTATACCATATTTATATTTACTATGTTTAGATACTCCTACATAGAATCTATCTATCTTAAATTCATCTACATTAAACATCTTCGACTTGCCATACAACGCGATATCTGATATTACTTCTCCATATGCTGGGGCTAATTTAAATCCATGTCCACTTAATCCAACCATATGTATAAGGTTCTCTATCTCGTTATCATATCCAATGATAGGTTGCCAGTCTGGAGTTACATCATAATATCCATATATGACTGAGGAAGGCCTTGCCTTAATCATGTCCGGGAACCTCCTTGTAAATATCTCCATTCTCTTGTTAACGACATCCATTGGAGGTGTAGTATATTCGCCTGGCTCATCATAATTATCTACATACTCCGCCTCCAAAGTACCTACTAGGGTTTTTGTAGCTCCATCCGGCCTTGAATAGAATCCATATACTAGGTCACCCCATCCAGGTGGAATTCCATCTATGTCCCCTGGATTCTCCAAATATATCACGTCTTCTCTCGCATATTTAATTGGGAGCTGTTTATCAATTGTAGCAAGTAGATCGTTACACCATACCCCTAAAGCATTTATAAAAATCTCTCCCTTAATAACTCCATCTTCGGTTTCTATCCCGATTAATTTGGAATCCTCTCTCAATAATTTCTTTACAGAAGTATACTCCAGTACATCTACTCCATTCTTCCTCGCATATTCTATAAAGCATCTTACGGATGTATTTGGATCTCCATACCCGCTTTCAGGCTCCCAGGCTACACCAGCTATACCATCTTCATTAAAATTCTTATAAACCTCTTTCTTAAATTCGGTGGGGTCATACAAGTAGGCTTCTATCCCTTTGGATCTAATGTCATGCACGATCTCGTTCATAGTATCAACATAGTCTTCCGGACCGACAAACGCTATGCCAGTCTTAGTAAATACCGAGTATTCACATCCGGTATGATCTTGAAACTCTCTCCAGAAACGCCATGAGTATATAGCCATACTTCTGATAACAGGGTTTGTATAATGTAATCTAATTAGAGCACTACTTCTACTGGTCTGTCCACATCCAGAGCATCTTGCATCGATGGCTAGTACATTCGATGCATTCTTACGGGCTAGAAAATACGTTATACTCGATCCAGTTGATCCAAGGCCTAAGACTATTATATCATATCTTTTACTCATTTGATAAATTAATTTACTTTGGACTAGATTAATGTTTCATATTTAGAATAATCTCATTCCAATACTTTTCATTAAAGCTACAACTCGGGTCTGGCCCTCTAATATCGTTAAAGTATGCGTATGCCCTGGCTCTACACCCGCCACATATATATCTATATGGACATGAGCTGCATGCATAGTGGTCTCTATCTCTTAACATCTTCAGTATCGGGCTTTCATGCCATACCTTTAGGAATCCATCTTTAATTACATTACCTACCTTAATCGGTAGGAATACACATGGGTATATATCTCCATTATGTTCTATAGAGCAGTATATCCTACCTGCGCCACACCCACCTAGAAATTCTCCTAATGCAAAGCCAGCAGACATATATTCCTCAGGTATAGCCAATTCTGCAAAATGTGTTGGTGATATCTTTCCTCCCTCATCAATGTGAGATAGTGATACGATTGCATACATTGGCGCTGTAGAGAAGATCTGTAGTTCGCCTCTCATCCATTCTTGGTAGAAATATTCTAAGAGTTCCATTCTTTCGTCAGGAGAAAGATCTAATTCCATAATTTCCTTACCCCTACCTGTAGGTATGAAATTGAATGCTATGAATCTATCTACCTTCAATTCTCTTGCTAATTTAATCATATCAGGCATATCTCCATAGTTTATCTTGGTAACAGTCGTCGCTATACCGACGTCTAAACCTACTTTCTTAGCATTCTTAATCCCTCTAACTGCTTTCTCCCATGCACCAGGTATACCTCTAAATTCGTCATGGGCATCGGGATATGGTGAATCTATACTGACCTCCACATATCTTACTCCAATCTCCTTAAGTTTCTTAGCGACTCCCTCTGTGATCAATGTTCCATTGGTGGCTACGCTGATATACATTCCTATCTCTGCAGCTTTCTCAGCGACAGGCCAGAAATCCCTATTCATAAGGGGTTCTCCACCTGAGAAAGATATTGCGGCAACCCCGGCTTCATCAAGCTGTCTCAATACCTCCATCTTCTCACTTAAGGTGAGTTCATCTTTAGCAGGTAACGGCGTTGCATTTGCATAGCAGTGTTTACATTTTAAATTACACTGCTTAGTGAAGTCCCATACAATCATAAACGGTGCATATAATCTTTGAGGTCTTGTAATGCCATACTTAGAGATCCCAAGTAGTATATTTGCTAACCCTCTCCTAATATATGGATCCTTAAGTCTAGATCTAATTTCATTTGAATCGAATCCAAATCTAGATCCAGCCTCTTCCAATAACTTAGAAATTAATTTAGCCCAACTCTTTTCTCTTATATTAGACGTCTCTTCAACACCCGCATATATACCTAATATTTTAATCACTCTCTTCGGGTTACCCATTCTCCTAATAATAAATCTAACAGCTTTATTCCCAACCATCCTTCTTATTGTAGCCATCAACTTATTAACGTCTAAACCCTGTGTAGCGTCCTCCACTCCTTTCACCACTAAAATATATATTATGAATAGAACCCTTTAATTTTGTTTTTCATATCTTTAATCAAATATTTTTAGAGATTTTTTGCAGTAAATAAGATTTAACTTAAATTCAAGTGTATTTAAATAGACTATAAATTGAATTTTCTATCAATTAATATACTATCTCTGATATTAGATTAATTTTTATTATGGTATATACGTACAGGCTGGATCCTCATGTAATATATCTCTATATTCCGCATATGCTCTCGCCCTGCTTCCGCCGCATAAATCTTTAAACTCGCATTTTCCACATTTACCTTTAAAATCTCCTTTTTTTATTCTGATTAGAATAGGGTTATTCCTATATACTTCTACAAGATCATCTATCCTTATATTGCCGAGTCTATAAGGTGCGAAACCACTAGGGTATATATCTCCATTATAAGATACGAAGATTATCCCCTTCCCATCTCTCGTTGATGGTATGTGAGGCTTTGGAGGATTCTGTGGATAACCTAGAAGTCCTATTAATTTCTTAACTAGTTCTTCATATAATTCACCAAGTCTATATTTTCTCATAATATACTTGACATCCAATTTATTATAATCATATTCGTCTTCAATCCTCCATTTAGCTATTCTCCTATAGAATGGAGCCTCAACGGTTCTGACTTCAATTCCATATCTACTTACTTCATAAAGGAAATTATTGACATCTTCATATTCCTTCGGTGTTAAATCTCCTACCTCAATCCCTCTACCTACCTTTATCAAGAAGAATACCTCCCAAATATCTATATCTAGATCTTTTAAAATTTTAACTATATATGGTAGGTCGTTCACAGTTTCCTTACAGGCTAGTGTATTAACCTGGACCTTAAATTCTCTTTTAACGAGTTTCTTCAATACCTCTATAGTCATATGGAAGTTTCCTTTAACGCCTCTAATCACGTCATGCGTATCAGGCATCCCTCCATCTAGACTGATCGAGATATACTTTACGTTATATTCAATTAATTTATCCATGGTTTTATCATTAAGTAGTTCTGTGACAGCCGGAGCTATTCCAAGAGGAATATCTTTATCGGCCGCATATCCGATGACTTCGAACAAGTCTTTTCTCATTAATGGATCTCCACCTGTAATTATTAATACAGGGTATGGCTTTTCAAAACGTGTGATCATATCGATGAGTCCCAGTGCTTCATCCGTCGATAGTTCATCGGGTAAAGGATTTAATATAGCCTCGGCTCTACAATGTCTACACCTTAGCATACATGCCTTCGTAGCCTCCCAAAATATTAAGATAGGCTTTTCATTATAATCGAGCATATGTTCACCTCATCTATATACTATACAGGATGGATCCTCCTCAAATAAATCACCATATTTATAGTATGCCTTTACCCTACATCCTCCACAGAGATGCCTGTAGCTACATTTTCCACATATTCCCTTAAGGTTATTAGAGTCTCCAAGAAGTCTATATAAATCATTTTTTATTGCATCCCTAATCCTGATCTCCCGTATATTACCAAGCTTAATACTTGGAAGGAAGTTGGAGAGAAGTATATCGCCACTTGGTGATATGGAGATGAATCCTTGTCCAATAGGGTTTTCACGTTTTAATCTTAATCTTTGAATAGCATGATCCACGTTAAAACCAAGTTCCCTTAACTTTAAGAGAGCATATATAGCGGTGGATGGATGTGCCCCTATGTCTATCTCAATATCTCTATAACCATTATTCAACAATATGTCTTCAATAAGAATGTCCATAAGTCTCCTCCATTCCATGTTGCTAAGTGCCATTTTCTCCATGTTAGAGCCTCTCCCGATGGGTATGAAATCACATATATAGACTAGAGACGCTTCCAACTTTTTAGCGAGATAAAAAAGATAGGGAATGTGCCTATAGTTTTCCCTGGTAACTGTAGTTTTAATCCCGATCTTCATACTCCTTTCCCTCAATAACCTTAATGCATTAACAGTCCTCCTAAAAGAGCCTAATACCCTTGTGAAATAGTCGTGGAACTTTTCTGGGCCATATATCGATAATGCTACATAATGTACCTTTGTATCAGCAATTTTATCAGCTACGATATCGTCTATCAATGTTCCATTGGAGCTTAATATAACTCTCATTCCAGCATCTACACTTTCTTTCAAGATAATATAGATGTCATCCCTAAGTAAGGGTTCTCCGCCAGATATGAATAAAATGGGTTTACCGAGTTCCCTTAGTTCCTTTATAAGATTAAGGGCTTCTTCAGTATCAAGCTCATTTGATAACGGGCTTCCCGCAGCTTCGTAACAATGTCTGCATCTTAGGTTACATGCATATGTCACGGTCCATATGACTGAACTTACACCCCCTCTCCTATATGATTCTAGAACTCTTTCCTCGGCCTCTCTCATCAAATCCCGTTCTATAAATAAGGATCTTAAGTGTACCATCCTATACACCTATCTAAACCTAATGATGCTAGATATCCTTGGCATTATGATCTTCCCTGTAATAAATCCTCCGACTCCATTAGAGACCAATGCAACTAGAAAGATTATACTTACGATGAATCTACCGAAGTCAATCAACATCTTCATGAATACGACGAAAAAGAAGTATTGGAATAGTCCCGTCAAGAAGCTTGCTACCACGAGTCCTATCGCTATCTTAATCCAATTGTATCTATACTGTTTAGAATCCTTATAAACACCTAATAATAAAAACGTTAAGTCTGTTGTAACTCCCCTTACAGCGAATGACGCTAAGCTAAAGAACCCTAATGTAGATTGAAACATATACATTAATCCTGCTATAAAGGCTATTAAAGTCCCGCTACCAAATGAACCTAATGTAAGTACACCTGTAGAATATATTATTGAGAAAAATATCTGCCCACCCTGTAAAGTAAATTTATTTAAAAGCGCACTTAAGAATGTCAGTACAGAGAATATAGCGAGTAGGGTGACTTTAACCGCTAGTCTCGATCGGTAACTTATTACGACCACCTCTGAATATCTAATTACTGCATTTTTATTATTTATAAATTGAATAATTAATATTTATACATAAATAAAAAATATAATCCCTTACTATATATCATCGTAAATAGTCTTCTTTTTACATTGTAAAATTTTTTCTTTACATAACTTTTATAATATTCTTTTTCAATACCTATATATAATAGTTTAGTTGATGAGCTCGATTGATATTTTAATTAATAAAGCAGCTGAATATATTATCTCCTCTCAGTATGCTATTGCTTTAACTGGAGCTGGTATTTCCACCGAAAGCGGTATCCCAGATTTTCGGGGGCAAAATGGGCTGTGGAGAAGGATAAATCCATATTACGCTACATATACGTATTTTATTGAGGATCCCGAGGGTTTCTGGAAGCTATATCTAACCTTTGTAAGATCATTTAGAGAGGCTGAACCAAACCCTGCCCACATCGGTTTAGCCAGGCTTGAGAAGCTTAATCTACTTAAGGTAATTATTACACAGAATATAGATGGTCTTCATCAGAAGGCGGGGTCAAGGAATGTTATAGAGCTTCACGGCAATCTCCGTACGATATCGTGTACCAGATGTGGATATAAGTATACTTATGATGAAGTATTCTCGATTATCGAGGAATCCTCTCTTCCACCCAGGTGTAAAGTCTGTAATGGTATTTTAAAGCCTGATGTCGTATTATTCGGGGAACCACTGCCATATACTGAGATTTCAAAGGCTTATGAAGAGGCTAGCAAAGCAGATCTTATCCTAGTATTAGGCTCTTCACTTACAGTATATCCCGCTGCATATATCCCCGAGACTGTTAAAATGCATGGTGGAAAAGTTATTATAATTAATATGGAGCCGACTGAAAAAGACCATATTGCAGAGATATTAATTAATGCTAAGGTGGGGGAAGTTGTTCCAAGGCTAGTAGAGTCTATTGAAAACATGTTATAACTGAACTATCTCCCCCTGTATAGTGGTTTTCTCTTCTCTAGAAATGCTTTTAACCCTTCTCTATAATCACGACTCTCTAATGCAAGGTTATATACATCCGTTAACGTAGTTTCGTCATAGGCTTTTTGGTATCTAATTAGGTTAAAAACTCTCTTAATGCTCTCCAGCGATAGCGGAGCATTCTCAGCCAACTCTCGGGCGATTCTAATAGTCTCCTCCTCAAGAATATCTGGATCATATACATAATCCACTAATCCATATCTTAATGCTTCCTCTGAAGTTATCGTCTTACCAGTTAGAAAGAGTAATTTAGCTTTCGAGTATCCAATTAATTTAATTACCCTTTCGATCCCCTCTATACTATATGTCAGACCTAGCTTAGCCGGGGTAATCCCAAATAAAGATTTGCTTGACGCTGTTCTCAAGTCGCAGGCCGCTATCAACTCACACGCCGCCCCAAAACAATATCCATTTACCATAGCAATGACTGGATGAGGATATTCCTCGATTATATCAAAGTATTTATGAATCTCTACCACGTTTAACTCTCCATTATACAACGACTCTATATCGGCTCCAGCAGAAAAATATTTATTCCCCTCTCCCCTAATAATGACAATATATCTCTCATCCATAATTTCTCTAAAGAACTCGTTTAACTCGACTAACATATCCTTATTCAATGCATTAGCCTTATCAACCCTATTTAAAATCACCTCAACAATCTTTTCATCAGTACTTTTAATAGAAACATACTTCCTCATTTATAAACACCAAGCAAATAAGGTTCTCTATAAATTATTATGTAAATCTGCTATAAACCAAATATAGTGTAATTAAACTATTTATTTAATTGATGACATATGGTAAAATCCTCTATGTCGACTTAAATAACGAAAAATATAGAGAGATTAAAATTGATGCCAATGTGATCAGAAGTTTTATAGGGGGTAAAGGGTTAGGAGCGTATCTGCTCTATAAATTACTGAAGAAGAATGCAGACCCCCTTTCTCCAGATAACCTGCTAATGTTTTTAACTGGGCCTTTGACAGGCACTGAGTATCCTACATCCGGTAGAATAACTGTCGTAACCAAATCACCATTAACTAATTTATTTAATGATTCACATGCAGGCGGGTATTTTGGACCTGAGCTTAGGAAGGCTGGATATGATGGCGTAATTATATATGGTAAGTCAGAAGACCCTATATACATATGGATTAGTGATGATATTGAATTTAGAGATGCTAAACATTTATGGGGGGCTGATACAGAGAAGACAGTTAAGGTTATTAGAGATGAAACTGACTCTAGAGCCCATATTGCATCGATAGGTCCTGCTGGAGAGAACCTTGTTAGATTTGCAAGTATTAATATAGATAAGGATTCTGATCCATGGAGGTCTGGAATAGCTGGTAGGGGTGGGCCGGGAGCCGTTATGGGAAGTAAGAATTTAAAGGCTATCGCTGTTAAGGGATATAAGAAAATTGAGTTATATGATAAAGAAGGTTTTCATAGAGTTGCTGTTGAGAGGATGCGTAAGGTAAATAAAAATAAGTTTCTAAGGATTAGGAGGCAGATAGGTACATCCTACTGGGTGGATCCGATGAATGCATTTGGAATCCTACCCAGCTACAACTTTCAGAGGGGATATATTGATGATGCAGTTGGATTATATGGTACTTATTTGAGAGATTTTGTGAAGCGTATTGTATCATGCTATAACTGTCCAATTTCATGTGGTAAAATAGTATCTAGAGATGGATTTGACGTTAAGGTGGAGTATGAGGGAATAGCATTATTAGGTAGTAATAACGGTATCAAGGATGTATTGGATGTAGCTGATGCAATGAAATTATGCAATACCCTCGGCTTGGATGCGATTTCAACTGGGAATGTAATCGGCTTTATAATGGAGTGTAGGGAGAGGGGGTTGATAGACGAGGGTCCTAGGTTCGGGGATAAAGACGGACAATTAAAGCTTATTAAAATGATTGCATATCGGAAGGGAATAGGCGATTTACTGGCTGAAGGGGTAAAAAGAGTTAGTGAGATAATTGGTATGGATTCATATAAATTCGCGATGCATGTTAAGGGACTAGAGTTACCGGGTTATGAGCCGAGGAGTTCATGGGGGATGGCGCTAGCATATGCAACTAGTGATAGGGGAGGGTGCCACCAGCGTGCATGGACTACTAAGGCTGAATTGACAGGCGTCCTTAAGCGTTTCTCTATAGAGGGTGTGGCAGAGTATGTAAAGAGGACTCAGGATGAGAGGGCCGCTGCATTTTCATTGATAGTATGCGACTTTCTACCAGACTATGATATAACTGCATTAAGATATGCAGTTGGATTGGAATATGATTTAAATGAATATTTGAAGGTTGGCGAGAGGATATGGAATTTAACTCGATTATTTAATATTAGGGAGGCGGGGGTCAGTAGAAAGGATGATTCCCTACCAGCTAGGGTATTTGAAGATCCATTACCTTTACCACCTAAAGGAGATAAGCATATTAGATTGCCGAAGGAAGACTTTAATAAGATGTTGGACGAGTACTATAAGCTACGTGGATGGGATTCAAATGGCATACCTACCGAAGGTAAATTAAATGAGTTAGATCTTAAATCTCTATTAGGTGATTAAGTATGGTTTGGAGAATTGGATTAATAGGCTTCGGAAATGTTGGACAGGGTTTCATAAGGGTTTTAAGGAATAAGGAAAGATGTTTAAGAGATAGATTCGGCTTTGAATTTAAGTTGATAGCTATAGCTGACCCTATTAAGGGAAATGCATATTCGGATGAAGGCCTAGATCTTAATCATATTATAGAGCTGGTTGATGAAAAAGGGAATATATGGGATTATCCAGGTGAAAAGGATTTTGACAGCATTACTTTGGCTAAGGAGATGGATGTCGATATTATTGTGGAGGCTACGCCGACTAATATCGAGACTGGAGAGCCTGGACTTACTCATATTAAAACCGCTTTAGAGAATAGTAGGCATGTAGTAACTTCGAATAAGGGCCCTATTGCATTGGCATATAGAGAGTTGATTGATATCGCTAGAAAGAATAATGTATTCCTCCGATTTGAGGGCACAGTCATGAGTGGTACACCAGCTATATCAATAGCTAGAGAGGCTTTAGCAGGCTGTAATATACAGGAGATTCAAGGTATTCTAAATGGAACTACAAACTTTATATTGACCAAGATGGAGAATGGATATAGTTATTCAGACGCTCTAAAGGAAGCTCAGAGACTAGGATATGCTGAAACTGATCCAACGGCTGATGTGGAGGGGTGGGATGCTGCGGTTAAGACTGTTATACTAGCTAACACGGTATTAGATTCGGATCTTAAGATTAATGATGTAGAAAGAATGGGTATTACGGGGATAAGTGGTAAGGATGTTAAGGAGGCGCTTAAAAATGGCATGAGAATAAAGTTGATTGCAAGGATTTATACTGATGATGGAGTAATTAAAGCGAGTGTAAAGCCTATGAAACTTCCATTAACTAACCCCTTAGCTAATGTAATGGGTGTATTAAATGCAATTACATTTAAGACTGATCATTTAGGTGACGTTACATTAATTGGTCCAGGAGCTGGTAGGATAGAGACTGGACAAGCATTATTATCCGATATATTATACATACATAGACTGTCTCAAGAATGATCAAATAACTTACTTATTAAACTTAAAGACTTGCGACCCTACATCAACATTTAAATGTGATGCGACGGGCTTGCATTTAGCTATTAAAGCAAAGAATATATCCTTGAAATTATGGAATAGTTCGTAATTCCCTTGTCCCTTTAAAACTGTGGTATCAGCTAATCTAAATACCTGGCTATATCTTCCTTCATTTAGATATGTAGAATGTTTATTTATATCTACTGGAAAACTTATTATCTCAATATCTCCTAATTCATCGAATCCAAGGAATCTTATGTCTTCTATAGTGACGTCGTTTATGAAAGGCTCTTCTCTAACACCGATGTATACCTTAGATATTCTAGTCTCATTTAATATACTCTCAATAAATATTTTATCTAGAACGGCTTCACCAGCATTATCAAGAACAAATAATATGCTCTTCGCATAGTCTAGCTTATTCCTAAATACTTGATAATCGTCGATAGTTAATTTACTTGAAAGAACCTGATTTAACGTATCTTCAAATTTAATATCATCTAATGCCCCATAATCTATGATATTACCAGCTAAAGAGATCTTTAGACCAGTAAATATAGGATCCTTAGACTCGATAATCATTTTCTTAATAGTAGAAGCCTTATCTAAAACCCATCTATTCCACATCTTCTTAATTTTATAGTATGGGTCATTTAACCCAGAGTCCTCTCTAATCCACTTATATACTGTAAAATAAATTTCCGGCGCGGTAAGTTTATAGTCGAGTTTATTCACTAATTTCATTATGCTCCAAAACTTCTCGATTATAACTTCATCGCTATATCCAATTACTCTATAAGTCTTTAATGCCTGGTTAAAGATGCATGGTATACATTCAGAGCCAAACATGATTATAATAAATAAAGTGACTTAGTTAAAAACTATTTAATTTATAAAAAGGGTATGTTGATATTCCCGACTTTATTCGGAGTAGAGGCTAGAATATTTCCTCTATATATTTAACTACGTCTCTGAATATCTCAAGCGCCTTCATCATCAACTCTTCTGTTATTACAAGTGGAGGTAGGAACCTAATGACATTTCCATATGCACCTGCTTTCCAAACTATAATTCCTCTCTTAAAGGCCTCCAGCTGTATTTTACCTGCAATCTCTTTAAATGGCTCTTTAGTAGCTTTATCCTTCACGAATTCGGCGGCGAGCATTAATCCCCTCCCTCTCACGTGTCCTATATATCTACTCTCACTCATCAAATCTCTAAGATATTTAAGCGCTTCACAACCAATTTTATTTACGTGACCCAGGAGATTATTTTCTAATGCAAAATCAATTGCCGCTGATCCCGCGGCCATAGCCACGACGTTTCCTCTAAATGTCCCTACATGAGCGCCTTCAGGCCATATATCCAACTCTTTTTTATACATAATAGCTGATAGAGGCAGTCCTATACCACCAAGTGACTTAGCCATTGGAATTATATCTGCTTGAGCACTAGTATATTCATGTGCAAACCACTTACCAGTCCTGCCTAATCCACTTTGAATCTCATCTATAATTAAAACCACGTTATTTCTTCTAGCTATCTTCTCTAGCTTGGGTAAGAAGTCGTCTGGAGGGATTATAATCCCGCCTTCCCCCTGTATAGGTTCTACTACTATCGCTGCAGGTGTAGGTATGCCTGAGTAGGGATTCTCAAGCATATGTTCAATATATGCGATACACAGTTCACTACATTCTCTAGGGTCATCTGTTTTAAATGGACATCTATATGGATCTGGATATGGTGCGAAATATATGTCGGGGGCTAAGGGTGATATAGGCTCCTTAAACTTTTTACCGGATGTAACTGCCAGAGCCATAGTGGTCTGACCATGATATGAGCCTGTAAACGCAATTATAGAATGGCGTTTAGTATAATATTTAGCTAGTTTAATCGCGGCTTCAACAGCATCTGAACCAGTAGGCCCTCCAAACAATACTTTAGAATTATTTCTTAGATACCCTGGTGCGATAATATTCAACTTCTCAACAAACTCTTCTCTAATTACAGTCGGAAAATCGAGTGTATGAGCAATCTTTTTTAATTGGTTAATCGTCTTATCAAGAATATATGGATTTGAATATCCAAAGTTGAGTACTGATATCCCTGCAAATAATTCTATATATATGTTTCCATCTACATCCTTAACTGTAGCTCCCTTCGCTTCTTCAGGTACAAATGGTAGACTCCTTGGATATAGTACAGGATTCCCCTCTAAAGTTCTCTGTTTCTCCAGTAACTCCCTAGCTTTTGGACCAGGAGGCTCGATAACAATCCTAGGAGCTTCCTGAAAATGTAGTTCATCAAACATTGCAAAACACCTATAGATAAAATTAATATGCCCTTTAGTGTAAATATTCTTGATTAAGTAATTTTATACTACAGATTTATCGGAAGGTAAATGCATGTATAACATTAAAATATTTATTTTTGTGCATATGCTAATAATTCATAGGTGATTAGTATGGGATGGAGATGGGGATGGGGTTGGAAAGGTGGATGGGGCTGGAGCCCTTGGCCAGGTAGAGGACCATTTAGTCATCTACCTCCATGGCTTAGACCAGGCTGGATCTTTGGTAGAGGTGCATGCTGGTACCTATTCGGCAATCCATGGCTATATTCATATCTATACTATCCATACTGGTATTACCCAGGATACAGTTGGATGTACCCATGGTATAGTACAGCATACTATCCTTCATACTGGTGGTGACCCGGATGTTCTGGTGGTATAGGTATCCATCTTGGATGCCTTACCCACCGGTCTATCCACCATACGATATCTTTGCGATAATGAGTCAGACACTTGGGTGGATGATCTATCCATACTACTGGATGCTTTACCTAGAGGCATTCAGGGCGTCATTCGACGTATGGAAGAAGATAATGGAGAATTTCGGTAAGTATATAGTGCCTAAGACAGAGTAATATAGGTAAAACCTATTTCCCTTTTTATTCCCTAAGTTTCCCTAGGTTTCCCTAATAGAGCACTTTTTCCTATTCTTTAATGGTGAACTACATGGAGATTAAGTTACTGCCGATAGCCCTAATAACAATTATACTTTTGGGTGGATTTGCATCATATTTAAATACACAGCAGATAGTATATGCAAGTAAGGATAATATCAATAAAATCGCTGTTGCTCAGACAATTATAGATAAGATATCTAGAAGAATAAATTACATTCTTTCGCTTGCAGAAGAGTATAATATTGAGATTCCAGAGAACTTGACGGATAACACTGAGACCGCTAAAGAATTGCTGGCAAATGCGTCAGTAATAGTATATGATGAACCATGTAAAGCAATTAAAATGGCTATTAAAGCATCTATAGTATTCGCTCCAGTAGCTAGGTATGTAGCATCTAACCTACCTGAAGACGTTAAGAGTGATTTAGAGAAGAGGAGGGTTGAATGCGCTGTTGAAGCTAGGCTGAGG
>DQXH01000123.1 GCA_011043415.1 Thermoprotei archaeon | reverse complement strand
TATTGGACGCCTGGTATGCTAGCTCCACTATATATTTTAGGACGATACTGGACGAATTATCACCCTACATTCATGTCTCCCGAGGAATACGCAGCCTCTTCATTAGAAAGAGCTTTAATGGAGTATCTAATAGATAATAGTGGATTATGTAGATTCCACCGTGGATGGGGTGAGAAGGTATTACCCATCCTATATAGTAAACTTCTTAATACTGATATCGATTTGAAGAAGCATGCATTAAGGATGTACTCCCTAATAAGACTGTACTCTATTAAGGCTGGTGCAGAACCGAGGTATTGGGAGGGTAAGAAGGTGAAGGATATCATAGCGACAATAGCAGGGGAGATTGAGGTTGAGGAATGGGCTAAGAAGTTTAGTGAGGATCTTGAAGAGGGATTAAGAGGATGGTGGAGCAGGTTTAATGATTATATTGTAAGAACGTTAGAAGGATAATAAGGTTAGCCTCCTACTCATCATCCAATATAGTAGGTTTAGTCAACTCGATTAGGTCTTTTATTGATACTTTAAATAAATGGAGGCGGTCTCCACCTCCTACAATTACATCAGATACCTCAAGGCATTTTCTAGACATGTATCGATCGATCCTCATTATATTTGGATGTAGTACTGATAAGCCCCCTACCTCTATCCCCAGTTCATTTTTAATAGACTTAACGTCGGCCAACTTTACTTTAAGCCCTAGATAACTACTTATAAAATTTAGGTTCACCCTTTGATCGCCTCTAACTATATATGCAATCAACTTTTCACCAGCTTTGAGAATCATTGTCTTAAGGATGTTTTCAGGGGGGTATCCAGTATATTTAGACGCTTTTTCAACAGTTTCAAATCCATCCCTATTATAAAATAATATATAGCTTACTCCAGCCTCCTCAAGCCTCTTAATAATATCAAGATACATCTCCATCACCTCCCGGCCTTCTCCTTCTCAAGTCTCTCCATCCTACGCCTCTTCAATTCCTTATATGCTGGTCTACCCCATACCTCCAGATTCTTATTATATTTCTCTGGGATCCTATCATCCTTCAAGATCTCCTCAGGCCATAAAATATAGAAGTTTCTATCCTTATCCTTGGGAGATATAATCCTTGCAATAACTAGCATTCCCTTCCTCAACTCTTTTGTTAAGGGTGCTTTCCTATGAAATATGCCTATCACTCCATTCTTATCATAGGTAATTACTCTACCGATCTCAGGCTTCTTACTCTTCTTTGTATAGACTAGGATATACTTAGGAATATCCCACCCACCCCCCTATAATAATTCTATTGTAAAAAGAATGTGTTAAAACTATTCCTTACCCAGCATCCTCTTAAGTTCTCTAATGCGTTCCTCAATCATTCTAATCTCTTCCTCGATAGCCTTCTTCTCGTCCTCAAGCATTTTCTTGTAATTTTCTAAATATCTTAGTTCATCCTCTGGATTCGCTGGCGGATAATACGGTGGATAGTGCGGTGGATAATAAGGCGGGTAATAGGGTGGATATCCATATCCTCCTCTCCTAAATCCCCATCTCCATCCCATACCAATCACCATTAATTATTAGCATATGCACAAAAATAAAGGTTAACAATACTCCATGACTTCATATTCCATAACTTGTATATAAAGGGTTAATACATCCGGACTATGATAGGCCTTCCAGTTGCAAGCATCTCAGCAATCTTCTTCCTAGCACTATCTAAACTTCTCCATAGAGTTCCTCTAGATACACCCATCTTCAACGCAGCCTCCTCCTGACTAAGACCTTCATAATAAATTAGAATATAGGCTTCATACTCGTCGGGAGTCATCTCAATAGGTTTGATATGAGGCGGTGGAGGAGGTATTCTACCATAGCTAATAGGTATCATCGGGGGATGAGGCCTTAAATAATGTATAAACCTTGGTTTCATCGGTCTACCCCGACCCCTCTGCCTAATCCTCCATCTCCACATTTAACCCCCCTCTATATATACCCACTAAAAATAGTTAAGAGCCTCGAAAATTATTAATGAAAAGCCTTGAGAACTTATTAAAAATATTGAATTGCAATGATATAGTCTTAATGGATATGGATATTCTGATTAGATTAGGTGAATTAACTTTAAAGAGTAGGAGAAGTAGAAGGAGGTTTATGAATAGACTCATAGATAATATTAGAGACGCTCTTACTTCAAATGGGTATAAGGAATATGAGATAGTCAATATGTGGAGTAGGATACTAGTTAAAGTCGATGGCGACGACAAGATATTTAATGTTTTAAGGAGGGTATTCGGAATAGTTGGGTTTATGGAGGTTGTTACAAGAGATTTCGATGATTTAAATGACATTGTTTCGATGGGTGTGGAGATCTATCGAGATATCATTAGAAATAAGGTATTTGCGGTTAAGGCTAAGCGAGAGGGTAAACATAGTTTCAGGAGTATAGATGTAAATAGGGAGCTTGGAAAGGCATTAACACCATATGCAAAGGGAGTCGACCTCAAGAATCCAGATATCTGGGTTAAACTCGAGATTAGAGGGAATAAAGTATTTTATTATTTAAGGGAGTTTAAGGCATATGGAGGCCTGCCAATAGGGACTGATGGAAGAATTATAAGCCTAGTCTCCGGAGGTTTCGATTCAGCGGTTGCAAGCTGGTATGCACTTAAGAGGGGTGCTGAAGTGCATTATTTCCATGCTCAATTAGCTAGTGAGGAGTATCTAAAGAAGGTTTTAAGAGTGGTCTCGATACTCGCTAAAAACTGGTCATATGGGTATAGGCCGAAGATGTATGTAGCTGATTACAGGCCTTTAGCAGCTATGATTAGGGATAGGATTAGAAGGGACTATAGAATAGTTATATTGAAGCGTTTCATGTATAGGGGAGGCGAGTATATAGCGGATCTACTTAAGGCGGATAGTCTAGTTACTGGAGAGGTATTGGGGCAGGTCTCAAGTCAGACGTTGAGGAATTTAAAGGTTTCTCAGGAGGCTATTAAAATCCCCGTTAATAGACCGTTATTCGGTCTGGATAAAGATGATATTATGAAGATTGCTATGGAAATCGGGACCTATGAATCATCTAAGGTGGTTGAGGAGGTATGTGCATTGGTAGAGCGTTTCCCTGTTCTAAGGGCGTCGTCCAAGGTGGTTGAGGAGGAGGAATCTAAACTAGACTTTAGAGTATTTGAAGAGTCTCTAGATAATATTAGAGTATATGATTTGAGGGATCTGGAGTATGATTTAAAGCCTATTGAAGATTACCCGATAGAATATGATGAGATCCCTGATAACGCAGTATTAATAGATGTTAGGCCATCAAATGAATATATCGAGTCACATATACCAGGATCCATAAATATTCCTCAAGAGGAGCTTAGTGAATATATAGAGGATTATAGGGATAGGCCAATTATAATTATCTGCAGGGCAGGTGTATTAAGTAAATATATAGCATATATTCTTAGGAGGAAGGGTTATAAAGCATATTATCTCGTAGGTGGATTCGAGAGATTTAGAAGACGGTATTGAGTAATTTTCCATAAACTTGACAATTTTCATATAGTTTAATTTATTTAACATATGTAATTTTACATATTCATGTCATAATTGATATTTTGAACATATTATAATTTAATTATTGGTGTTAAAAAGGTTTATATTGGTAGAAGAAGATGATTTGTAGACCAGGTGAGTGGAGGGGGGTAATATATAATAAGGATCGAATTGATTTGCTTAAGAAGTTTAGGAGGGAGGCCATTAAAATTTCTAAGCCCCTATATCTAAGGGGCTTAAACCCATATGTATATGGTAGTGTAGCTAGAGGAGATGTTAACCCTAATAGCGATATCGATATAATTATATTGAGATATGTAAGCCCATTTCTGATAGAATCTACGCTAGAGTCATATGGATTTGAGATTAGGAATAAAGTTATTATCCAGGCAACACCCTACAATACACCTAAGGTATATTACTGGCTTGATGACTATGGTAAGAAGGTAGTTAGTTATCCACTGAAGAAGCTCACTTCAAATGAGATATCCTTCTATAGATTCGGGGGGATGATAGATTATAATAGTCTAGGGAGTCTACGTAGGGTACCAGGTGTTGATAAGAGGCTTATGTTGATCCAGCCGACTAACGATGGTCATATTGAGACTTGTATAATTGGAAGGGAGGGCTGGGCATCTAAAATACTATCTATTCCGGAGTCTATAGTGAATGAGAGGGTATATATGCTCAGTAAGAGGGAGATCTATGGACGTACAGGTGTATTTCTAGAATATACATTATCCCCAGGTGAGGATATCGCAATGGCCATTAAATACCTGAAGAATAGAAATAGATACTTTAGAGAGGCTATCGAGAAGATACAGTAGCAAGAACTATTTAAATAAATACTATTTTTATATATGGAGCATGGTGGATGAAGACGTATACTACTATCTAGTTAGACCTGATTCACTTACAGTATGGGGGGATGAAAATGTTAGGCGTATCCTTACATGGTATTATAGAGTTATGAAGCAGATATACCCCCCAAGATATATCATTGCAAAACATATTGAGGTCCCCAGAGATATAGGGGACTGGAGAAGTTTCTCGGCAGATGAATTATTTAATCTTCATCGGGAGCTTAGAAGAAGCTTTAGAGATGTATGGAACAAGGTATATAATGGAGATATCGATGTAAACGAATTTAGGAGGGAATATAGTAGTAATAATTTCCTTGAGGTTAAGATAGAGATTGCTAAGAGACTTGTAAACCCATGTAGGTTATGTGAAAGAAGATGTATGGTGAATAGATATGATGGACATAGAGGGGTATGTGGATTAGACTCTGTTTCTAGAGTCGCTTCAGCATTCCTACATATGGGTGAGGAGGCTCCATTAGTCCCCTCAGGAACTATATTCTTCACTGGATGCAGCTTTAAATGTGTATTCTGCCAGAACTGGGATATTAGCCAGAGACCATTCAATGGAGAGATTGTCGACCCTCAATACCTGGCTAGAATATCACATATACTTGCGTCTAAGGGAGCTAGAAACATCAATTACGTAGGTGGAAATCCAGATCAGAATCTCCATGTCATAATAGAGTCATTAAGGTATTTCAATGACTGGATCCCACTTCTATGGAATAGTAATATGTATATGACTATAGAGGCCTTAGAGCTTCTACTTGATATAATGGATATATGGCTCCCGGACTTCAAATATGGGAATAATGAATGCGGATTTAAATTAAGTAGGGTTCATAACTACTATAACGTCGTTACCAGGAATCTAAAGATAGTTTATGGATATGGGGGAGAGATCATTATTAGACACCTAGTCCTTCCCAACCATATTGAATGCTGTACTAAACCCGTGCTTAGGTGGATAGCGGATAATACACCCAATGTACTTGTCAATATCATGGATCAATATAGACCTGAGCATATGGTGGTTCGGGAGCCGTGGCGTTTTAAGGATATAGCTAGAAGGCCTAAATATAAAGAGATGGAGGAGGCTTATTCATATGCTGATAAACTGGGGATTATATATAGGCCTATAAGCTAATCCTCTCTAAACTCCACGCTTGATACATTAAAGCACTTAGAGTATAAAGCGACTTTATTTACCTTACCAGATACAATTAACTTCTTGATATTAATTAATCTAACAATCTTCTGTAAAGCCTCGTCATCAAAGTCTTTTAAATGAAGCTTATCGATATCCACTATAATAATATTCTTATCAAATCCCTTAACCTCCTCTCCCGTGATCGACAACTCATTAAACCCTCTTAATGAAGCTGCCTCCTTGACAATTTCATCTACTGTAGCTGAGAGTTTACCTGATAAGCTCAGGAATATCTGTATCGCATCATTCACAGCTTCTCCAACCGTCTTTCCAGCTTCGTCAGCAAACGCCTTAAGCCTTTTATAAAGGTCTTTGTCAATCCCCCTAATACTTATAATCTTCTCCTTCTTCTCATTATCTTCCGTCATATCTATAATATTTGTATTACAAGTATTTAAATGTTTACATTTTATACTTGTAAATCTACTTCATAATCTTCTTTAATATAGATTCTATAAATCTCTCGCTAGGCTCTCCACTTCCTATTACTCTAACTTTACTCGTCGGCCATATTATATCACTCTTCTTAGCAATCGTATATTGGACTTTGATCTCGGGATTCTCGCCTATATCCCC
The DNA here is from genome assembly GCA_011043415.1 of Thermoprotei archaeon. Taxonomy (GTDB): domain Archaea; phylum Thermoproteota; class Nitrososphaeria; order Geothermarchaeales; family JDFR-13; genus B109-G9. The sequence goes on along the minus strand of DQXH01000123.1, from coordinate 26,604 downwards.
CTCTACAATTATCTCTACAGTTTCATCAGGCTCTAGATTCTGGTCGGGGACTTTAACTTCCTGGTTATTGACTATAAACTTGTCTATGTATATATTGTTGTTATATAGGTTCTTCACCTTGATAATACTCTTATCCGTTTTATTCTCTATTGAAATAATATCTAGATGCTTACCCTCCCTTAACGCCCATCCATGATAATCTAGTTTTTCAATTGGATAGTTGTCTAATAGCCTTCTACCAATGTATACAGCCTCCTCCTCTATCCTAAAATCTACATTATATACTGCTATATAATTTGGTGAGTACTCCCTTAATATTCCCTGATAAAATCTTTCTAGACCGTCTATATCCTTAACCTTAACCAAGACTAGTTTTCCAATGCTATTTTCAAGTAAGGCTTCGTAACTACCTAGTTTACCTGTAACTATGGTTTCACTAGTCTTCTTAATCTCCTTTTCAACAGGTATGGGGGCGACCTTAGATAATTTAGATGAGACGGCTCCAAATGCCTCAGTCAATCTATCTTTAGCTAATCCAAGGAAATTGGTTATACTTCTCTTTATCCTATATAATGTCCCTGGATAGAATGTCTTGTTTAACTCCTCCATCCTCCTCTCCAATTCCTCTTTACTCATTATATCTACGAACCTGACTATCGCATAGACATCTTTAATATTGTCTTTGTAAACCTTTCTACTTGCTTCACTAGGTTCTGTAAATGGATCATATTTTATCTCTTCAAAGCCGATATTGATTCTCCTCGACTTTATAATATGGTTATATAATTCCCTGGCTTTCTTAATATACTTCTCGTTCCCCGTATCTTCATACATCCTCTTTAAATATCCGAGTAGCTTAACTGGATTTACAATAGTCTTTAATGCATACTCGAGTTCGAAGCCCCCACCGGATCGGGGTGGGATATTTATCTTACCGAAATATGCCTCCTTTAAACCATTTTTATCGATATCCTCATAGAATAGAACGACCCAGTATCCGTTGAATAGTTTTATTACTCGATCCCTGGATATACGATCTATAATTAATCCTATTAATACGGAAATTATGATTAATATGATGAAGGGGGCTAGGATATTTAGATAGTCATATAGCATCTTATATGCTTCGTCGGGGACCTGGTATAACATGGGTTTTAATATCATCTATCCTCACTCGTATCTATTTTCTTTTAAATATTTTAAATATTCTGGAGTAATCATCTTCAGAATATCCTAGACTGGATGCATGGAGATATAATTGGCTTACCATGGATATAATTGGCATATGTATATCCTTGTAATATCCTGATGCTGTGGTATAGAATAGGTCTTTAGCAGCTAGTCTCATTCGGAAGCTTGATGGATAGTCCTCGCTTAAAATCCTCCTCATATATTTATCAAATATACATTTAAGCCATGTCTTCGACGCAGCTTCATATAATTTATCTAGATTAACGTCCCAGGCCTCCGCTAATGAGATTACTTCTGATAATATCTCAGCATTTGTAAATGCAATGCTATTAAGTATTAGTTTAACGACACTCGCAGTTGGCGGAGGACCTAAATACAATCTTTCCCTGGATATAATCTTTAAATCACCTTCAACCAGTTTAAATAAATTCTTATCACCGTCCACCAATATTAAACTTCTCATCTCAACTAATGTCTTAGGTCCACCCATTATAGGGGTATGCAGGTAATTAATATTTAATTCATGTGAGATGTCATATGCTAACTTACTATGGATAGGGGATATTGTAGATGCATTTAAGATAACTGTATCACTTGATGACCCGCTGAATAACCCGTCTTTCCCATATAGTACTTGAGCAGATGCATCGTCATCGGATACAAAGACCATTATTAAACTACATTTAGATGGGAGGTCTTTCAACCTAGTTATCTTCTCGACACCATATACTTTATCCACTTTCTCAAGAGACCTATTCCATCCATATACCTTGTATCCAGCGTTTATATAGGATTCCGCTGCTGCGGAACCCATCCTACCAAAACCTACAATCCCTATGCAATCCATATATCCCACCATAAAACTATTGAAATTATTTAAAAATATAGGGGGTTTGGTCATTAATTTAATTAACTCTTCATAAACTCCTCAATATTCTTGAGAGCCTCCTTTAAAGTCTCTATCTTTAATGCGGTGGTGAATCTAATGAACCCCGGATAGTCTCCGAATGAAGTGCCTGGAGCTATAGCTACCCTGGCTTTATGAAGTAAGTCTAGTGCAAACTGGTATGAGTCGTTATATGGATTGGGTACTTTAGAAAATATGTAGAACCCAGCTTCAGGCTCTACAAACTCAAATCCTAGCCTCTTTAACCCATTTACCAGGAAATAGGTTCTCTCCATATAAATTCCCCTATTCCTCTCTATTACATCATCTAAATCAGTAGCTTTTATACCGGCATATTGAATGAATTCAGGTACATTAGTTAATAGAAGCTGGTATCCCCTTGCAATTCTATTGATTATGTCTTTATCATATGAAGCTATCCACCCGATTCTAAATCCTGTCATTGCGAATGTCTTTGAGAAACTATATAACCCTACAGTCTTTTCATAATTGTAATGCATGAATGAAATGAATTTTTTATTAGAATATATCAATTCGAAGTATATTTCATCTGCAATTAAATATGCATCGTCTCTAGTAGCCTTCTCTAAAATTAATTCAATCGACTCTCTATCCCATACTACCCCCGTTGGGTTAGATGGATTTATAACCGCTATGAAATCTAACTTACCTATATCCTTTAAATCTTCTTCTCTAACCTGCCATTTATTCTCATATTTCAATCTAATTGGTATCGCGTCATATCCTAGATCCCTTATAAAGCTGTAGTAGATTCCCCATGTAGGCTCAACAACACCTACCTTAGCTGGGCCGTCCGCCAAAGTCTTTAGTGACATGTAGATCGCTGATTTAGATCCTGGAACCACACATACATTATCCCGAGTCAAATCAAGTTTTAGCCTCCGATTTAAATACCGGGATACAGCGTCTCTAAACTCGGGTAAGCCCCTTGCATCACCATAATGGGTATGTCCCTTGAGAGCAGCCTCATACATTGTATCTATAATTCTCTTATCCGTATCTAACTCAGGGTCTCCCAACTCCATGTGAATTATTTTAATACCCTTCTGCTCTATCTCCCTAGATATATTAACTATTCTATAATGTGGTGGTATTAAATCTGATTCCTTCTTCATCTTCATCATCTTTATACGTAGATATATAATATAATTATTCTCCGAGAACAGTTATTAAAACTCTTCTTTCTCTAGGCCTTACATCGAGCTCTACAAATACAATTTGCTGCCATGTACCTAAATACAGTTCTCCATTCACCACCGGTACTGTTAAACTAGATTTAAGTAGAGTGGCTCTAACATGGCTATGTCCATTAAAATCTCCCCACCTCCTATGATGCTCATACTCTAAATCCTTAGGCGCTATCCTCTCTAAGATATTTGGCAGGTCTTTCAACAACCCAGGCTCATATTCTATAGTAGATATCGCGCATGTGCTTCCACGGCAAAATATATTTACAATCCCATTAGATACCCCACTTTCAGCTACTACCTCTCCAACCCTACTAGTTATGTCTATGATATCTACCTCGCCTTTAGTAGATAGGCTGATCTCCCTCCTATGGATCTTCATAAATTAAAGTTTATTCGATAAATTAATTATATATCACAATTAAATAGATACTAATTTAAGGTGGGTTTTTGTGAGGCTTTACAGTATATTATATTACATCAGGAATCAGCCTGATGTAATCAGGGACAGTCTAGTGAAGAGGGGTTATGACCCGAAGTTACTTGACGATGCTATAAACTTAGATATAATGTGGAGAAGGTATCAGAGGGAACTTGATGATCTAAGGCATAAGAAAAATATTATTACTAAGAATATAGGAAGAGCCTCGCCTGAAGAGAGGAGTAGGTTGATTGAGGAGGCGCGTAAAATCGATACTGAAGTTACAGAGCTAAATAATAGGGTGAGGGAGATTAAGGCAAAGCTTGATAAGGTCTTATCGAATATACCAAATATAGTCTCAGACGACGTACCTATTGGGGATGAGTCTAAAAATAAGGTTATTAGAGTATGGGGTAAGGCTAAGGTAATGAAGATGCATCTAGATGCTTTCATAGAGTCTTTACAAGGGTTTAAGATGGATTATGAAGTTGTAGACTATGATATTAAACCTCATGCAGACTGGACTGAGGGCACTGGATTAGGCGATACTGCAAGGGCAGCTAAAGTAGCTGGAGCTAGGTTCTATTACTTGATAGACGACCTTGTATATCTCGATCTGGCTTTGATAATGTATGCTATAGACTATCTCTCTAAAAAAGGCTATAAGATTATCGAGCCTCCGCACATGATAAGGAGGAGGGCTTACGAGGGTGTAGTAACATTCGATGCATTTGAGGATACGTTATATAAAATTGAGGATGAGGATCTATATTTGATTGCAACGAGTGAACATCCTCTAGCAGCTTACTTCATGGATGAGGTTCTTGAGGAGAATGAGTTACCAATTAAATTTGCTGGAGTGAGTCCATGTTATAGGAAGGAGGCCACTGCACATGGTAGGGATATGAAAGGTATATTTAGAGTGCATCAATTTAATAAGGTTGAACAATTTATATTCTCCCTCCCAGAGGATTCTCTAAAATATCATGAAGAGATTCTCAATAATGCTGAGGAGTTGTTTAGAGGCCTTGAGATTCCATATAGAATCGTTATTATAGCTAGTGAAGATATGAATAGGCTCGCTATTAAGCAATACGACTTGGAGGCGTGGATGCCTAGCCAAGGGAAGTTTAGGGAGATGGTGTCTGCAAGTAACTGTACAGATTGGCAGAGCTATAGACTTAATATAAGGTATGCCGAGAGGAGGGGTATGCCTTCGAAAGGATATGTACATACACTAAACTCAACTGCAATAGCTACTCAAAGGACTATTACAGCTATAATAGAGAATCATCAGGAGCCTGATGGCACAGTTATCATCCCTAAAGTCTTAAGGAAATATCTAGAGGTATTTAGCGAGGCGCCTAAGGAGGCTATATATCCTGTTAAGAAGGTGGGTTAATGATCTTATCTAAACCTGATATACTAAAGCTGATTAAAGAGGGTTTATTAAAGATAGATCCAATATCAGATGATACAATTAGGGAGAATGGCCTCGACCTTAGACTCGGTAGGGGTGTCGGTAGATTAAAAAATTTATCTGATAGGGTATTCGAACCGAACTATAGTAGGGTAGAGGATTTCTATGTTATAGAGGATGTAGAGTCTTTTATATTGAATCCATGCGAGGTTGTTCTAATACATACATTAGAGTATATTGAGCTCCCTAACGATATCGTAGGTTTAATAAATTTAAGGAGTAGCTATGCTAGAATAGGTCTATCTCTTCCTCCCACTATAGTAGATGCTGGGTTTAAGGGGGAGCTTACCCTCCAAATCCGAGGCGGGTCTTACCCCATAAAATTAACTGTAGGGGAGCGTATGATTCATTTAATACTTGTTAAAGCTTCATCTCCAACTATGGAATACAGTGGTAAATATATTGGTCAACGCGGTATTACACTACCTAGATTCAGTAAGTAACGTTTATTTATAATAGATCCTCGATCTTAATTGTACCCTCTCTAATTAACTTCTTCACTCTCTCTGCATAGTTATGTGCACGTCTAACAGGCTCAGGTATCTTATAGATCTTCGTCTTCGAGACTATCTTAACAGCAGTCTCCAATGAGATCCTATGCCCGATACTTACATATACGTTTCTATCTAACTTTATTCCAATTACCTCACCCTTATCAATTATAACTCCATTATTAGTTTCTTTACCGATTAACCGGCTTTTCGCCACTCCTATTGTAGGAATATTAAGTACTACCCCTAGATGCGATGCTGCACCGCATCTTCTCGGATGCATTCTACCATGTGCATCCACCATAATTATATCGGGTTTGGTCCTAAGCCTCTTTAAAGCCTTGATAATGGGTGGAAGCTCTCTAAATGCTAGGAAGGTGGGTATGTATGGAATATCGACCTTGATTAAAGCAGCTTTTTCATCAATTGTATGGAGTCCTTCATAATCAAGTAATACCGCGGCACCTAGTCCATATTCACCTATATACGCCACATCCACACCAGCTATATTCCTAGGTGGATTGTGGAAGTTATCCTTTAAAATCACTTTATTTGCAAGTATCCATTGGGTTCTAATTGCTACTGTAGGATTAAAGACGCCCATCTATAACCACCAAAGCTCTCCTAATAGATTTATTTCCTTTACAATAGTAAAATTTTATTTATAATTCATTATTAACAGATGTGAATATTATATATTCTGAGCATGTTATGGAGCCTGAAGGGATGGTAGATATATCGTCTAAAGAATATGTATATCGCGAGGCGAGGGCCGAGGGTATCATAAAATTAAGTAAGGATACTCTTGAGAGGATTAAGTCTAATAATGTGGAGAAGGGAGACGTCTTTGAGGCTGCTAAGATAACTGCTATAAACGCTGTTAAGAATACCTCCTCTATATTACCATACTGTCATCCTATTAAAATCACCGACGTCAAAGTAGATTATGAGTACATTGAGAATGGTATTAAAATGGGTGTTACGGTGAAGGCTATTGAACAGACTGGGGTTGAGATGGAAGCTTTAACAGGCGTGATAAATGGATTACTCTGTATATGGGATATGGTCAAGAAGTATGAGAAGGATGAAGAGGGTTCATACCCTAATGTGAAGATATGTGATGTAAGGGTGGTGTATAAGAGGAAGTCTAGGTAGATTAAATTAGTTAAATCAGCATATTTATACTATTGTCATGAGGCCGCATGATGTGAGGCTTAGGAGTAAACCCAAATTATATATAGTGACGGTTAGTACAAGTAGATATAGCAGGGTTTTAAGTGGGCTTGAGTACATGGATCAGTCTGGAGACTATGTAGAAGAAGCCTTTAGAAAGAGGGGGGTAGAGGATATTACTAGGGTGGTTATTAAGGATGATGTTAAAATGATTAGGGAGGTCGTCGACAGAGCTAGGGCTGAAGGCGTGCATATAATGATCTTCATCGGTGGAACCGGCGTATCTCCTGATGATGTAACCATTGAGTCTTTAAAACCATTATTTACACGCGAGTTACCCGCTTTCCAAGTATTATTTACACTATATAGTTCTGAGGAGGTTGGTTCTAGAGCTATATCATCTAGAGCATTAGCAGGCTTTATCGATAAAACACTTGTTTTCGCACTACCTGGTTCATTTAATGCTGTTAAAACGGCTATAGACAAGATAATCCTCGATGAATATGAACATCTTCTATATATTGCGGGAATTTTAGAATAGTTATACTATATAACTACGTTTTAATTCATAATATTTTTAATATATTATACCTGATATTATATAATATTTGATCTAAGAATCGCTTTTCTGCCAGGTGGTTAAATTGGTGTGCGGATATGCTAATCGAATAGCCTACATCGACTTAACGAGGTCTAAAGTAAGATTTAGGAAGCTTAAAGAGAGGTTTTTAAGAGAGTATATTGGGGGTAGAGGCTTAGGAGCACGTTATCTCTATGACCTACTTCCACCTAAGATTGATCCACTAAGTCCGTTGAATGTATTGATATATGCGGTAGGTCCTCTAACAGGAACTGGTGCGCCAGGCTCTGCAAGGGGAGCAGTTATTACAAAGTCTCCAAAGACGATGACATTCGACGATTCACATGCTGGAGGCTTCTTCCCATCGTGGCTGAAGATTGCTGGATATGACGCGCTAATTATAATGGGTAGAGCTAGTAAATTATCATATATATACATTGACTTTGACGGTAAAATCTCGATTAAGGATGCTACACATTTAAAGGGATATGGTGTATTTAAGACGGAAGAGGTTCTTAGGGAAGAGGTTGGGGATAAGCAGGCCAAAATCGCCTCTATAGGCCCTGCCGGAGAGAATCTAGTTAAATTATCTGGTATTATCGTCGACAAGCATCATATTCATGCTAGAGGAGGGCCGGGAGCTGTAATGGGTAGTAAGAATTTAAAGGCTATCGTGGTATCTGCTGATACCCGGAACCCGAGGTTCGAGATTAAAGATGTTGATGGCTTTAAAGAATATAATAACTGGTATGTGAAGGAGAAGATATTCAGTGAAGAATATTCATGGGCTAAGAATGGAGGGACTCCTGAGATTGTGGAATGGAGTAATGAAGCAGGAGTGTTTCCTACTAGAAACTTCCAGACTGGTGTGACAGATAACTGGAGTCTATTAGCTGTAGAGACTCTGAAAAAGTATAGAACTAGTAAAGCCGCATGTTATAGGTGTTCAGTTGCATGTAGAAATCTAACTAGAATTAAGGATGATAAGTGGGGTGAAATTACTATAGATGGACCGGAATACGAGACTATTGGTATGGTGGGAGGAGCTACCGGGATAACAGATTTTAAAGCCGTTGTGGCCTTAAATAGCTTAATCGACGATCTAGGCCTTGATACTATTTCAACAGGGAATATAATAGGCATGATTATGGAGCTATATGAGAAGAGACTTATTTCAAAGAATGATTTAAATGGAATTGAAGCTAAGTGGGGTGATGCTGAGGCGGCATATGAATTAATTAAAATGATCGCGTATAGAAAAGGTTTCGGTGATATTATGGCTGAAGGTGCTAGGGAAGTGGCTGTATATATAGGTGGTGACGCGTGGAAGTATGCAGTGGAGACCAAGGGTTTAGAATATCCAGCATATGATCCGAGAGGGAGTTGGTCGATGGCACTAGCCTATGCAACTGCTGATAGGGGAGCGGATCATCTTAGGGCTTGGTCTATAGCTGAGGAAGCATTCGGTGAGTTGGATCCATTTACTGCCGAGGGGAAGGCCGAGATAGTTAAGAGGCTTCAAGACCTAAATTCAGTAAAATGGTGTATGATATGGTGCGACTTTATAGCTATAAATTATGAGGAGATGTCTAGATATCTAAATCTAGTTACTGGATGGGATACTACTCCAGAAGAACTAGCGTTTAAAGGTGAGAGGATATGGAATCTAATCAGGTTATTTAACGTTAGGGAGGGCTTTAGAAGAGAGGATGATTACATACCATATAAAATCGCGTATGAGCCTATGCCTTCAGGACCTGCAAAGGGTAAGAGGGTGTCTCCAGAGGACTTTGAGAAGATGCTAGACGACTATTATAAACTTAGGGGATGGAATCGCGAGGGTATCCCCACTAGGAAGAAGCTTGCCCAACTTCGATTAGGTAGGGTGGCGAAGAAGTATTCATACCCACGCTATCATCCATAACCATTTTTTAGATTCCATTAATCTTATTTTTAAGAGAGTATCTAAGGGTGTATATTATATGAAATATATGGTTTTAGGGGTAGGCAGTGTAGGGAAAGTTATTGTAAGGGATCTTTTGACAAATGTAAAGGATGTTGAGAAGGTTATAGCAGTTGACTACGACTTTAAGTCGCTGGAAATTTTTTCGAAGGAGTTGAATGACCCTCGTCTAGAGATATATCGCGGCGATATAACTGATGTAGATGAGATAGCGGATTACATGAGGAAGGCCGATGTAGTCGTTAATGCGACATGGTATGAATACAATTTATATGCTATCGAAGCAGCTATAAAGGCTAAGAGGGATCTAGCCGACTTAGGAGGATTATATTGGATGACTAAAAAGGAGCTTGAGTACGATGAGAAGGTTAAGGAGGCTGGGATAACTGTATTAGTCGGTGTTGGGGATGATCCAGGGACCTCCAACGTATTAGCCGGGTATGGAGCTAAGAAGATGGATAAGGTTGAGGAGATTCATATTAGATGGGGGAGTACATCCGTTACGGGGGAGGAGCAATCTTTATTTGGATTTAGTATCTCAACAATACTTGATGAAGTATCCATGCCCGCAATACTATATATAAATGGTAGGTTTGTCGAGGCCCCTCCATTAAGTTACCCCGAACTTACGTACTTTCCTGATCCAATTGGATATAAGAAGACATATGCAATTATACATAGTGAGTTGGCGACCCTGCCATATACTATCCCGGATGTGAAGACGGTTACATATAAAGATACATGGGATGAGAGTCTATTTCCCGTTGTAGAATTTTTAAGGAAGTCCGGTCTTGTAAGGAAGGATGTTATAGAAGTGATGGGATGTAAGGTATCGCCTCAGAAGGTATTAGCTACTTTGATAAAGCCTGAAGAATCTAGAAATGAGGTTGGTGCATTAAGGGTGGAGTTAAAGGGATATGAGGGAGGTGTATATGTACGTAGAATATACTTTGTAGGTCCATTCAGATATCGAGATGACTGGAAGGCAGGGGTCACCGCAGTATCTACGGGATATGGAGCTAGTATAGGTTTACAGCTATTGGCAGAGGGATATGTACCTAGAAAGGGAGTTATTCCACCAGAGCTTATAACTGAACCTGGGTTATGGATTAAAGAGCTTAATAGAAGAGGGGTCCCCGTCAAAGAAATTAAATATAGTGAATGGGAGTATCCACTATAATTTTTTATATAAAAATTATTCGGATAAAAAGCCCTTAACTAGATAGAGTAGAGAAACATATAAACGTATGTAATATGCTAATATAGGTACTAATCCTGCTAATATATCCTGTATACCTACGATCATCAGCCTATTTTACGAATAATTCTACCCCGATTCCTCTATCCCTGCCATAATCATATATGATATTCTTCCATAATCATGTGCAAATTTCCTCTGCCAATAAGCCGAGGATCGATGACGGGGCTAATGAATATCCTAAAAATAACGCTTCTCCTATACTAGAATATTACTTCTGTATAGGTATATCGCGACGATTATCATTAGTATAAATGGCTATGACACGTCATTTTGAACATCACATATACCGAGTATCGACGCGATATACTGTTGAATAGATACTTCAACTCTCTCTCAAGTACTAGCCAGAACCAATAACCTATCAATTCCTGTGGGATCGCCAATAGCACTCCAATAGCTTCTGATCATATTCAGATGCATATAATAAACCTGTAGCTGTTGCCATGAAACCTATTGATACTGCACCTATCCATGTATGTAGTACTAGGGGTAGATGCACTGGATTTGATAAGGCTGCCACGGGATCTGTCTCTAGAGGCGTTAGATTAAGTATCCCAACTGGCTTATCGATTATAGCGAATATGTACCTAAAATCCATCTGGTACCATGAAGCCGCATAAAACCATTAGGAATCCTATAAGTGGATATATTGAAAGCTTCATCCTATTCCATGCATATAACACTGCAAGTAGAAAGCCGCCTTCTAGTATAAATGCTATAAGTTCTAGATATAGCGGTATTAGAACTTAGCTTCTAATCGCTAGCAATACCCCCATTCCATACCTGTACTAATCCAAATTCTACATTTATTCCCGAGACTGTTCTGAAGACAAATGCTACAACCACTACTTTAGCAACTTTCTTAGCTATTATAATGTAGTCGGGGTTATTCCTAATATCTTCAATAAACTCTAGGCAACTATACTTAATTCCCCTCCTATTACAATTGCTATACTTATTGCATGGAAGTATATTCCAATGGTTGATAGTTCTAATGCTGTAGGGAGATAGTCTAAAACTTTCAGAAGAAGTAACTTTATTATTCCAATATAGAACATTTCAATCATATTTAACACCAAAATATTAATTAAAAAATTATAATTTATTTCTATATAATAAAAACTTTTTAGTTCGAAAATCGAATTTAATCAATATTTAAACGAAAGAAATTTTCATTGAAAACACATTTTAATAGAAGTTAGTACATTGTATAGACTAGTCTATCGTATGTAAATATTTTTATAGTTATATTTATATACCACTCTTCTCAACTGTAGATTTGTGGAGGTTCATATTGTGTTGTTATATTGTGGGGTGGGAATCCCATAATTAGATTTTCTTAGAGGATGATCATATGTATGAAGCTTATTTAGCGGATTATGAGGATTTGGGTCCTAAAGTTATTGATGAGGTGAAGAAGTATCTAAGTAGAACGAGTGGGTCTAGAGAGATATTTGAGAAGGTTAGTGACTATATTCCATATGGTGTAAATAGTAACCAGAGATATTATCCACCGTATCCACTATACTTTAAAAATGCTAAGGGGAGTAGGATATGGGACGTCGATGATAATGAGTACCTAGATTTTAACATGGGTTATGGTGCATTGATAGTCGGTCACGCTCATCCCATACTTGTTAAAGAGTTGAAGAAGCAGGTTGAGAAGGGGATATTATACACGTATCCCCATGAATTACTATGTGAGTTATCGGAGTTAGTAGTAGATCTGTTTGATATCGATATGTTTAGGATCAGTAATAGTGGTAGTGAGGCTATTATGTTTGCAATTAGATTAGCCAGAGCATACACGGGTAGAGATGTCATCATAAAGGTTGAGGGTACGTATCATGGGACTTACGACCATGTCCTGATCAGTACCTGGCCATACAGGGGATTAGCCGGGCCACGTAAAATGCCTGTAAGTGTCTTAGAGAGTATGGGTGTACCGGATGTAGTAGAAGATCTAGTTAGAATAGTCCCATATAATGATACGGAGACTCTCGAGGATATACTAGATGAGGAGGGTGATGATGTAGCTGCCTTAATAATAGAGCCTGTAATGATGAATGCAGGCATCATCAAGCCTATGAATAACTATTTAAAAAGAATTAGGAAGCTTACTAAGGAGTATGACATTGTATTAATATTTGATGAAATTAAGACAGGTATGAGGAATGGGCCGAGAACAGCTGCACAGGAATATCGCGTCGATCCCGATATTATTACGCTTGCCAAGGCAGTTGGTGGAGGCGCACCTATAAGTATAATAGGCGGTAAAGAAGAGATTATGAGTTTAATAGGTCCCTCAGAATCAATGAGGGAGAGGGGAGTTGTACATGCGGGTACATATAACGCTAATCCATTTTCATTAAGATCACTATATGTCACGTTGAAGGAAATTCTAACGAGGGAGGCGTATAAACCTCTCATCAAATTCAATAGCATGCTTAAAAATGCGTATGAAGAGATGTTTAAACAGTATGATATAGAGGCCTATGTCGAGACATATGGTGTAAGTGGAGCGATAATATTTAGTAAGCATAAGGTGAAGAACTTTAGAGAGATACTAGATACTAACATGGATCTATGGTACCCCTACTACTTTGGAATGCTGAATAACGGTATAATTCCTATGGCTACAGGTCCTGAGGAGATGTGGACTATCAGTGTACAGCATACGGAGGAGGATTTGGAGAGGCATATCGAGTATTTAGATTATGCTATGAGGCTTGTTGCGGAGACCCAGGAATATATTAGGGAGGAGTGGGAGTAGACATTTAACAAGTAAAAACTTTATATTTTTCAAGGATATAATATATTATGTCTAAACCTTAGGCTTGAGAGTACTCTCTCTAGCCTATATACATAGTATCTAACCCTTTTATAGGTGATCTTTAATGGTTAAGGTCGTATTACTAGGTCAGGGTATGGCGGCGTCCCATTTCGCTGTCGGTTTAGAGAGGATTAAACTGGGTGAGTTAGAGCCATATGGTATTCCACTAGCTAATCATGAGTTACCCATCGATATAAGAGATATCGAGATAGTGGCTGGATATGACGTTGATAGGGATAAGATCGGTAAAAGTATGTATGATATAGCTAAGAAGCTTCTCGATGATCAAATAGATATCCCCGCTTCATTGAAGGATATTAAAGTATATGAGGGAATACACTTGGGTAGTTTAAAGGGCTTGCCAATAGATCCAAGGGGATTGGAGGATGAATTGACTCTTTCTCAGGCCATCGATACATTAATTGAAGAATGGAGGAGTATGGATGCAGATGTCTTTATAAATGTAGTAACCACCGAGTATACTAAAGAGTATGATAATTTCAGTAAATTAGTTGATGCGATAGAGAGTAACTTGAGAGACGGCTTATCAGCTTCTCAGGTATATGCTTATGCAGTATATAAGTATTCTAAGGAGGTTAAACCCGCGGCATTCATAAACCTTAATCCGACGCCGTTAGCTAATGACCCTGCATTTGTATCTGCATATGAGTCTGTAAATGCAATTATTCTCGGAGATGATGGAGCTACTGGTGCTACACCATTGACTGCTGATTTACTTGAGCATTTAGCGAATAGAAATAGGTATGTAGAATTTATAGTTCAATTTAATATAGGAGGTAATCTAGATTTCCTTTCGCTGACGCAACCGAGTAAGAACTTGATGAAGGAGAAGACGAAGAGCAGCATTGTCGAGGATATTCTAGGGTATGATGCCCCTCACTATATTAAGCCCACCGGCTATCTAGAGCCACTTGGAGACAAGAAGTTTGTAAGTATCCATATTGGATATAAGACATTCAATGGATTAAACGATTCAATATACATTAATGCTAGAATAAATGATAGTCCGGCACTAGCGGGATATATGGTTGATTTAGCACGGCTAGGAAAACTCCTTCTCGATAAAGGATTTAAAGGTACAGTATATGAAGTCAACGCATTCTACATGAAGAAGCCGGGGCCGAAGGAAGCCAAGTCAGTAGCTAGGATTATCGCATATAGAAATCTACTTAATTGGCTTAAATCCTTATGAACCTTTTTACAATAAACCGGCTATATATGGTGTTATAAAAGTTTCGATAAATGCAGCAATTAATAGTAGGGGGGCTATCTTAAATATTATATTCCTTAGACCCTGTAGGTATATAAGGTAGAACTTATCGCGGTTTCTATAGTATTCAACAGCTATATAAATACTTAGATATGCTGCATAAAGTATTGTAGGTACCTCTATTACTCCATGTGGAACTATTAATGCTAGAGTCTTAGTAACTCCCCTGTTGATTATTGAATAGTGGGCTATCCCTCCTATAACATATCCATTGAAGGAGGTAATTATAATAGCTAATAATGCGAGAAAAGGCCCTGTTACAATCATTATACTGGCTACAGAGAGGTTTCTGGTAAATATAATTAGCATTACTTTAATCTTTGTTGATAAGACCTTTTCAGCAACTACTTCTTTAAACTCGCCAAATATTGATTCAGCTAATTTCAATACATTATTGTAATCCATAAACCCGACAATGATGTTTAGAATGAAGAATATCACTGGAATAATTATATATAATATCTTTTTCATTATTCAGTTAAATAGTCTTTAGGGAGGGTATTAAACGTTTCTATATTTTTTATTAAATATAGGCATTGAGAAAAATAATATTCATATTATTTTATTAAGTGAGTATCATGAGCAGCATTAAAGAATCTAAGGAGTGTATGGTGAGGAAGGTTATTCTGCTTGGTAATGAAGCTATTGCATGGGGTGCTATAGAGGCTGGCGTAGGCTTTGTATCTGCGTACCCTGGGACTCCCTCTACAGAGGTCGTCGAGACCCTAGCTAGATACGCCCCTAAATATAAGTATCATGTTGAATGGAGCGTTAATGAGAAGGTTGCATTAGAAGCTGCGTATGGTGCAGCGATTGCAGGTGTAAAAAGCCTTACTGCGATGAAGCATGTCGGCGTTAATGTGGCTGCAGACCCATTATCTACAAGTGCATATACTGGTGTCGAGGGTTCACTAGTGATAGTCTCAGCAGACGATCCATCTATGTGGAGTAGTCAGAATGAGCAGGATAATAGGTACTATGGTCTTAGGGCATTTATCCCGGTTCTAGAGGCTGGTTCACCATATGAGCTTAAGGATATTACGACCGAGGCATTTAAACTAAGTAGTATAATGAAGCATCCCGTGATATTAAGGAGTGTAACCCGGTTAAGCCACTCAAGGATCCCCGTTGAGATACGTGAGCCGAGTGAAATCAAATCAAAGGGGAGTTTTAAAAAGAATCCCGCTAAATATGCTGTAATACCCTCGCATGCACGTAAATTACGTGGCGAAATGTTGGAGAGATGGAATAGGATTGAGGAGTATCTCAATAATGTATGGTATAATAAGATTGAGGGTGATGGTAGGAGGCTTATAATAACATCAGGATATGCATATTCATACGTCGTAGACTCATTAAAATACTTGAATATTAGTGATATCAAGATTCTAAAATTATCTGGTATGATCCCCCTCCCTAGAAAACTTGTTTTAAAGGCTATGGACGGTGTAGATGAGATTTTAGTTGTCGAGGAACTTGAACCGATTATCGAGACTTTAGTAAAGTCGTTACTCTATGATGAAAATATTAGAATACCTGTCTATGGAAAGAAGTATATCCCTCAAATAGGTGAATTAACCCTAAATAATGTATTAAAAGGTTTATCTAAATGGCTTGACCTGGAGTATCCTCTATCAGATGTAATCACCGTAGACGGTGTTGAACTTCCTCCAAGACCACCAGTGTTATGCCCCGGCTGTCCGCATAGAGGTACATTCTTTGCCTTAAGAAGGGCTGTAATTAGATCGAGGGTTAAGCCCGTCTATGCGGGGGATATCGGGTGCTACAGCCTAGGTATCAATAAACCATTTGAAGCACAGGATACCATAGTTGAGATGGGTGGAAGTATAGGGCTTGCAAATGGATTTTCACATACACTGTCTAGAGAGTATCTTCCAATAGCTATAATCGGCGACTCAACATTCTTCCATAGTGGGATTACACCATTAATTAATGCAGTATATAATAATGCTCCAATGCTTGTAGTTGTCTTAGATAATAGGGTTACTGCTATGACTGGTAATCAGCCTCATCCTGGAAGTGGATATAATGCAATATGGGAGAAGGCTAATGAAATAAAGATTGAGGATATTGCTAGAGCATCTGGAGTAAAATTTGTGAAGGTATTCGATCCATTTAAGATCAAGGAATCCGAGAAGGTTATTTTAGAGGCGATTAACTATATTAAGGAAAATAATGAGGTTGCCTTAGTAATTGCGAAGCGTGCCTGTAGCTTACTAGTTAGTAGTATGGCTAGAAGAAAGGGGATTTCAATACCTACTTATAAGGTAGATTTGGACAAATGTACTGGATGTGGAATATGCTATAATGCATTTACATGCCCAGCTATTATTCCAATGGAGGATGGTAAAGCATATATAGATGAGTCTTTATGTGTCGGATGCGGTGAATGTGTTGAAATATGTCCGTTTAAAGCTATTATACCTAGTAAACCTTGGACCACGGAATATGAGTCTCTATGGTGGTGAGTATAATGGAGTATAATGTTATATTGGCTGGAGTAGGTGGACAGGGGTTAATTACATTAGCCAGGGTTATAGCATCTACCTTGTTAATGAACAATGTCAACTCTATAATCGCTGAGACACATGGAATGAGTCAGAGGGGCGGGAGCGTAAATGTTCATATTAGAGTTGGAGACGCATTATCCCCACTATCTCCAGTAGGTGGGACCCATATGCTCGTCGGGCTAGAATTGATTGAGGCGGTTAGAGCAGCGAAATATATTAGGAGGGATGGAATAGTCTTATTAAATAATTATATTTTAAAACCTGGGATTCCTGGTGTTAAGATGCCTAGTAGGGAGGAACTAATATCAGTATTTAAAGAAAATAATTTAAGATATTATATTATACCAGCTCAGAAGCTTGCTAAGGAAGCTGGGAATGTAATAGTCGCTAATATAGTGATGTTCGGTGCGATGGTGGCGCTTAATGAGATATCCGGTCTAGATAAGTCGGCAGCCAAGGAAGTGTTAAGTGGACTTAGGTTTAAGGAGATTAATTTAAGGGCTTTCGAATTGGGATATAAATATGTTCTAGAAGAATTTAAATAGTTCTCTCCTCACGATAAAAGGGTATACCGAGGGCTTTCGGTGGTCTAAAATATTTCTTGAGTGGTGTCGCCATAAATATTACAAGAATTAGTAATGTGGTTAGATAGGGTGTGGCGCCTAATAGATATGGATTGAAATTATAGGGTGGTAGCTGGAACCTCCATATAGCGGCTTCAACACCCCCGAATATCAGGGAGAATATAGGTGCTAGTAGAGGATTCCACGCAGATACTATTACAATTGCAAGGGCTATCCAACCCCTCCCCATTCCAGTACCTTCAGTCCATATATGGATGTATCCAAGTACGTACCATCCACCTGCTAATCCACCTAGAAATCCTCCAAATAAAGTTGTCAATATACGTGTCTTAACTACATCTACACCTAAGCCATATGCAGATATAGGATCTTCACCAACTGATCTTATAATAGCACCGAGTTTAATCTTAAATAATAGATACCATAGTAGAAATGCTATAGCTAATTCCGAGATTAGCAATATAATCCACTTATCTCCGATGTATATATACGTTGGTAAGGGTTTTCCTACATACTTGGCTCCAATTAAGCTTGCTATTCCATAGCCTACTATCGTCAATGCTAATCCTGATACAACCTGCCTACCTCTAAATGAAACGGATACGATTCCATGTATCAGACCCAGTATCCCTCCGGCTATTCCCGCGAATATCAAACCAAGTATTACATTTCCTGAATCTACAGTTGTTACAAATGATACAGCAGCGCCTAGTACGAAGATTCCTTCTAAACCTAAATTTAATACTCCTGATCTCTCTGTATATATTTCTCCTAGTGATGCGATTAAGAGAGGTGTGCCAGCTAATATTGCTCTAATTATAAGATCTAGTGATATCATCTTCTCACCCTAATTACAGGAGAGTATTTGGATAGGAAGTCTAGGGATATTAGCGTCAGTAACAAAGTACCTGTAAATATATTTACAGTTCCATACGGTACTCCAGTGAATATCTGGAGTGTATAACCCATCGAAACTAATACCCCGATAAAGTATCCTGATAACAGTATTCCTAGTGGATTTAAATTACCTAGCCAAGCTACTATAATAGCCGTATATCCGAATCCCGCCGAAACTCTCTCTGCACGGATAAGCTGTTTATATACCCCCAATACTTCTCCCGCCCCCGCTAATCCTGCTAATCCACCGCTTATAACCATAACTAAAATTATTATCTTCCAGATTTCGAGTCCACCATATCTGGCTGCCTCTTCGCTCAATCCATATACCCTTATTTCATATCCCCATTTAGTCTTGAATAGTATGACATATATCACGATAGCCGATCCAATCATAAGGATAAGTGTAGGTATGTTTATCGTCGTCTTTAAACCACCGATTTCAAGCTGTGGTAGGATCGTGTTATTAGGGAATATATCAGTTCTAGGATATCCATATTCCTTCTTTCCCCGCCAGGGACCATAGACGAGGTAATTTACAATCTGCATCATAATATAGTTAATCATCAGTGTTGAGAGTACCTCATTAACATTATATAAAGCCTTTAGAATAGCTGGTATCAATGCAGTTAACGAGCCAGCTAGAAATGCAGCTATATATAATAACAATATAGCGGCTTCGTGGGGCATTGTAGGAGGTATATAATATAGTGCTAGTCCAGATGCAACCAATGCACCTGCAAGAATCTGGCCTTCTGCACCTATATTCCACACATTAGCCTTATATGCGACTGCTAAGCCGACTCCAGATAATATGAGTGGAATCGCGTATCTAATGCTTGAAGGACTTATTAACGCTGTTGTAAATACTTTAAAGAATTTCCCGGGATCTACACCATATAATCCGAGAATTATTAATGATATCGATATAGATATGATGATCGATGATAATGGAATTATAAATCCTGAGTATGGCAGTTCCCTACTTCTCTTCTTTATAGTTACCTCAATTTTAAACATATTCTAGATCTAGCTCCTACCCTACTTTAATAACTTCCTCCACCTCTCCTCCCCTGATCATATATTCCTCGATCAATCCCAGGTCTACTTCATCCTTACTACCGAGTTCATATAGATTTCCTTCATGCATCACCATAATCCTATCGCTTACCTTCATAACCTCCTCAGAATCTTCTGAAACTAGTAAAATCGCCTTTCCACGGTCTCTATATTTAATAAGTGTACTGTGAAGCAGTTCGGTGCTGAAATGGTCTAAAGTCTTACTCGGGTTTACAGCTATGATGAGGGGTGGATCAAGGGATAATTCCCTAGCTAATACAAGTTTCTGCAGGTTCCCTCCGGATAATGTACCAGCATCAACTCCTGGGTCTTCAGCAGCTATATTATATTCACTAATTAGGCTACTTGAATATTTATAGACGGATTTATAGTCTATAAATATCTTCTTCCTTAAAATCATGCTGTCGTCATACTTCTTTAGAATAAGATTCTCATATATAGGCATATTTAAAATTACGGCTTCAGGAATCTTATCAGGTATGTATCCAACCAACTTCCTCAACTCCCTAGCATTATATTTGCTTATATCCCTACCTAAGAATATTATTTTGCCAGCCTCCCTCCTCCTAACACCATATATCGCTTCGATCAACTCTCTTTGACCGTTACCAGCTATCCCAGCTATCCCAACTATCTCCCCACTATACAACTTTAAATTAACATTTTTCACGGCCTTCCTACCATATTCATCTAAGACCACAAGATCCTCTATACGCAGTATCTCATTCCTACTATCAACGTCTCTCTTCCTATCAACAGTCTTAGCATGTATCTTATCAAACATTAATTTCATAAGTTTTCCATAAGTTGCATCCTCAGCATTAAGTCTAGCAACTACCCTACCCTTCTTTAGAATTGTAATTCGGTCTGCGACTTCCAAGGCCTCAGATAGCTTATGTGTGATTAAGACTATGCTTCTACCCTCTTCCTTGGCTCTCTTCATAAACTGATATATCAACTTTCTCTCCCATGTCGTTAACAGCGTAGTAGGCTCATCCATTATAATAACCTTGGAATCGAGTAGGATGGCTTTTAAAATCTCTACCCTCTGCCTCTCGGAGAAGCTTAAGTCTCTAACATACTTATCTGGATCAAGCTTAAAACTATACTTATCCGAGTATTCAATAATTTTCTCCTTGATTTTATTAAACCGATGTATGATGCCTAAGCTTCTTAGACTTAAGGATATATTTTCGGTGATAGTTAATTCGTCGATAAGCTGTGGATATTGATTGACGATTGAGATTCCATATTTTACTGCATCACCTACATTCCTTATATCTCTCTTCACTCCATCTATATAGATCTCCCCCTTATCCATTAGATATACTCCAGTTAGGATCTTGACTAAGGTAGTTTTTCCAGCCCCATTTTCACCTAGTAAAACGTGGATCTCACCCTTTTTAATATCGAAATCCACATTATCTAATGCCTTAAACCCATAGAACTCTTTTGTGATGCCACGCATTAATACTACGGTATTAGAGTTTAAAAAAGTGGGAGGGATATTCAATTCTATTCCCTCTGGATAATTACATTATCTACAAACCAACCCATACCCCACAGGTCGTCGTGCCCTAACCTAACGCCCTTAGGAATCTCAACGGGGTCGCCTGGTGAGTACTCTTTACCCAGTACCGTACCACCCTCACTCAAATACCATGTACCTGAAAGGGGACCCGTAAATGGATCGAATACCATATTCCTATCCTTCATCTGGGAATACCTGGATTCAATCAACTCTGTTAATGACATTGATGAGCCAGTATACTTCTCAGTAACTCTAATGCCATCAAACTGGGTCTTAAACTTACTATTTATCCATAAATGATCGTCATAAGTCTCTGCACCTACGTCAACGGCTCCAGTATCTAGAAGCCACCAATAGTCAACATCCTTTAAATTCTTAGCGGTATAGAATCCTGAATATACCTTAGATAATATATCTGTATATATCTTCCCCCACCTGACAACTTGACCAGAAACTACGACATCTTTACCGTATTCATACATTGGGCTGTAGTGACTAAATACAGGGATTAATACATCTTTATCCTCATAATATGACTGGGCAAATTGTATCGTGCTTGGGGTGTCTTCGGTAAATGCCAAGACGTCGACACCATTCTCAACTAGAGTAGCCGCAGCTTCCCTAGCCTTATCGGGGGCATACCAAGCGCCGATTCTAATTACATAGACCTTAGCATCAGGATTAACCTCTTTAATTCCTATAGCGAATGCATTAATATGTCTGATTACCTCAGGAATCAGGTGTGCAGCAACATACCCTATCTTATTGGATTTTGTGAGTGCGCCAGCCATCAACCCATTTAAATAATATACCTGATACAAATCGGCGAAATAAGTACCCATGTTATCCCATCTCTTATACCCAGAGCAGTGGAAGAATATTATATCAGAATGATCTTTAGCGGCTTCGAATGTAGGGTTCATGTGATCGAAGCTTGTAGTAAATATAACTTTATATCCCTCGCTAATAAACTGCTCAATAGCCCCCCTAGTCTTAGCCTCGTCAATGTTCTCTACATAACTCGTCTCAAGCCACGGAAATGCCGTCTCAGCTTCCTTCCTACCAATATCATGTGCATGAGTCCAACCATAGTCACCTATTGGACCTACATAGATCCATGCAGCCTTAAGCTTCTCAGCGCCTGTAACAGTCTGCGTAACCGTTTCAGTAAACTTCTGAGTCTTAGTTACCGTAACAGTCTTAGCACCCTCACCAACTCCGGTAGGCTTCAGAGTATATCCTACTCCAGCGCCTAACGCAAATGCAACTATCCCTAAACCAGTATACTTAAGAAAGTCTCTTCTATCAACCATAGAATACACCTCTTGCTACAAATAAATCAATTGACAAAGAAAAATATAACTCAATTTTACAAATTTATTTAAATTGTAATCCCGACCCAATAATTGAAAGAGAGTCATAGGTGGCTATAGTAAGATATCGAATATAGCATTTTCATTATGAAGATGAATTAGAATACATAAGTATTACCATGTTTAAAGCATCTACATTATCATTTATATTAGATGATTTACATATAGTTTGTAAAATATGAGTAGTCGAATCAATAGGATTTTGAAGGTCCAGTATTTCTTCGAGATTCTTAAGATTGCAAAAGAGAGTTATCCTTGGATTGAGATAAGTAAGCATACAGGTTTATCTGCGTCTGCATTAAGTAGGTATCTACATGGTAAGGTTTTTCCTAATGAGGGGAAGATGGATAGATTAACCCGTATCCTTGAGGAGTTAATTGATTTAGAGAGTGTAATTAAATCTAGGTTATCATATGATAAGCATGGTTTCTTAAATAATCAGAAGCTTATATCTGATGTATCACTCCTTAAAATACTTGCATTGAAATATGCCTCGAAATATATAGGTAAGGTAGATACTATATTAAGCCCCTCCGCCGACGGGATACCATATGCTACTCTAATCGCAGAGTATATGAGGGTCCCCCTAATTATAGCCAAGAGTAGTAAAGAGGTTGGTGTAGATAGGTTTGTAGAGTGTTCGATGCCTACCCTGGATGGCTCCGTAGTCTCACTCTACTTCCCTAGATTCCTTATTAGGAAGAATTATCGCGTCCTTATCGTCGATGATGTCATTAGAACCGGGCGTACTCACGAGTGTTTAATTAATATGGTTAAGAGTGTAAAGGCTTATCCAGTAGCTATACATGTCATCGTTGCAATCGGCTCTAGTTGGCGGGATAGGATTAAAGATGTAGATGTAGATCCTATAACAATAGTTAGTTGAAATGCTATATAATGCGATAATCTTTTACGTTGTTTCACTAGTGATACTGTTTCTAGTTTTATTCAAGACTAAGGAGCCTCTCTACGCAGTTGTAATAAGCACTTTAGTCTACGGGATATTCACTTTTCTAAATAATATACCTGTTTTGATAAAATACACATTAGACGGGCTATTTAGTTTTTCATCACTTAGAATATACCTACTAATATTTCTTGCATTTTATCTAGCTAATCTACTTCGGGAACTCGGGGTTCTTGATGCGTTGACAAGAGGAATCTCTTCAATAAGCCCTAGACTCGCAGCCATACTGGTGCCGTCTGCAATAGGACTAATTCCAATGCCAGGTGGGGCATTAGTATCTGCAATTACAGTAGAGAAATTATATTTTAAGACTCTGAAAATTAAGAGGGATTATGCAACATATTTAAACTACTGGTTTAGACATATATGGGTTCCGTCATGGCCTCTATCCCAGAGCATAATATTAACAGCTGCCATATTAGGATTAACTATACCAGATGTATTATCAACTACATTCATCGGGACTGTAGCGGTATTAACTTTAATACCCTATATCGTATATAGAACACTTCCTAAAGTGGAGTTAAGTGAACGTGATGTCAAGAGTGTGGTTGAAGGTCTATGGATCTTTATATTAATAGGACTATTAGTTATCATCTTTAGAATCCCATTGGAATATGTTCTCCTCGCATCCATCGCATTAGTTTCAATATTATATAAGCCTAGTTTGAATATTCATAAATCATCATTTAAATTCGCGGCTAAATGGAATATCTTTGTAATCATCGCGTTTTCACTTGTTTTTAAAGAATATATCTTAAATAGTGGTGCAGATATACAGTTCAAGGAATTTATCACGGTTTATCATATTAGCCCATATATAATTGCATTTCTACTACCATTCTTACTGGGAATATCGGCGAGTTCAGAATATATTTTCGTCGTTGTTCCCTTTCCAATATTATCTAGGTTTATAATTGTAAATGGTGTGATTAATCACCTCATGCTGCTATTAGCATATGCATCTGGATGGCTTGCTATATTATTGTCCCCAGTTCATCTATGCCTTATACTAAGTGCAGAGTATTATAAGGTAAAGATCATTGAGACATATAAATATCTCATTCCATCATTCATCTATACATTTATATTAACGATCTTGATAGGATACGTAGTCTTCAATATAATTTGATGATACTCCTTAGCTTTCTCGGCTCATACAAGGCTGAATTCATCATGTCTCAGTTCCGGGTAGTTTAATCATCGCCAATAGAATTTTCACCTGCTAGATAAATAAGTTTAATATGTAAATTTTTATGTCTCACTATAAAGAATATTTAATACATTAGTAATGATGAATAAAGTCTTACGTATTTCATATTATATAATTAAACGTCTTGGATGTATACATCCATATAGGATAAGCAGGATCCTGGTCCTAGCTAATTGGAAGGCTATTGAGGATAAAGGGTGTCCAATAGTATATTTTAATGTGTCTGGCTTCGAAGCAGGCTTCTCGGTAGATGAGCTATCTAAATTAAAGAACGATAAATGTATTAGGATAAACAAGGAGAATAGATGTATGGAGTATATATGTGAGGATCCCGAGATCGATGAGTATGACAAGAAGATCATAGATAAAGTTATTGAAGAAGTATCTGGCTTAAGTGATATTGAATTAAATAGAGTTGTTATAAGAGATAGACGTTATAAAGAACTATTAAGTAAAGGTGGTTTTAAACCAGTCTAAAGTATTAAAATTGAGTATCAAATTTGATACCTCCATAGTTGAAATATACTTTATTAATGTATTCTTATCGATTTAGAATTGATGAATAACCACAGTTATAGTAAGGTAATCGCGTTTTCATCTATATTTGGTGCACTAGCACTAATGATATCTCTATCCGGCTTGGCCACAGTATTTTCATACCCTCTAGCCCCATTCCTTAAATTCGATATTAGTGAGGTAGTCGACGTCGTCGCACTTTTTCTAGGTGGGTATCTAGTTGGCTTTATAACCACATTCATACATATGCTAGGCTTATTTGTAATGGGTGTGGACGTACCGATAGGGCCTCCTCTTAAATTCTTAGCGATTATATCTATGTTCCCTGGATTTTACATAGGGAAGATACTTAGAAATAAGATGGGTACGTCGGCATATAAATCGAACTTAGTCGGATACTTTATGGCTGTTAATTTTAGATGGATTGTAATGACTATTGTTAATGCAGTAGTATTGCTATATCTAGTACCATATTATCTAACATTCTTCATTCCTCAATCAAGTGGGAATATATCCGACATAAATGTATTCCTTGCTAACAAGGAGCTTGTATTTAAAGCGTTGATGACAGCATTAGGTATTATAGCTTCATATAATGTATTCCATGGTATATTTACTATAGCAGTCTCAGTAGCTATATATAATATAGTTAGGAGGGCCTTGAATATCTAGGTTTTAGACATATTGAATGCTTTAATAACTTTTATAATCCTCTCCTCTCTACCCAAGTTCCTAATATTGATTTCATCTGCTATTTTAGATGGTACGCCACCTAATATATAGAGTCTATCGACTATTTGGAGGAGCTCCTGAAACTGGTGAGATACAATTAATAATGTCATGTTCAATTTACTTGGGATTATTGAAAGCATCTTAATTAGCGTATTTGTAGTGTCTAGATCTAGGCCTGTGAATGGCTCGTCTAGAAGTAGAATATCGGGATCCAATACAATCGCCCTCGCTATTGAAGTCTTTCTCCGCGTACCTCCACTAACCATATTTGGATAATAGTCTAGATACTGGGTTAAACCAAGTAGTTCAGCGATCCTATATACCTTATCTCTCCTGACTTTATCGTCTACCCCCTGATATTTAAGACCCAACTCAATATTT
>DQXH01000056.1 GCA_011043415.1 Thermoprotei archaeon | reverse complement strand
TGAAATACTAATCTAGCCTCTAAACCCCTACTCTCACCTAATATAATGTAGTCAGCCCTCTCCCTCAAAGAGTATTTAAGTAGATTTAATATCTCGTCTAAGGTATCCTTATCCCATCTGGTAGTAAGCGGCTTCCACCCTATATGATTACGTAGATATACCTCCGGGATCTCCTCAATGGTTATAATCCTCTTTGATGTCGGTATCAATAGTAACAGGGAGTTTAATAACGTAGTCTTACCTACACCAGATGGACCTATTATCATGATAAACTTCTTTCTATCAACTAATACCCATAGATAGGCTGCAACGTATGAAGGTAGTACCCCCGATGAGACCAGTTCCGTCAGTGTATATGGCCTGGATTTATACTTTCTTATTGTAAAACTACTTCCACGTGGCGAAACCTCATTCAACCAAGTAGCTACAACCCTATAGTTCTCTGGCAAGACCCCCTCTAGTACTGGACTCAGCATATTAATGCTTTTACCTGATCTAAACGCCAATTTATTTATAATTTTCTTTACCTCCGAGTCATTTAGAAATATATTTGTCTTCATCCAGCCCTGGTTGTTATATCTCTTGTGCCATACTAATACATAGGT
The DNA here is from genome assembly GCA_011043415.1 of Thermoprotei archaeon. Lineage (GTDB taxonomy): Archaea > Thermoproteota > Nitrososphaeria > Geothermarchaeales > JDFR-13 > B109-G9. Next base: position 34,351 of record DQXH01000056.1, on the reverse strand, counting down.
ATTTGGAGCGGATAAGGATAGGTCCTCAATATCTGGGTCAGATAGTAGTGGAGTGATCTCCCTATATCCAATCACATCCCTTATAATTACATATTCAATGACTTTCCTGATATTCTGGTAAAAAACCTTATCCCTACCCCTAGTATACTGTTTATCTAGCGAATCAAGAATATACTTAACCGGATCTTCAAAGAACTGGTCATTATATGTCATTGTATAAATTATATTGTCGATCAACTCACGAGCCTTATTAATTAATTTAGCATCATACACTTCATCCACTATATACCTATATTCATCCGATACCCTCCTTATCGTGATATTAAATGATATATTGTATTCCTTGCCATTCGGTAATTTAAATACGGAAGACACCCTGTAACCATCTATTATCTCATCTGAAGACATGATCTAACACCTAGATAGTTAGTTTAGATATGATTACGAGGACGTCTCTCCCAGATGGATCGAATATTATAATGTATTTTGATGTAGGTATTAGGATAGAATCGTATGGTACATTAGTTAAATCAGCCTTAACTAGATACGGTGATTCCACGTCCATTCTATATATCCAGACCCCTATAGACTTGATTAGGTGATACAGATCCGAAAACGATCTATTTGTAACATAATATATCTCTGTATCAATCAAGTCTTCATCTATATAACTATATGGAAATGCATATGACCAGCCTAGGAAAACCGGTGTATGATGGTAATGCGAATTTACGATTATATAGTTTGGAAGGAAGCCCATTGAGTAATCGGTTGGTATATCAGCAGTGTATAGCTCTCTAGATATCATTGATAATATATCATTAGACACTGAGAACACAGATATTGCTATATAGTCATCATATATGCTATTAGGGTTTATCGGCTTGATATAGGTATAGTTATAAACCTCTATTTGGATGGAATCTATACTATCGTTAATTGGTATTTTTATATGCGTTAAGAATTTTGGTTTATATATAATGAAACCTTCTTCAGAAGAGTATAATCCAGTGTAGTTTAATGTTTTGAATACTGAAAATGATATCATGCTATAAGCTTTTTCAATACCTATCTCAAGTGGTATTACGAACCCGCCTGAAATGAAATTCATATAGAATGTGTATACGTATCCGGTTGTCTCGTTAAAAGTATATAATTCAGCCGATCTTATTCCATCGAAATATACTATCCTTATAGATTGGTTATACCTACCCCTTATAGAGATGGGATGCTGTTCATATGTAAATTTAGAGCTTATAATTAAGTATGATCCTAATGGCTTAAAGATGTATTTTACAGCTAATCTAATAGTTACGCGGTCATATAAACTTCCATAGCATTTATATCCAGACCTGAAACGTATCATCTGGCTAACTAAATTCCTATCCCCAAATACATCTACATATGATAATGTAGTTTTACTTGAGTCTTCATAAAATCCGTTTATGGACTTGTTTACAATCCCCCATATCATCTTTCTAACTCCAGACTCTTCGTATAAAGGCCCGGAAATATTGAAATAATTCATATCTTCATCTGAATCATTAAAGATGGTTAGTAGTACTCCCTTCACCCGGGCATATATGGGATTACCATCTTTATAATATCCTATAAGATCCAGCGGGATACTTACGTTATATATATGAGAAAAGCCATTTACACCTTTATATACTTTAATCCATCCTAATACTCTCTTAGGATAGCCACTGTCATTTAAGACTAATCTAAAGCCGTCAAGTCCTAGATCTAGATTTATATATAGAACTCTGTGATTAAAGTATTCGTCATATACTTTAACCTTATATAAGTACCTGCCATTATACATCCCTACAAGCGATATACTATATAGATAATCTGAAGACACCATGTTATGGCTTATATTACCGAGGTGAGTTAGACTACCATTGTATACTAAATATACTCCTCTACCTGGGGATATGAAGGCTAAATAGTTATATCCTATATATAGAGGCTGTAGATTATAGGGTCCGTCATAGTAGTATAGTCTATTGAAATCTTGGTATACGGCGTGTTTAGATAATATTATCCGCCCATCCTTAGATACATATAGTGGGTAGCCTCCACCATAGATTATCGTAGTATTTATAATATCGATTTCATAATATACTTTACCCGTATCATTTAAATATAGAATATTTATCGGCAGATACTTACCTACTAGGTATGAAGTTCCTGGATTAATCAACCTAGATATTGAGACTGAGTTATTAAATGACTTGATTACAATTTCACCATTTGAATTAGTATCAGGCTCGTCATTCAACGGTGTAAATACACGTCCTCTTGAAGTTACTACATATATCTCATTTCTACTGTAGCTGTTACCAATCTCTATCTCGAGAGATTCTCCTGGTGAAACCTCCTTAGATATATTAATAAAATCGAGTCTACCGCCAGATCCGAGGAATATCCCCTCGATCAATACATTCCTATCTCCTTCATTACCGATTATAACTAAACCATTTGAATACCTTACTTTAAGGGATTCAGATTCTCTAATAATCTCATCCCTAAAATTCTCTCCGATATACTCTATTTCTCTGGATTTCATATCAAGATAATATATGATAGCACTAAGCAGGATAGATACCAATGCAAATACGATGGCTGCACTGAATATATTTGATAAACCTTTTCTAGCTAGCATCTACGATCACCACGCTATAATCTAGTTTAAAATACACTTTTGTGATATTGGATGATGGTATACCAGTGAGTTTGAAGAAAGTTTTAGGAGGTATAAACTCGGATTCAGTCCAGGATCCATTTTTTAAAATCTGTATAGAATTATTATAAAATCCATAATTCTCTAAATATATTTTTCTAGGAAACATGTCTTCAACACCATAATAGTAGAATATAAGTTCGTTCACCCCTCTGTATATTACTGAGATTTTAGAGTACTGGAGATTAAGCCTCCTCCGATTTACTATACTACCATACTCGATGTATTGACTAGATAATGGTTGGAAATAATATGCGTATAGTAATGTAGCCATAGATAGAGTTATAAAAATAAGTAGGGTTTGGGAAACGTACTCTGAGAACCTTATGATCATTCGACCACCGTTCTAAACTTGAATACGGATCCATCATCCAGTTTTACTATGACATCTACGGTCGAGTCGGGGTTGAAATTATTATTTAGCGTTACTTTAACTTCCTTAGCTTTACCCGGCTCTATCAATATACTAGTATTATTGCTTCCTAATAACGTCCCAGAGGAATATAGTGATACACCTGAGACATTTACGGTGCTGGTCCCTATATTTTTAATTACCAAATATGCATCGGAGCCTATTCTATAGACTGACTGTAGGATTATCTGTTTAGACTTGCTCCATCCAGATAATAGATCTAAAGACCCGCTGTATAACATAAGTCCTAACGTAGTTACTAGTGCAACCATTATAACGACTTGAAGGAAATGCGATATCCCCCTTCTCCTCACTAAAATCACCATTATTATTTGGATGGCGAAAACCTTTTAAAGACGCTCAATTTAGGTGTATATAGAGGGATGGCTAGCGTATCTTATCTCCCTTTACATAGTGGACACGTACCAAGATGGCTATTTAATCGAATGGTTAAGCTAGGATATGCTATATCAAAGGTTATTATTGAGGACCTCGGTAAAAATGAGTTTATATATAGGTTATCAAATCCATTTTGGTTCCAAGCACTTGGATGTGCATTGGGTTTTGATTGGCATTCATCTGGAATAACTACAGTATTAACAGGTGTATTTAAAGAAATTTTTAGAGATGGTAACGAATTCGGGATTTATATAGTCGGTGGGAAGGGGAGAGAGGCAATTAATATCCCATATTACCTTGATAATATGAGTGAAACACTAAATACAGCCTATATAAATGAGTTGAAGTATCTAAGTAGATTAGTTGCACGTACAGATAACTTCCTTCTTCAAGATGGATATGATCTATATCATCAGGCTATTATATTTTCCGAAGATCGCTACTGGTCGATAATACAGCAGGGTATGAACATTGATATTAAATATGCTAGGAGATACCACTGGAGCAATGTAAATAGAATTGATTCGGTAGTTCAGGAGCCACATACAGGTATAGTTACACAGAGGATTGAGAATAATATTTTAAATCTAGTAGATAGGAAGTCGAGGGAAGCGAAGAAGTTAATACTGGACATTATTGCTGACCGGAGAGTTCATAGAGACTTAGATAAATTATACAGTACTCTAAAGATTGGGCTATACCAATATTTAAGTGTTGATAAAGAATATACTGCTCCAAGTAATGCTAAGATCCTATTTATGCCGCCTAAGATTAATTGGAGTATAGTTAGAAGACTCTATGAAAATAGGCCTACCACAATTCCAGAGTTTCTAAATGTTAGAGGCGTTAATAAAGAAGTTGTAAGGGGATTAGCATTAATAGCCTCACTAATATATGGTGAGGAGGTTGAATGGAGGGATACGATCAAGTATACTTTTACAGTAGGCGGTAAAGATGGTGTTCCATATCCTGTAGACGTAAAGACATATGATAAACTAATTAATTATCTGCAAGAGACTGTTTATGGTGCTGATATAGATAGGGAGGAGAAGAGAAAAGCGCTTCAAAGAATAAGTAGACTTAAATTAATATAAGCTCAGATACCCCAGGATATAATCATAGATTCATTCTGGAACGGCATCATCATCGCTAAAATAAAATTAAGTTGATACTATTTTAAACATTATATAAAATTTACGATAATTCACGTTCTCGATGTAACGCTATATAATATGATGCCAGCATATGCCGCTGGCGGGAGAATTTCATTAATACCTATATTAACCGGCTCACCCAGCTCAAGCTCTCTAGCGGTAAATGTAGAGTCTCCCGCAGAGACCGCTATGCCGACACGGATAGACTTAATCTCCTCTGCCAGCCTCCCGAAATCTAGAGGGGTCGAGGGGATTTTATTTGGAACAATTAAATATAGTTTATCCAGCTTCAATATATCCTTGACATCGGTTAAATCGGGTAGGTATAGGATTCGTCTTCCCTTTAAATAAGCCCTTTTCTCAGCCTCAGGAACCCCTGTCTGAGCCGCGGCGCTAGATGCTTTAGATATTACGAGAAGATCCACGATTGGAAAAGATAGATATACGTCAATAACTTCATTCAGCTTTACATTACTGTATATATTGTGGACTATAAATACAAACATATTATCCACCTAAATTCAGTTATAACTATTAATAGAGTATGATATTAAAAAATTAGTATTGGTATGGTGTTTATAATCGACTTATTTAGCGGTGCAGGGGGTTATTCAAGAGGATTCTATGAAGCAGGCTACGAGATTTTACTAGCTATAGACAAGGATCTAGATGCGTCGATCAGCTATAAATCAAATTTCCCTAAGACTGATGTGTGGGTCATAGACATTAGAAAAGTTGATTCAATAGATATTATAAATGAATATGGTGGAGATATAGATGTTATAATTGCATCCCCACCCTGTGAGGCATTTACTCAAGTGAGTAGAGATATAATGAAAGATCCAGTTGATAGATTATATACTGATCCGAGAGGCAGACTTACTTTAGAGGCTATTAGAATAATAGGGGATATTAAGCCGAGAGTCTTTGTAATTGAGAATGTCCCCGGAATAACCGTGGATCCAATTCCAGATTTAATTAGATACGAGTTTAAGCGCGTTGGTTATGATAGAATATATTTTAATAAGTTGAATGCGATACACTTTGGAGTACCTAGTTATAGAAGGAGGGTGTTTATATCCAACATTAAAATTAAGCCGAGGATAATTAGAACTGTAACTACCGTATGGGACGCCATTAAAGACCTGCCTGATCCTAGATACCCAAATGAAATTCCGAATCATGCATATATCAAGCCTCCCAAGAGATTCTGGAATAAAATGGATAGGATAACTTGGAATAAGGCTTTAGACTATTTTAGGGGAGGGGACTTAAGAGAGTATAAACAATATATGAGACTTCATCCATTTAAACCTGCTCCCACCATAATGGGTAAATCAAGGTTTATACATCCATATGATGACCGGATATTGACTGTAAGGGAGGAGGCTCGTATAATGGGGTATCCAGATAACCATATCTTTTCAGGAGGGACAGACCAGCAGTTTAACCAAGTTGGGGAATCTGTCCCTCCGCCTCTCGCAAAGGCCATAGCCGAGTATATATATGAAAAATTATTTGGATAGATCACATTCTATCCACCAACTCTATATTAGTTAGTTTCGATATAATCTCCATTATATGCCTAAACACATTCACGAGAACTAGCCTATAACTTCTAACTGGTTCATCCGCCTTTAGAACAGGATTCTTCTCATAATACTCGTTGAACACCGTAGATAACTTATACATATAGTTTACAAGAGGTTTAATCTCAAACTTTCTAATAGAGTCATATATATAGAGTGGTAGAAGCATCATCTGCCTCGCTAACTTATAGTCGTCCTCATCCAACAAACCGAAGTCGATCTCATAGTTAGCCTCGGTATATCCAGCCTTCTCCAGTATCGATTTGGCTCTAACATAGCTATATAGGATATATGCACCGCTCTCACCCCTAATATCTAAGGCCTTATCTATATCGAATATAACCTCCTTATCCCTGTCAATCGATAATAAACTATACTTTAATGTTGCTACAGATATCTTCTCAGCTATCTTCCGAGCCTCCTCATCACTTAAATCGGGATTACTCTCCTTAATATCATCTAAAACCATTGAAACCATCTTATCCAATACATCATCAACATTGAAGTATATCCCCCTCCTTCCAGACATTCTTATAGCCTTATCCTCATATTCGATACCAAAGTATTTCTTAGTAGACTCTCCAGATAGTTTAACTAACGAGTATGAATAATGAATATATCTTGAGCCATATTCATCACCGTATAAATCTGTGATCGCCTCCTTAATAGCCTTTTGAGGCTTCGTCTGCTCAATTCCAATTACATTAAATAGAAGGTCACAGCCATTAGGTATATATTCGTCGAATGAATCTTCACTAGTAGTGGTATAGAGGATACCCCCATTAGGTTGCCGTCCAAATACTTTAATCTTTAAAGGATATTTTAACAGGCCTAACTTCCATATAGCAAATATAAGATCTTTACCAGCATATGTCAAGGTACCGTCACTACGCATAATCACCTCATCTTGATATGGATTAAAATCGGGTTCCTCCGAGACTTTAATAACTACCGTACCAGCATATTTCCCTGAGTCTATCTTAATTATCCTGCCTGAGGATCTATCGACTAATTTAAATAATTCTTTATGTAATCCACTCCATACTATATCAGACTCCCATACAAGTAGATTGTAATATGCTCCTAACCTCCAGCATGTCTTCAACTGTTCACTCAATACTTTCTGTGCCAACGCCCTAGAAAAGAATGCTATTGGATTATCACCCTCCTCAATATATTTTATTATCTTCCTACGTAGATCCTTAAGCTCATCTGACTTCTCAATCTCCTCTACAGCCTTAACATATACTACATCACCACAATACTTATCGAATCGCATATTCTCAGGTGATACAGGCTCAAACCCCAGCTTTAAAAATCCTATAATAATATCCGCCATCTGAACCCCTGTATCATCAATGTAATTAAGCAGATCAACTTTATTACCTAAATTCTTTAATAGTGTGGCTAGTGACGAACCTAATATCACGTTCCTCGCATGACCTATGTGTAGAGCTTTATTCGGATTTACACTTGTATACTCTATCCTATAATATTTTCCACCAAAGTAATTTGCATATACATTCAGACCATCTTCAACAATCTCCCTGAAATAATCCTTGAAAAACAGGTTTTTATTAAGCTTGAAATTCACATAGCCAGATCCAGCTACCTCAATTACATCGATATAAGGAATATTCTTAGATACAAGGAAATCTCTTAAGTTATTGGCTATATCAAGGGGCCGCCCTCCAATCTCTTTAGATACTTTGAATGATATTGAAGTTGCGATCTCTCCATACTCAATCCTTGAAGGCACTTCGAGAGTAATATCAACTTCCCGGACACCAATATTATCTAGAAAATCCTTAATATGACCTCTAATGATATTACCAAGTTCTAATAGATTCATAATAGATCCTTAAACTGAAAAAATACTTTATTATTAATATAATTTAGGGTAATAACTATACCCTTATAACAAGACACACCTCAATTATAATCATACATTGTATGTAACCTAAAGGATATAAAATTATACATTAAGAAATAAACAGCCGTAAATTAACATATAAAAATTCGCCCCGGCCGGGACTTGAACCCGGGACCTCGGGCTCCGGAGGCCCGCGCCCTATCCAGACTAGGCCACCGGGGCAAGACTATTTTACATTACAATATCAAGTAAAACCATACAATTAAGACTATAGTAGAGAAAATATTTCAATTATTGACTATGATTATAACTTAGGGATGTTATAGGGTTGAATTAATCCATCAATAAAGTTGTGGGGTGTTTTCTACTCACACCTATATAGAATATTATTCTACCTCTCGGTATGTATGCTCTTAATATCTTCTCCAAAGTCATCCTCATGTACATTCGTTGGGTCGAATAAATATAGTTGAAGGAAGGCGGTTTTAAATTGAGGTCAATTATATTTGCCACTATGAAATTATCCAGGTATTCAGGTAATATAATATTTTTGCCTGATCTATAGACTCCTTAATAAAATCAACTTATGGGGAATAAATTTATATCTACTCCCCCTGACTAAATGACTCAATAGCAATCCATTTCCACATCAGAGGTCTATTACTTTACCATCCGACTCAATTAAATTTAGAAATAAATCATAGATTTCCTTTAGAATACTTTCTAAAGCCGTTTGGCTGTAGGATATCATTATCATTGTCATCCTTCCAATACATTTTCCATAGTTGATTCCGTCTTCTCCTGTACTATTCCAACCTATAATTATTTTGAGAGTATTTAGAGTTCATTTTTTAAGTGCAGAAGCCATTTTTAACATCGTTGATAAGGGATCCTTAGATTTTATAATTCCACTTGAGACCAGAATCCCCGCGACACCTAATTCAACAGCCTTCTTCACATCCTCCTCGTTGACTATACCGGCTCCACATAATACTGGAATATCATACTCTTCACCTAATTTAACGGCTTTAACCACTGTTTCAGGCTTATATTTAGATACTGATTTACCACTCCCGATTAATTCAGGAGGCTCAATCGCGTATGCAGTTGGATATACTTCAGATTTAAGTAGGTTCACCATCTCATTAATAGAGTCCACACATACTACGAAATCAAAATTTAATTTTGAACCCTGTGATGCAAGCTCTTTAATTTTATTATGTGGCACCTTATATTCAGAGTGATTCAACAGAGATCTGTTTACACCAATTTCAATCAAGCGTTTTAGGGGGATATGCCCCGTTGAACTTCCATACTCAACTACATCTACATACTGGGAAATTAATGATGAAGAAAATTCTCTACTATAGTAGTATAAATCTATGACGGAGGGCGCTATATACATTTTAACCCCTGTATCTGCTTCGGTTAAAATAGCATACTCGATAAACCTGCGAAGCCTCTCACCACTAGATTCCCTATAATTTTTCGCATTTACTATGAAAACTGGAAACTTCATTTTAAAAACACCTGATTTTTATTATTTATGTAATCACATTATAAAATATTATGTAATGCACGTTGTTATTAAGGATATCGAAGATCCTAGTGAAGTTAAATTGTTAGAGGATATTCAGAGAGAGGTTTGGAAGGGTGAGGAAATAGTTGTACCATCCTACGTCATGATCGCGGCTAGGGAAGTTGGTGGTGTATTACTGGGGGCGTATCTAGATGACAAGCTGATCGGATTTGTATTTGGTTTTCAGGGAGAATTTAAAGGATATCGATGTATGTACTCCCATCAATTAGCTGTTTTAGATCCATATCAGAATTATGGTGTAGGCACTATACTTAAACTAAAGCAACGTGAAGACGCCCTTAGGAGGGGGTTTAAACTTATTGTATGGACATATGACCCTCTCAGATCTAAAAATGCGATACTAAATATCAATAAATTAGGCTGCATCACAAATACATATTTACCTAATCACTATGGTGAGATGACTGATGAATTGAATAGAGGCGTTCCGTCAGATAGATTTATGGTCGAGTGGTGGATAGACTCTAAATGGTATTTTAGACGCATACGCTACAAATATTATGAAGACTGGAACAAAGATATACATATCATATTAGAGGCTCGAAGAGAAGAGGAGGATATCCTACCCATATACCATGGATATTTAAATAGAGATACCATCGGTGTAGAAATACCAGTTGATATTGATAATGTAGGAAGGAATCCTCAGGAGATGAAGGTAACGTGGAGGATGAGGACTAGAGAAGTATTTACAGAGTTGTTCAGTATGGGATATATTATAGTGAGATATATGTTATATAAAAATCACGATTATAAGGGAGTTTATATATTGAAGAAGGGTTTTAACCCGGAGGATCCCGGATCATGGATTTAGAAAGTTTTAAAGTAGATGAGATAAGATTATGGAGAATTAAATTAGAGTATAGAGAACCATTTAGAACAAGCTTTGGTGTTGAAAAGTGTAAGGAGACTATTATAATTGGGTTGAAGTCGGGAGACTACTATGGATATGGCGAGCTAGTTGCGATAAGAGAGCCGTCATACTCGTATGAGACATTAGATACCGCCTTATCTATATTTAAAGAATATTTTATACCGCTTGTCTTAAAGAAGGAATTAAATCCATACGTCTTTTATAATGAAACATCATGGATAAGGGGGCATCCGATGGCTAAGGCTGCATTCGAGATGGCCCTATGGGATCTACATGCAAAATATCTTGAGAAACCTCTTTATGAGGTTATAGGCGGTAGTAGAAAGAAGGTTGAGGTTGGCGTAAGTATAGGGATACAGGATAGTGTAGATAGGCTAATTAGGAGGATTGAAGAATACCTTGAAGAAGGATATCGAAGAATAAAAATTAAAATTAAGCCTGGATGGGACTTCGAGGTTCTAGAGAAGGTTAGGAGAGAGTTCCCTGACATCCCCTTGACTGCAGATGCTAACGCTGCATATACTAAGGAGGATATACCGAGATTGACGAATATAGATAAATATAACCTGTTATATCTAGAGCAACCTCTATACTATTGGGACATATATTATCATAGCATCCTACAAAGAAAAATCAGTACACCGATATGCTTAGACGAGAGTCTACAGAATAGTTTAGTGACTGAGGCGGCTATAAAAATGGGAGCCACGAAAATAATTAATCTAAAGCCTGGACGCGTTGGAGGCATTATAGAAAGCCTACATATTAATGAAATCGGTTTAAAAAATAATACGCCTATGTGGATTGGAGGGATGCTTGAGACGGGAATCGGGAGATCATTCAATGTATCAATCGCGACACTAGATAATGTTAAATACCCGTCGGATATCTCGGAAAGTAGAAGATATTATATGAAGGATATTATTACTGAAGAGTGGATTATGGAGAACGGATTTATGGAGCCTAGGAAAGAAGCAGGTATTGGAGTGGAAATCGATTGGAGATACTTCTATAAAAAGGTTTTAAAGGAGTGGGTATTTAGGTAGTCCTCCACCTACCCTCAAGCTTCTTTAAAACCTGAGGAAGAGTGGTATATTCCATCTCCTCCGGACCCAGTCTATGAGGCATAAACGGTCCATGCATTCTAATATAATAAGCTATCTGCCCAGCTAACTGCCTTGCATAGTCAAATGCCGGATCGTCAAAGAGGTCTACCGGTCCAATTAACTTACCGTCAGTAACGTTGAAGCCTAATCCGATAACCCTTGGGGGACCATCAAACCTTGTTACCTTAGAGTACTTTAATGGAACTGGCATAAATGGTCCTACGTGGCTTCCTCTCATCCACCCAGCTACTAGGTATGGATATGCGAAAGCCTCTAAAATCTCTCCCATAGCTGGGAAGCCACTTTGTGCACGGACGATCATTACAGGATCATCTTTACCTACGTATCTACCTGCTATTAATGATAGTCTCGTTGTAGACGCTACTGCAGCGATTTCATTGTCAGACTTCCTTCTAACTTCCTTAATGATATATCGGCTTGGAGTCCCTATAACAGCTAATAGGTCATACATATCTTCTGGAAGCATGAAATCTACTTCCTTACCTTCTATCACATCTAATACTGTAAATTTGAAGCCGTCATGTAGCCTTGGATCGATGACTAACCCAGCTGTATTGAATGGATCGCTAAATATCTTGAATAGATAAATGTTCCAAGCACCGGGTTCAGTCTTATCCGCCATAAATACTGCTATAGGATCGCTCTTTCTCTCTTCAAACTCCATCTCAGCAACTCCCGGACCCATTCCCCTCACATTCCCGCTGAAAGCCTCCTTTAATAAGTCTTGGCCAGCCGCATATAGCTTCATGGGCTTAGATACTTTTTCAGTAGCTTCTTTAAATATATTCCAGGCCATCTCATGGATCTCTGGGTTATCGACCCCCTTATCATGCGTAAATATTAGCTGAAGATCGTCTCCAGCGTTAGTTACATAGTAGCTCTTTATCAACTCCGTATTCTTATATTCCTCCAATTTATTTGAAGCGAATTCTATAAGTTCCTTAGGGACCACCACATGCCCAGCTACACTACCAATATCAGCTTTAATCACAGAGACCGTGGTTTTCATACCCACCACCTAAAACATCTAAAAAATACATTAAGCTATGATTTATCTTCAGTATATACAATTTGAAAACGAGAATTAAATTTAAACAAAAATAATATTTGGAGTCGCCTTACATCTAGTCTATAATTTAAAAATGGGAGTTGGGGTTTGTGACACCAATGGCTATATGCTCCGGCCGGGATTTGAACCCGGGACCACCGGCTCGAGAGGCCGGTATCCTTGACCGGGCTAGACCACCGGAGCCTTCTTCACTAGAGTAATTTAGAATACACTATTTAAAATTTAATTAATCATTCTCTTCAATTACCTCTATAACCTATTCTCTAAATCTCCTCTCCCCTAATCTCTAGAACAAGCCTAATATCCTTCTCTTTAATAGTGATTCTACCCGACTCCTCCGCGATCTTCGCAGCCTGTCTAGTTATATCCTGCGCCACCTTCTCAAGGTATTTAGCTAGCAACTCAGCGGCCTCTAAACTCACCTTCTTTGCACCAGCCTTCTTCATAACTTTATGTATGGTATATTTTGCGATATCCACCCCAATTCACCTAATAATATTTATTGAAATCAGATTAAAAAATATTATAGGATGTAATATTTTGAATATATTTTGATGTATATCGATGCACATATACACCTATATGATGCTGAATATAAAGAAATAATTAACGATATAATTGAAGAGGCATTTAACCACGGCATTAAATATATAGTCAGTGTATCTGAAGACTCGGTGACTGCAATTAAAAATCTTGGTTTATCGAAGTTGAATAGGAATATATTAATAGGATTAGGTGTACATCCATGGACGGCTATATATAATCCTGGGGATATCGATAAGACCGTAGAAATAATATTAGAATACATTGATGAAATTGTATGTATAGGTGAAGTCGGGTTAGATAAGAAATATGAGGATAGTATTAGAATGTGGGATAAACAGGTGGATACATTTAATAAGATGATTAGTCTGGCATTAGAGTATAAGAAGCCATTAAACATACATTCCAGAAGAGCGGCTAGAGACGTCTTACATATTCTTAATAAAAGAGACGTTGATCAGGCGTATTTCCACTGGTATACCGATGATTTAGAGACGCTTAAAAATATTATCCAACATGGGTATTACATTGGATTTACACCGTCTATAACGTATTCAAAGAGGGTCAAGAAACTAGCATATAAAACACCCTTAGAAAACATATTAACAGAGACGGATGGACCCGTTAGATATTACGGTCCATTAAAAGATGAGATTACTAAGCCGTCACATGTAACCCTTATCATTAATGAGATAGCGAGGATTAAGGATATGGATCCAGAGTATGTAGCTAGAGAGGTATACAATAATTTTATTAGATTTTATTTTAAGAAGTAAATCATTCTATATTGAGGGATGATTAGACTGATCTGCACTGAGCAGTGATGAAGATGCACCCCTATGACCTCTAGATTATATTGGTAGACTTAATTTATACTATTGTAATTTAGCTATTCAAAATAATTTATTAAATAGGTATGAGTAATGACTCAGAGTCGCATTCAGAGCTTTTAAGCAGGATCGAGATCGTTGACGTATATTCTATAGAGCCTCATGAGGAATATATCCCCGAGATACTCGAGAAGCTGGTTCATGACATCATGGTAAGTAAAGTATTAAAAGACCCTATTTTAGCAGATGTGAATAGGGGGTTCGTAATCGACGGGACTCATAGATTATTGGCGTTAAGAAAACTTAATATCAGATACATCCCTGTATTGAATTTAGATTATTTAAAGGAGAAGATTTTATTGGGTCGCTGGTTTAGGGGATTTAATAACCCTGACGTACTTAAAATAATCGAGAAGAATTTTGATGTCAGGCAGATTAATAAGTTTGATATAGGTTATATTGATAAACTTAGTTTATCAATCATTTATAATAAGTGTATATATGAGATACCATTAGGCGAATGGTATGTATCACTGAAGAATATTGACAGGCTATTAAAGAGCTTTAGACCAGATTTTATAGCCGACTCCCTGATACATGAGAAGATTGATGAATATATCTCAATTATCTGCTATAGAAAGATTAGTAGGAATGAGATTCTAAATATATTTAATCGAGGATTTAAATTCAGCTATAAAACCACAAGACATATACCGTCATATAGAATACTAGGGATAAATATGCCGATCAAGTATTTAATGGAGGATAAAGATAGGTGCTACAGCTATTTAAGAGGATTTAAATTGAGGAATGTCGGTAGAGGCGTATACATAGATAATAGATATTATGAGGAGGAAGTGTATATAGCATTCAAATGAAGATGTAATTATTAATAATATCTCCTAATATATTTCATTAATTGTATCGATATGAAGAGGGTATTTAAGCTAGAGATACCAACTATCAGTGAAATATATGATTACATAGTAGATTTAGCGGATAAAATACTGGAAAAGAAGGCATATTATGACCTTATCCTAGCGGTAGCGAGAGGAGGATTGATCCCAGCGAGGATATTAGGTGATCTACTTAAGATAAGTGATATTAGAGTAATTTACTCTAGATATTATAGAAGCCCTTACGAGACATTGGAGAAACCAGTTATCGAAGCTAAGGATATAGGTGGTATAAGGGGTAAATCAATCTTAGTAGTAGATGACGTCGCGGATACAGGTGATACGCTAAATGAAATTAAGAAATATCTAATTAGCAACGGAGCTAAAAATGTCGATATTGCAGTAATATATATTAAGCCATGGAATAAAGCTAAGGTTAATTATTTCTCGAGAGAGACCGACGCCTGGATAATATTTCCATGGGAATTCGTTGAAACATGTATACAATTAATTAGAGAGGGTAAGAAGGAGATATTATTAAACGAATTATCTAAGAAGCCTGAAATGCTTAAAATATTTGAGAAATTTGTATCTATATAATGATAGAGAAGGTCTTCGACGAACCTGAAATATATCTATTAGTCTATAAAATACCTAAGGATAAAGGTATGAAAGATATTTTAAATGACTTTAGATACTCATATACATCTATCATATTACATCATGGATTATGTAGAGGAAGATACCACTTAATTGCAGCTACATATCACTTCCTTGAGATCGGTGAGAGAGGTAGAAGATGGATTAGAGACGACAACTATAGATTCGCTGCATTCATATTGATGGAGGATCAGATAAATAAGATAAGGAAAATACTTGGAAAGTATGAGAAGGATATTGTCGTAGCTCTCTCATCAAAAGTAATCAAACCCGATGGATATGAGGATTATGATCTGGATGAGGGTGATATAGGTATTTTATCTGAATTGGCTATATTTAGGTTAAGGGTAGAGCAGGAGAGGTTATCTAAGAAGCTCTTTCTCGACACTTAATATGTCATCTGGTTTAATTAAAGCAACACCAGTTTTAGGCCCTAAGATCTCTATGTTAATAATATAATCTGGGTTCTCCAAATCTACTTTACGATCAATTCTTTCAGCTACGACCCTAATCAACTCCCTACTACTCAATTCAGTATATCTCTTCTTGACATTAATCCTAAACGTGGCGCCTTTAGGGATATTCTCAGCTATTCTCCACGATACCCTAGATATCTCAGTATAGTCCGTATCTACAATCACATCAACTGGGATAACACGTTTAATATCCCTGAACTCCCATGGCCGCTCAGATAATAAAGACTTCAGCTTCCCTATAAACTCCCTAACTGGGTAATCTATATACCCTAATACCACGCCACTTATGCCAGAACGCCAAAAATCATATTTACATTCAATCTTTAAGTAATATATAATCGACTCAATCTCCTCAATCGCATACCACTCTCTATTCCTAGGTGTCGTTATAATTATATTGAATTCTTTATCGAGATTTAACAACTAGTTTACACCCCCATTCACCACATATTCTCGAGAGTTCATCCAATCCCACATATCCGACTCTAATTATTTTAACGACATCCCCACCTGATAAATCTAATACTGTAGACGGCTTGCCATGAGGCATCTCATCATCTACTATATAATAGTCGACCCGGTCACCGAAGTAATTATATGCATCGAGATATGAGGTGGCTGGAGGATACCCAGATATATTTGCGGAAGTCCCTATCAATAACCCGCCAAAATACTCGATTAATTCTCTCAACTCCCTCGGAGCAGGGCATCTTAGACCGATTACCTTACTCCCTAGGATAGCTGGAATATCATATTTTGCCTTGAATAGGATGGTTAACCCCCCAGGCCAAAAATATTCCATGAATTTCTCGGCTAGATCACTTACATATGCTAGCTTATATACATAATCCACTTTCGATATCAGTATAGGAAATGGATTTAAAACCCTCCTCTTTAGATGTAGTACTCTACTCACTATAATTTGATTTAATGGGTCTCCCCCGATGCCATATACCGTATCTGTAGGATATATGATTGTATGCCACTCTGGATCAACACTACTAACATACTTATTTAAGTCTCTGATATTGAATACCTTATGCATAATCTAAAACCAAAAAATTTTATACTATAAGTTAATATTTTACCTTAAGAATGGTGATTAATATGCCTATGGAGATCAAGGATAAAGATGAGTTCATTAAATTGATGCAGCATGCAAAGAAGATTATAGTCGTTAGGAGACTGCCTAAGTATATTAAGATTAAGGCGAGATTAAGTAGGAGGTTATATACGATTAAGGTATACAGTGAGGAGGAGGCTGAGGAGATTTTAAAGAATGCTAAGGTCGAGATAGTAGAGTATTAGATTATACCTTCATCAGAGGTAAATACTTTATACCCCATATCCTTCAACTTATCTACACACACTCGGCAGAAAAAGGGGAGTTTCTCGTCTAAAGCTCTTAAATTAGGGGAGAACGACATTACACACTTTTCATCACTACAATGATCTAGACCCAATAAATGCCCTAATTCATGTAATATCTCTTTAAAGACCCGTGTCCTAAGAGTATTCTCATCAATAAACCCCTTTAAATCATATGTCTTAGAAAGCCTATAGAGTGAAATCACTATAGTCTTTGACGGAATATGTGTAGCAGCGAATATATAGTCCTTATCTTTATAGTAAATATCCTTAGACAGAAATATAATGTCTATTATATTTGACTCAGGCTTCACACTACTTCTAAATAATTTAATCAAGCTACTTATATCAAGCTGATTACGTTCATTAAATTCAGTTCTCCGCAAAACCTCCTCAGGCATTCTATTGATATCCAACTCATAATTCTCCCAAAAGATAAAGCTTATACCTGCCTCGACCACATCGATATTCCTAAAGATTATATCCTCACTATCAGGCTCCACCCAAATATTAAATTTATACTTCATATTTCTCACCAGTCATAGGCATATAAGCCTTAAATCCATATTCCTCACTAGCTATACGATATAATGCCTCCCTACCCCTCCTCTCACCATGAACAATATATATTTTAGGATCACCTCTTAATGAAGATAAAACCTTCTTCAACCCATTTGAATCAGTATGGGCTGAAAACTGCATATAATATATTGATGCAACAACCTCTTTCTCCCTCTCCTCAATCTTAAGTTTCCTCGCTTCAAGCAAGTTTCTTCCAGGTGAGCCTGGAGCCTGATAACCTACGAGGAAAATCGCATTCTTCGGATCCTTATACAGCTTATTAATATAATATACAGCTGCTCCCCCACCCAACATACCTGCGGGAGCTATTATTAAACCAGGTTCCTTAATAACCTTCTTCCTCTCCTTCCATCTATATACCTTTCTAATCTTCTTAAAAGCCTTCTTCAACACCTTATAATTTTTGATATAACCAGGGTTATTCAATAATATTTTAGTCGCTTCCAAAGCCATCCCATCCATCGTGATATTATAACTAAATTTTCTATGATATAATATTAGTAGAATCTCTTGACTCCTACCGACTGCAAACGCAGGTACGAGGGCTATACCACCGTCTTCAACAACCTCCTCTGCAGTTTTTACAAATAGTCTCTCGAGCTTCTTACGGGGAGGATGTACATCGGCAGCATAGGTACTTTCAATTATGACAGCATCAAATTCCTCCTCATAGTTTAAATCCGCGACATTCTGTAGGCGAGTATCGTATGTATTTATATCCCCAGTATATAAAATCCTCTTCCCATCAATCTCAACTATAACTTGGCAACTACCTGGGATATGACCAGCATCTAGAAAGGTTATTGATACATCATTTATAGAAAAATTCTTTTTATAAGTTAAGAAATGTGTATTATTCGCCAGATTCATGAAATCTAGGTACTCATATGGGAGATACTCCCCCGATAATTTTATAAAGTCTTTAATCAGCAATTCACCTAGTTCTAGAGTGGGTTTAGTCATTAGGGCGGGTATATTACCATGTAAATATAGGGTAGGCGCGGCTCCTATATGATCTAAATGTGAATGCGATAATATGAATAAGTCTATGTAGTGCGGGGGAACTAATATCGGGAATTTAGGCGGCTTAGTTAGTTCGACGCCATAGTCAATCAATATACTCTTACTCCCCCTAATTAGATATGCCGCCCTACCTACTTTATCGGGATCACCTAAAAAACTTATAACGACCCTACTCATGCCGACTCACAATATTCAATGATTAAGTCATACTGCATTTAACTTATAAATAGTTAATTAACATTTAGAATTTATATGTAAATTTTGCTTAAACATCTAAAATGCGATGGTAATGCTGGATAAGTAAACATAGGTGATGCTATGAAAATACACTGGTATAGAAACCCACAAACAAGACTTATATTAACTGGGTTTAAGGGAATAGGATACGTAGGTTACCTAACTATAAAATATTTAATTGATAACCTAGATTCAATTGAGAGAATAGCGATCGCCGAGAGCAAATACCTTCCACCAGTATTAACCACCACAAAATTCGGATTATCATATCCAGTAGAAATATATGAGTACGATAAGCATTTCCTGATTTTATATATAGAGGAGGTCCCTCCGGGATATAGAGGAGCTACTTTAGTGAAGAAGCTTCTAGAGGAATTGTCTAATAAGGGTATTGATAGAGTCATCACCATCGGAGGGTTAACATCCTCATTGAAGGATGGTGAGTCAGATTTAATTAGGATAGTATATAACAACTACTGGAAAAATAGATTAGACTACCGGGAGATACAGAAAGATGTTAAAATATATGGGCCACTAGCTCAGGTACTATATTATGCAGAAATATTGCATATTCCCGCGATCGCCTTATTGGCATACGCGGATCCAGAGAGAACCATTGATTTAATGGGTGTATACTCCGCCTTAAAGACTATCTCAGAGATCCTTAACATGAAATTGAATTTAGAGGAGTTATTAGAGACTGCAGAGGAATATGAAAAGAGGACTAGGGAGATTCTAGAGGCGACTAAAAAAGAGGGAGATAAGTATATGTATACTTAACCCTTTATCTCAGCGATATACTCATCATAAATTCTCTTAACCCTGTTGTAGATCGGGCCGGGTTCCCCGAATACCCCGTCCTCCGTAACTTTAATTTTATTCATGACGATAAGTGCTTTCTCGGAAGGCCTATATTCTACGACTCTAGGGAAAACACGTTCCAACCTCTTCCTAAGCTCTGTTAGATCTATATAACGCTCTTTAAGGTATATTGCCTTAATATTCTCTCCCCGATAAACTATTACACGATACTTCTCCCTACCTACCTCGATATCCGATAATACTATATTTAGAGTAGTTGGGTCGATAGCCTTTAAAACACCCTTTAAACGACCTCCATCTTTAAACTCAACTATTACCTCCTTATTAATCAATAGATTTAATTCTCTAGTAAGAAGATTTATAGGCATCATTTTTCCAACACCATAGTTCTAAATTAATATTTGCCTATCTCTCACTATTAAATTACACTTTCACTAAAGTCTATATTTACAACTCTAATTTATACATCGCCATCGAAGAAAAGTAAATTATCTTTAACCATTCAAAACTTCATTATATTAAACCATATCTACCCAGTAAATATTGATGATCCCGAAGGTATGCCCCATATGCGGCTCAGTAGAATTTATAAGACTTAGAGGAAGAGTCATCTGTAAGGTATGTGGAACTATATTGGAAGAGTCTTCTGAAAACGAGTACTATATAGATAGGAATTTTAATGAAATTATATTAATTAAGTCGGAGGCCTTAGATAGAAAGTATCTAGATATATTCTATGAAGTATCAAACATCTTGGATATCCCAGCTAATATAATGAAAAGAGCTAAGAGACACATGATAACGATATTGAGTAGGCTGAGAGATAGGAGATTAGACCCTTATACAGCAGTATCAACAGCCTTAATCGTATCAGCATATGAGGATAAGAATTATCTTATAACGTTCAAGGATCTAGATAGTGTCTTTATGTTAAGATATGGAGTTAAACTTAATAGAAGTAGGATCTTGAAGCTAATATACAAACTAAAGAACTCTAACACTATAAGACAGTTTAAACCAGATTACTTAGCAGCCACAAATTTATATCTAAATAAGGTTATTAAGGAACTGAATTTATCGAAGATAGATAAGTATTATTATGAGAGAATCTGGAAAATCATAAATGAATTAGGGTCTTCACTATCAAGATATTTAAAGGGAAAAAGCATAAAAACAGTCTCTGCACTACTTATATACCTCGGTGAAATGTCATTGGCATATAAAGAGGATAGAAGACCATACTTCAATCAGACTATATTAAGTAGGGTACTTAAAGTTAGCAGATTCACCTTAAGAGACAGACTGGCAGAAATTAAGAGAATGAGTGAAGGGAATATACAAGTAACTAAGAAGAGATTTAGAAGTAGAAACTAGCTACAGATGCTCAATTATAATTTTATAGTAAATATCTAGATTGGATGGGCCACTCACCTTCCTAACCAACAGGCTACAATAAGTTTCATTAAAATCAATATCTACAACTTCTATTGAATCCGGGTAAAATATAACCAGGCTATTTGAATTGATAAACTTATTTACTATATATAGCGATGCCGAATACTTCAGAATGTATTCATCAAAATTCCCTATCTCATACTCGATACTTTTTATTTCATAAATCATCCCATCTACAAATATGAGAACCGCAATCAATAATATCGTTGATAAGGCTATACTCCAGCCTCTTCTCTTACAAAACAATACATGCACCCCCCACCATATACACGGTATCTAGACATCATCGTGTAGTTAGCTGGTATATAAGCCTCTATACTTATAGTGCTCATGTTTTTTGTAATTAAAATAATTAACACTGGTTCAGCATCTTGAATACTAGTTGAATATATGTATATAATCCTGAGAGAAGAATTTCCCTGGGTCCTAGCGATATAACTACTATTATTCTCATACATATTGGACAGTAGATCTATGCATGGATCACTATACTTGTTTTTACTTTGTAAGCCACTTAATATCTTAATATGCCCTATTACAGAGATCATTATGAAAGCTACAATTATCGAGGACGAAACCAGAATCTCAAACATCTTCCTCATAGTAGGAACACCATTATCATGATAAATACATAGATTAAAACAAGAATCACGATTATGAAGAATATAAAGAGACCAAGAAAGGATTCAATTATCTCACTAGACATTTAACACCAACTCTCTAATAATTCTAATTAAACCATCCGAGTATATTGTACCATTATTCAAATGCCTATGAAATAGTCCAAGTATAGAGCTTGATAACAAATTTGAGAATACTAAAACCAGGCTTATACATACCACTGCTATAACTACCTCCATTAATAGATAAGCCACTGTGTTATCCATAGCCAATCACCCTTATGAGAATCGAGACTATTATCAATATTACGATTATTATATCGATATTAGATATCAGAACTTTCTCAAGAACCCTCTTCATCCCATTAAAATTGGGTGTAGTTATATATTTTTAAACAACTTACCTTAATGGACATGTACCTAGAGTTGTTACTCGGATACATCGACAAACCATCATATGACATTAACAATGTATACACAGTTTATATAAATAAAGAGGAGAAGAAGTATGAGGTTTACCTAAATGAAGAGTATATAGGGCTTTTGCCTTTAGTTAGAGAATTATCTCAGAAATATCCTGTTTTCGACGCATTGGCAGAGTTCAATGAGATTAACTTTGATATATTCTATAATATAAATATAAATAAGATAAGTGAGGAGCTTAGACGATTAAATATAGATCCTCAGAATGATCTGATCCCCGACCTGATATTCTGGGAATCTTTAAATCTATCGAGAGTCGCGCCCCTGCTATACGATATTAACATTAATGAAATATTCATCAATGGATCTGAATATCCGATATATGTAGATCATAGAAGGTATGGGAAATTAATTACAAATATTGTACTTACGAAGTCTGAAGTACTCTCACTAATAAGACTCATAGAATTTATTAAAGGTGAGGGGCTGGATCCTCTTAGAGGAAATATGGAGGCAGATTTATACAATAGTAAAATACATTATAGATTAAATATTGATGGGCCTCAGATTACATATGGAGATTATTTCATCTCACTAAGGAACCTCAGACATCTAATGTATTCACTAACTAAGCTGATTAATTTAGGGTCGATCGATGTAGATTTAACCTCAATTTTAATTGTATCTATATATAGCCTGGCTAATATTATAATCGCGGGCTCACCTAATACAGGAAAAACTACATTATTAAACTCACTATTATCTATACTCCCTAATCATATTAGAAAGGTATATATTGAAGAAGCTAGAGAGTCACTCGATTTAAGGCGTTATGGTAATCACCAGGTATTTTATAGACTTGGGAAAATTAACAAGTGGAGTAAGGAAGAGCAGATAATATTTACATTAAGAAGAAGCCCGGGTTATATAATCATCGGCGAAACGTTAACTAAACATGATGTAGAGATATTATTTTACTCGATTTCACTAGGATTAAATGTCGCTACCACGATACATACTCACTCAATAGATAGTCTTTTGAAAAGATGGCTCATACACGAGGAAATGGATCCGCGAATAATATGTGATATAGACCTGGTTGTAATCATGAAAAGGGATTTAGATGAAAATAGAAGATATGTTGACGGCGTCTATACGCTAGAGTATAAGGATAATGACGTAAAGATATATAGAATAAAGGAAATATCACAGAGGGATTATGGACTCTCTATCTTAGCTGAAAAACTAGGCAAAAGATTAAAACTGAAGTATAATGATTTATTAGAACTATTTACATTTACCAAGGAAAAACTGTCGAATGGAGAGATAATAAATTATGAAGAGTTTATTGAATTTATAAAGAGAAGCCGGAGAAATGTATGAATATATTATATTAATCCTTGAGTATATAACAGTATATCTGCTGATTCATAGATATATTAAACATTATTCAGTAAATTTATTCAAAAAACTTGATAAGTTATATGAATTTATAACGTTATATTACTTAACACGGTCATTGCCGACGTCAATTAAATCATGTGGATATGACGAGCTAAGAAGGGCTTTGAAGGGGGAGGATATATCTATAAGTTTAATCCCAGGGGAGAGAAATGAGTTTCCTATCCTGGGTGAAAGGGAGATCGCAATGATCAAGGTCAACGAGATCATTAATATGATTAATAATAAATTTATTGTATATACGGAGAAGATCGATATTTACGCCCTCTTTATACTAGCTTCATTAATATTCCCCCCTATACTTACATTAATTCTACTACTCTCATTCGATAGCACTATAATTTTAATGACGCCAGTAATACAACTATTAATCCTGCTTTTAACGATGAGGAGGATAGTATGGATGAAGAGAGAATAATAGATAGGGTTATAGAGGGATATTCTATTGGGAGGGCATTATATTATGAAGGTGACTATAGTAGTTTAAGGAGATATATTAAAAACATTGAAGTAGATATAAGTGAGGATATTCTACGGAACTATGATAAAGATATACTTATATCCTATCTAAATCATAAGAAGAAGATTAAAAAGGCGATATCAACCCTAAAAACACACGTCAATCTAATCAGGATGAAATTAAAGATAGTTTCATATGTATTCATCGCCGTACTATCTATTTTAACCTCAGTATTATACGTGCTCCAAAAATTTCTTGATAGAATCAGCTTCTTCATCCTACCTAATTATGATATAATAATTGTAGTCATCTTCTCAATTAATACATTATTACTATATGAGTATATTTATTCATATTTCTG
Organism: Thermoprotei archaeon; assembly: GCA_011043415.1. Lineage (GTDB taxonomy): Archaea > Thermoproteota > Nitrososphaeria > Geothermarchaeales > JDFR-13 > B109-G9. The sequence continues at coordinate 9,291 of DQXH01000056.1, read as the reverse complement.
CATAGAAAGAATGTCATTAAAGAGGATAGTATTGAAAACTCTATTGTATTTACTATTCTCTTATATCCTGATCAAATTGATGTTAGGCATAGTCTCGATTTAATGGGGGTATTTAAAAACTTTTAGACAACGGATATTTTATGGAATGAAGAGGAAAGGTGTTCAAATATTGGAAGAGGCTTTATTGATACTTGTGGCTTTTATAGCTATAGGATTAAGTATAGCAGCTCTTGGACAGATTCAGGATAGAATAAACGAGTTCATAGATAAAATATGGGAGGGTTTAAACTGGCTATATAAGACCATGTTTTACTTCCTTCCAGACTAGCAACCGGTGTAAATATATGCTGAGAATAAGATTTAGAAGAAAAGTCATTAATAAGTTAGAGGCCGCTAATGATGGTATATTGATTAATGATAAACTCTGGATAGGTGGATATAGGATCCAGGCGATCCCAATATACGACGACGATAAGAAGTTAAATGCATATCTAAATTATAGGTCGTTTCAAAACTTAGTTAATGCACTGAACAGGATGGGCATCCCATTTCAAATGACTTATTATGGTTTGAATGGGAGGACTATATTAACTGTGTTGACGATAGGTAGAGAACTCGATGAGATGAGGAGAAACCTATTTATAGTAGAGAATACATTTAAGGCAATATATCCAAATTACCAGCTACATCCTTTAACAGGATCCGAGCTAAGGAAATTATATTTATGGGGGAAGGTAGGAAGCCAAAACCCTAATCCACATTTTTTCATCATAGAAGATAACTACAGTCAGGGTATTAAACCACGAAGTATATTTAAGTTACCAGTTTTATCCGAGGCTACAGAGGGAGATATAATTCTAGGTAGGGTGATAGATACTAATGAAATATATAGAGTTAGATTAGGGATGTTAAGTAGGCATCTTACATGCATTGGAACAACGGGAACGGGTAAAACCACTACAATCGCTACGATATTAAATCAGCTACCTCCCCAGATTAAGTATATGGTGATAGATATACATAATGAATATGACAAGCTACTTAATAATTATGAGCGAGTACTTAGAATAGGTCGCGACCAAGTTTCATTGAATCCACTTAAGATCTGGTCGGATATAGATGAGGAGGAGCATATATCTATGATATCAGATATATTCAGTGAGGTATATGGTTTTACACATCCTCAGGCATATTATTTTAAAATGGTACTTGAATCAACTTTCTCAGGATATAGGTTGACTGGAGAACCCGAACCTAATCTACCTGCATTAGTAAAGATACTTGAAGAATACCCGATCAAGTCATATAGTGAGAATGAGACTAAGATGGCATTATTAAGGAGGTTAAAGCAGCTTGTAGAAGGTCAGGCTAGCAGGATCTTCAGCAACGAGGATACCTTCAACCCGAGGGATTTAATGAATAAAAATGTAATTATCCAGGTTGGAGATATTAGAGAGGTACTCATAAGGAAAATATTTATTTATATAATTTTGAAGACGATATACGACCATCAACTTATCAAGGGTAAGAAGAACTTTAACCACGTGACTGTAATTGAGGAAGCTAAATATATTCTTCCACCGAGAAGAGACTACGACCCGCCTAATATAGGTGAGAAGCTCGTTAATGAATTGAGAAAATTCGGGGAATCCGTTTTTATCGTATCCCAATTCCCTAGCCAGTTAACCAAAGATATAATCAAAAACTCTGGGTTCTTAATTATACATAGACTATCGGGCTACGAAGATATTAGAGTAATATCGAATATAATATCTCTTACACATGATCAAATTGAATATATGAAACAACTAGATATTGGAGAAGCAATTATAAGAGATACTGTAAACCCACTACCATTTCCAATTAAAGTCAAGCCTATCATAAAGGCCTCATAAATCTATTTAAATCACCTTTATCAGCTACTAAAGACAACCAATCAACCCTTTCTCTATACCCCTCTGGAAAACCCCCCTTTAGAAATTTCTTAATAAGAGTATATTTTCTATCGACCCCTTCACTCACATCAACCTCCATAACCTTCCTCACTTCACAATTGCCATATACATCACTCGCTATTATATCAAGTATCTCCGCCTGTATATTCTCTATAATCTTATTATCTGCATACCCCTTCCTTTTCATCCGGTCATACAATACATATGGTGAACACCTCAGTAGAATTATATAATCTATCCTCTCACATGGATAGATTAGTATTATGTTATGACCATCTAAAACCGCGTCTTCAAATGAAAAAGAGTTAAAGTAATCTCTCGCTCTATCAATGTCTATAACATAACTACCAGAAGACTCATCATACTCAATATAAAGTTTATTTTCAATTAGAAAACCTTCAAAATCAATATACTTCAACTTAAAATCATCCGAAATTATTTTACTCAAAGTAGTTTTACCTACACCCGGTGTACCAGTAACAGCAACTATCATGATAGTAATAGAGTATTTAAAATAATACTTAAAAATATAAAGAAAAATTAGAGAATATACTATAATCGATATGGGCCCGTGGTCTAGAGGTTATGACGCCCGCCTCACACGCGGGAGGCCCCAGGTTCAAATCCTGGCGGGCCCACTATAAAAACTTTGGTAGATAAGCTGAAATTCCGGGTTTATCCCTCAAAATATTTTTACTTTTCAACTATCCAAACTAATTCCTGTCTATATGATTTTAATGGTTCGTGACTGAAACCTCCATATACCCTCCATCGTTTGAAACCAGCTGGTTTCAATAATAACTCAAACTCTCTCTTGTAAATATATTTCAGTTATATTTTTCCTTCCAAGATAATGTTATCTTCTTTCATCAACTTGTAGTCAACTTCAATTATTTGGTCGACCTCATCTATAAACTTCGGTCTTTCAATTAGTTTATACTCTTCGCCGCCATATTTTAATATTTCTATCTTTTCCTTATTTTTATATACTCAACGATTTTCTCCGGATTCGGATTAAAGAAATTTAAAATTAGTTTCCCATTTCTAGTTAAGTGCTCCTTACAGCATTTTAATGCACTTAATTGATCTTCTATTGTTAGATTATGTAGAAACATTCTGAAAGTTATTATTAACTTGAAGCTCTGCTCAAGCTTAAAATTCCTCATATCCGCTTGATAAACCTTCGGTATTAGATTCGGCTTCCTAGCTTTCTCCCTAAGTTTCTCCAGCATTTTATATGAGCTATCTATTCTATATATATCTATGCCCTCCTTCAGTAGCTCTAGATAAACCCTTCCAGTTCCACAGCCTATTTCAAGCAGCTTCCCATCTATCTTCTTAGCCTCATTCTTATAGAACTCAATATCATCTCTATAGTCTCCATATAACAAGTCATAGACCTCGGCCCAGGGATCATAGTCATCCATCTTATCTAGACCCTATCTAATTAAAAATCTCTATTTATTCCTCTTTTCTCAACTTCTACCTAAATCTGAGAAGACCGTTACTTACACTTACTTCTTAATACCTAGAGTCCTCTTCTTCCACCTTAAATTCTTACTTTTACACCACCTACATTTTACTGCTGTAGGAGGGTTCCTAGCCCCACAATTCCTACATATTTTATAGTATAATCTATATTTCTGTGCCAATGCCTTCTTATCTATGACGGCTTCTTCACTCATCTCCTTAATAACCTCCTAACTATTTCAGCTACTTCAGATGGCCTATATGCAACTTCAATACCTGCTTCCTTAAAACTTTTTATTTTACTTTCTGCCGTTCCAGTCCCACCAGAGATGATTGCACCTGCATGCCCCATCCTCTTACCTTCAGGAGCAGTCTTTCCAGCCACATATCCAATTACAGGCTTTGGATAATTAGTCTCCATATAGTATCTAGCCATCCTCTCCTCGTCATCCCCGCCTATCTCACCTACTACAACTATCACCTCAGTCTGCTTATCATCCCTCAAAAACTCCAGGGCATCTATAAAGTTCGTCCCTATTACATAGTCTCCACCACACCCAAGTACGAGCCTCTGCCCAATACCCTGCTTTAATATACTCCATGAAATCTCATACGTTAGAGTTCCGCTCCTTGATACTATAGATACTGGACCCGGCTTAAAGTATTGATTCGGCATTATACCGACTTTAGTATAGCCAGGTATTATAAATCCAGGTGTATTTGGACCGACGATCCTTATATTATACTTCCTCGCTATATTAACTATCTTAAGCGTGTCATGGGCTGGAATACCCTCCGTTATTATCACAATAGGGCTTAACCTAGCTTCAATAGCCTCTAGAGCCGCGTCATAAGCATATGGAGCTGGGACAAATATTATAGATGCATTTGCACCAGTCTCCTTTACAGCCTCATACACAGTATCATATACCGGAACACCATGTACCTCCATCCCACCTTTACCGGGCGTTACCCCAGCAACTATCTCAGTACCATATTTAAGCATCTGCTCAGTATGGAAAGACCCCTGCCTACCTGTAATACCCTGGACCAGTAACTTTAATTCATCTCCAACAAATCCTTTTATCCCCCTTCCACTAGACATTTTTAGCCACCTCCATAGCAGCTTCATCCATATCAATATACACTTTAAACCCCCTCTCCTCTAAAATCTTCTTACCAACATCCTCTAGAGTCCCAGTTAATCTAATCACGAACATCTCCTTAGGTAGATTAAGATTATCCACTGCAGCTACAATACCCTTCGCAACCTCATCGCATCTTGTAATCCCTGCAAATATATTTATAAAGATCTTCTTAGGTTTAATCTCCTTAACAAGTACCTCTAGAGCCTTCTCAATCCTCTCAGCCGAGGCGCCGCCTCCTACATCAAGGAAGTTAGCAGGCTTAGCACCATAGTATGCTACCAGATCTAATGTAGCCATAGTTAATCCCGCTCCATTACCGATTATACCTATATCACCGCCTAGAGGCACGTATGAAAAACCGTATTCCCTAGCCATCTTCTCACCCCAAGTCAGGAACTTTTTATATTCATAAAACTTCTCGAGATCCCTTCTAAATATTGAGTTATCATCGACGATGACCTTAGAATCCAATGCCTTATACTCTCCATCTAACATGGCCAGAGGATTTATCTCTGCTAGTAGCAGATCATCATTAATCACAGCATTATATAAGCTTCTTATAAGCTCCATAAGAGGCTTATCAAATTTACCTACTAGAAATTTGGATATAAGCCTTAGATGGTGATTTGAAACACCTATACTCGGATCCACATCGAGTTTCAATAGAGCCCCTTCACGCCTAGCTAATTCCTCCACATCAACCCCACCATAGGGAGACGCTAGAATAGTTACAGCCCTATCCGGCTTAGATACTAATGCACTAAGATATAACTCTTTCTCATGCTCTACAAACTCCTCCACCAAAATATACTCTGGATAGCTACCCTTAATACTTAAACTAAAAATATTCTTTACAGCCTGATCTAACTCACTCTCACTACGGACAATCTTTACAGCACCGGCCTTCCCCCTACCACCCATTAAATACTGCCCTTTAAGGACGATAGGTAATTCAAGCCCAGCCTCTCTAACTAAATCTAGACTAAGCGATTTACCCTTCTCAATCACGAATCCCTTTGGTATTGGGATACCATATTTCCTAAAGATCTCCTTACCCTCGTATTCAAGTAGAAACATACCGACACCCCACTCTTTATATTATCAAGTATATTATCATAACTATATTAAAAATCTAGATTTAGATATTTATTAGAAAGCTATATCTTCACCTGAGAGTCTCTAAGGTAAAGTATGTTTTAGTCTCTTCAATACCTGGAAGCCTACTTAACAGGTTTAAAACCTCAGATGCCTTAGCTCCATCAACCTCGATAATTAGGTCAAAGTCACCCGATACACGCGAGATCTTCCCATACTTTAACTTCCTTAACTCATCATATACAGCAAGCCTATTTTCAGGATCTACTCTAACCATAATATATACAGGCTTCGTCATATAACCTAAAAGCATCATCCCCTTCTCTGTAATTTCGATAAAGCCTCTTCCAGTACGTAGTATACCCGCCTTTATAAATGGCTTTAACTTTATACTTAATGCCTGTCTAGTAATCCCGAGCATCTTAGCGAGCTCACTCTGCTTTATATCTACACGATATACATATTCACTTACGGCATTCTCTCTAAGAAACTCGAGTAGCTTATATGTCGTCTTAGTAGGCCTGGGAAAAGTAAATTCTTCAGACTCTTCTTTCTTACCCATATAAAACCACTCCTTACAAAATAAAGTATATAAAAGACATTTATATAATTTTTGTTTATAATATTATAAAAAAATTTTTATTGAGGTTGATAAACTTTAATCAAATTAACGATAATGTAATATAACATCTATGTTTATAGTGTAATATATAGATAAGAGGTATATTGATATTTTAATCAGGTGGTCTATGTGGATGAATATATAAAGATAAGACTTAGTGAACTTAATGGTTATATCGATAGAAAGGTACATATATATGGGTGGATAGAGGATAAGAGGATACTCGGTAACATAATATTTCTAACTATAAGGGATGGTTGGGGAAAGACTCAGATCACGGTCAAGAGAGAGGATAAATCTATTTATAACTTAGCTTTAGCGACTAGGAGACAGAGTATAGTAAGTATTTATGGTAGAGTGAATAAATATGGTGACACTATAGAGGTTATACCACATAAATACTATATAGTTAGTGAGGCTGAGCATCCTCTTCCAATAGATCCTACTGGAAGAACCCCTGCCTCGCTACCTAAGTTAATTGAATATAGGCCATTAAGCCTGAGAATCCCTGTTGTAAATGCTATATTTAAATTGAGGGGGCTTGCATTAAAGTTAAGCAGAGAGTATTTCAATGAGATTGGATGTACGGAGATTAATACTCCTAAAATAATTTCAACCGCGACTGAGGGTGGAGCCGACCTATTTAAAGTCGATTACTTTGATAAGGATGCATACCTCGCACAGAGCCCCCAGCTATATAAGGAGGAGATGGTTATGGGTTTAGGCATGGTCTATGAGATTGCACAATATTATCGTGCTGAGAAGTCGCATACCCGGAAACACTTAACGGAGTTCACTTCAGTGGATTTTGAGGGGGCCTATATAAATTATGAGGGTGCAATGGAAGTATTAACAGGTTATATAAAATATCTTCTTGAGAGGATCCCTAGAGAAGGGAAGGAGTACTATGAAATTTTAAAATATACACCTCCACAGGCACCAGGAGACATTAAGACAATTAAATATTCTGAAGCCATCCAGATAATTAAGAAGGAGGGAAAGGAGATTAGATGGGGGGATGATCTGGATAGCGAGGCGCTATCAATATTAGCTGAGAGGATTGGAGGATTTTATTATATTATAGATTGGCCATGGAGCCTCAAGCCATTCTATATTATGCGTAAAGGAGACTTATCTGAGTCATTTGATCTAATGTATAATGACCTGGAACTATCTTCAGGCGGGACCAGAGAACATAGATATAGAGAGCTTAAGAAGAATATAATTGAAAAGGGGTTGAATGCTGAGACCTTCGAATATCATTTGAGACATTATAAGTATGGTATGCCTCCACACGCCGGATTCGGATTAGGGTTAGATAGATTAATGCTGATACTGACTGGCAGAGAAAATATTAGAGAAGTGGTTTTATATCCTCGGGATCCAGAGACTATCGTACCATAACTATTCTGAACGGAATTTTTTATACCAGTTATTGTATACAATGAGCATCTCACTCGTTATACTAGGTTTCACCCTCTTGATCGCATTAACTAGATCGTCCATAGTTATCGGCCTAGGTCTTGCAGATGGGTCGCTCGCGAGTCCGCTTTCAAATAATTCTGATACAACCTCGATTATAGCCATCTGACATACGTCTTTTATATCACTTGGGGTATATCCCTTAGTATACTCTGCCAACAAATCATAGTCTATATCACTATTTACATTTACTTTACTTAGAAAATATCTAAATAGCTTCTTTCTAGTTTCACGGTCAGGCGGAGGAATATATATACGTTTCTGGAATCTTCTTATAAAACCTAAATCAAGAAGCCAAGGTTTATTCGTAGAAGCCACTACGAATAGGGGGAGCTTAAAATTATCCTTATCCTCCAGCCCATCCATCTCCTTAAGAAACTGGTTTCTAACCCTAACCTCCCCTCCGACTTCATTACTCCTTATCCCGATTAACGAATCTACTTCATCTATGAATAAAATTACTGGGATATTATTCCTCGCCCGCTCCTTAACAAATGAAAATACCTGTGCTACCTTCTTTTCACTCTCTCCAAGCCACTTACTCATTATCATCGGGGCATCTATAGGATAAAACTCCGCATCGATCTCATTTGATACTGCTGCAGCCACGCTAGTCTTTCCACATCCCGGCGGCCCGTATAATAAGATTCCCCTTGGCCAGCCCAATGGAAATAGATCGGGTCTTCTTATTGGATATACTATACTTTGCCTTATAAGCTTCTTAACATGATCTAAACCTATTATATCATCCCATGTTATCGATGATTTAAATTTCTTTAGAATAGGCTCCTCGTGCTTATATTCTATAACTGGCTTACCATCACTTTTATATGGTTTAGACTCCTGGATCTTCCCTGATATAACACCCCTTAAGAAGGTCATACGATATCTATACTCTCTTATCTTCTTAGTATATAATTGTCTTAAGGTGGGAGACTCTTCATAATTCAATAACTCCGTTAATGCGTCGACGGCCTTGCTATAATATGTAACTGCAAGACTCTTTAGACCCTTCCTATCTGCTTCAACCGCTAATTTAGCATAATGTAGGGCGATGTCTGCTAAATCTCTTACTTTATCATCATTATACGACATATCCTACCCTCAGTTAAATACTATTAAACCTTGATCAGATAGCGAGTATAACGAGTCTAGGATTTGTAGGGGGGTCTTCCTCAATAATCTAGCTAGATTATAGATATTTATGTAAATCGAGTCTTTCCTTCCACTCCTCAGTAGATACGTTAGAACCTGCCTCTCATCCTTACTTAAGTCCTTGAATTTAATTTTCTTGATTGCATCGATATCCAGTTTTACATGTACCCTACCAACTAGCTCTTCATTATCCATACGCCTGAGTATTTGCGTTGCATTACCGCCGTCTGTAGCTACTACATTATATAATTTTGTGATTCCACTCTCTAGACCCTCTTTAAATACCTCGTCTAGATTCCTCGGTATATTAGGGAACTTCTTTATAAGCTCCATACCTACTTTTCTCTCAATATTTTCTAGGATA
>DQXH01000059.1 GCA_011043415.1 Thermoprotei archaeon | reverse complement strand
GATGGGGCCGGTGGGATTTGAACCCACGACCGACGGGTATCCCAAAGCTCCAGACTCCAATCATCCCAGAGGTCATCATACCCGTCTTAATATAGTCTGGAGCCCGCCGCGCTACCTGGCTGCGCCACGGCCCCTACAATTCAATATAAAATAATTCTGTTTTTATAATTTTGTATCTTTTTAATGATTGATGCGAAACCGGGTTGAAGCACTTGCGGAAATGATTAAAGGATATCAATATATTGATGATCCATATTATCTCGCGGAGGTACTTAGTGAAAGGCCTCTGAAGTCAGCTATATTAAATAAGCGTCTAATAACTAACCGTGATTTAATTACAAATATACTCAAAGAATCTTATCCAGATTTAAAATGTATATCCTATGGCCGGCAAGATGCATGTATGACAAGATATAACATCGGTTCCCATCTATTCCATCATATGGGTCTATACTATATAACAAACTATGTAAATTCCCTCTATCCTATTCTAATAAACTTGGATAGGGTCAATGGCATCATACTGGATATATCGGCAGCACCGGGAGGAAAAACCTTTCTAATATCCAACTACTTATACCCGGATAAACCGCTGATAATCGCGAATGACCCATATAAAAGGAGGTTAAGTAGGCTGACCTCAAATATCAATAGGCTCGGGCTCGATAACGTTATAGTCACAAGTTATATGGGTGAGGATTTCCCCCTAATAGATGATATTAAGCTTATAATATTCGACGCCCCATGCACCTCCATCGACCAATTCTACAAGAATCCCGACGATGTACTGAAGAATCTCAGGAATATAAACAAATACGTAAGGATTCAAAGGAGTATTTTAAAGAGGATGTATGAAGTATTATCAGTTGATGGAATACTAGTGTACTCGACATGCACACTGACTATAGAGGAGTGTGAAGAAGTAGCCGAGTACGGTATAAAATTAGGTTTAAAGGTGTTGAAGCCTAAAAATATTCCAGCTAAATACTATAAGGGAGTTACTGAATGGAATAATAAAAAATACGATTCTTCAATATCTAATACAGTTAAAATACTACCTGATTTAAATTACAAGCAATATAGTGGAAATATAGGTCTACTATATATTGCAGTGTTTAAAAAGGTTTGAGGAGAATGTCTATGATCGATGAAATTATCAAGCTATATGGGTTAAAGAAATCTAAAATCAAGGGTAAATTCTTTAAAGTAGGATCTAAATACTATTATATCGATACCGACAACCTCAATTATTTATTTAATACTCTAAGTAAGTTAGGTGCGAATCTAATTAATTCAATCGGGTTGAATATAGTGGATTTAAGGGGGAGAGCGACGATACAATTCGCAAAATTAGTTGGGCGTAAAGCAAAAACAAATTTTGTTATTGTAGACTACAGCGAATTTATCAGATTTTTGAAGAAAGGTTTTATACCGAAGGGAGGTGAATTAGAAAGCCGTGGCAGCCACGATATAAAGATCCTTCTTGTAAGACTACATGAAGATATATATCCTATAGGGTTTGTAAGGGAATGTATAGATAGATACATCTTTATAATTCCTAAGGAGTTTGATACACTAATTTAATCATATATCTTTTATTAAATGGGCCCGCCGGGATTTGAACCCGGGACCACTGGCTCCCAAGGCCAGCATCCTAGCCAAGCTAGACCACGGGCCCATCGACCAACTTTATTATTTTCAATATAAGGTTATAAGGTTTTTATCATTAATTTATGATGCGGCCGCCGGGATTTGAACCCGGGATCTCGGGCGTTCTGCTACATATTGGCAGGCCCGCGTGCTTCCAGGCTACACCACGGCCGCGAAACTTATTAGATTATAATCTTCAAGTTTATTTTTAAAATTTTTTATATTAGATAGATAACATCTTCTAGAACCACTGATCTAGTCCCCTTATACTCAAGCTCTCTTTCAACTCTTTCAAGGCTTTAGATACTCTATCGACACTAAAATCATGTTCGTCACACAAGAATTTGATGATGCCATCATAATCAGGGTCTCTAAACTCCAATTTATAATTATCTGTAATCTCTGGATTTAGGAACAGATCCCTAATCTCCTGTATCTCCTCAGGGGAAAGTACCCTTCTGACTTCAGGTATTTTATCCGCCGATCCATACATTTTAATAAGTTCATATGCTTTCTTCGGTCCTATACCCTTGACACCCTCATTATAATCGGTGCCAATTATTATTGCAATGTCAATCAGCTGTTCACGTGTTATCTTTAAATTATCTAGTACATTCTTCAAAATTATTAGTTCAGGTTCTAGCTTAATCTCGATACCCTTACTAGGATACTTCTGCTTCCCTGTTAATGTAATGTTTCTAACGATTCTCGTGGCCCCAAACAATAGAGAGTCATAGTCTTGCGATCCTACAGCCCATCCATCTCCCTTTTTAACAATATAACTAGCTTGTGCCTCACCCTCAGAAGGTGCCTGTACAACTGGTATACCAAGTAGCTCCAGCAATTTCTTAGCGTCATTCACCATATATTCCTCTAAAGTAGCTGCTAATGCAGCATATTTCCTCGCCTCCTCCCAATCCTTTCTTTCTATAGCTTCAAGATATTTCTGATAACTCTCACTTTTTATGACCTTCCTCTTCTCAAGCTCCTTCATCTTTCTAAGAGGAGGTTTACCGTCAAACACATATACTAACTTAATTTTCTCCTTAAGTAAATTGACGTTTCTATAGAGTAATCCACTTAAATGGCTAGTTACCCTACCATATTTATCTCTCAACGGCTTGCCAGTCTGGTCCCTTATAGTGGTTAAAAATTGATATATTGCATTATAGGCATCTATAACAATAACCTTATTTCTAAAATCTGGAAAAGACTTCTTTATTTTAAACTCGGAGATTAGTGGTCCTATATTAACCCCCATTCAGGCTCCCTCCTCCAACCTTATCTCCAACGTCGCTCCATTATTAGTTACATTTATATATTCCCACGCCTCAAGCTTTAACAAATTACTTAATATTTCATCAATATCTATCTCAAGTCTACTCTCCCTTATCTCATGAACGATCTCATCTAGAGTTATGAAATCCGCCATACCCTTCACCCTCTTTTTACTAATTAAATTCTTAATCAACTGATATAGGAAATTATGTAAGGGGCGTATTATCCAGCGCTCCTCCATATTCTCAATCCTCATGCAAATGCCGCAGGTAGCCCTATCTTCCTCACCTGCATCTTCTTACCATAATTCTCATACCATTCTATTATCGCGTCATTTAACGAAGGTTTCACCTTCTCCATCGCCATAAGGAAGTCCTCAAATGAAACGGCTTCTCTATCAATTCGTAAGGCATTCATCGCCGCTTCCCTAACTAAAGCCTTTAAATCGGCTCCAGTATAATATTCAGTTAATTCAGCTAACTTCTTTAAATCGACGGTATCATCGAGAGGAATATTCCGTGTGTGAATCTTTAATATACTGTATCGAGCATTCACATCAGGAGGCGGCACATATATAAGCAAGTCCATACGGCCTGGTCTTAGCAACGCTTTATCAACCATGTCAGGCCTATTTGTCGCACCAATTACGATGACATCCTCAAGCCTCGTTATACCATCGAATTAAGTTAGAAACTGGCTGATAACCCTGTTTGTCACACCTGAACTTAGATCCATACCTCTTTCAGGTACTAAAGCCTCTATCTCATCAAAGAATATTATGGATGGGGCTACTTCACGGGCGCGTTTAAAGACTCTTCTTATTCCCTTCTCAGATTCACCCACCCATTTACTCAGTAGCTCGGGACCCTTAACTACAATAAAATTCATATTAGTCTCATTCGCTATTGCCTGTGCTAACAAGGTCTTTCCAGTACCTGGTGGACCGTATAGCAATATTCCCTTCGGAGGATCTATTCCAAATTTCTTAAATTTATCCGGTTTTTTAAGGGGCCATTCAATATTCTCCATTAAAATTCTCTTTACATCTTCTAATCCTCCGATATCATCCCAGGTGACTCTCGGTATTGATATATCAACTTCTCTCATGGCAGTGGGTACAATCTCCCTATATGCGTCCATGAAGTCTTTCATTGTAACCACGATCTGTGACAATACTTCATTCGGAATATCTCCAATTTCCTCATACTTCTCAATCATTGGGAGATATCTCCTCAATGCCTTCATAGCTGCTTCTCTACATACTGCTTGAATATCAGCCCCAGTATATCCGTGGGTTATACTTGCAAGTTTATGTAAGTCGACATCATCAGCTAGTGGCATTCCCCTCGTGTGTATTTTAAAGATTTCATACCTCCCCTTTTCATCAGGTATCCTAATCTCAATCTCTCTATCGAATCTACCAGGCCTCCTCAATGCAGGGTCTATCGCATCTATCCTATTTGTCGCACCAATTACGATAACTTGACCACGACTCTTTAATCCATCCATTAATGTAAGTAGCTGAGCCACCACCCTCTTCTCAGCCTCACCGGAAACCTCCTCTCTCCTAGGCGCTATTGAATCTAATTCATCTATGAATATTATGGATGGGGCGTTTTCCTCGGCCTTCCTAAATATCTCACGTAATTTAGCTTCAGACTCACCATAATATTTACTTGTTATTTCAGGTCCATTAATCGCAAAGAAGCTTGCTTCAGACTCATTAGCTACAGCTTTAGCCAGTAACGTCTTTCCACATCCTGGAGGTCCATGTAGAAGAACGCCTTTAGGAGGTTCTATACCTAGATGCTTAAATAATTTAGGGTATTTTAAAGGTAACTCAACCATCTCTCTAATCTTCTCTATCTCCTTATCAAGTCCACCGATATCTTCATAACGGACTTCAGTCTCATCAAGTTGACTTGATAAATCTGTTGCAATTATAATTCGGGTATTGTCTGAGATATAAACGGGGGAGTCGGGCGATGTCTTCTTTACCCTCAAATATAATATTGATCCAAATAACTTTATCGATACCATATTTCCCTTTACAATAGGTCTATTAATTAGTCTATTCTGTATAGTCCTCTCAAAATTCCGATCTATATTCTCGATCTTTTCATATGGTACTAGCACCACCTTCTTTGCCGGAGCTAGGGTGATAGGCCTAACCATTACATAATCATTTATATTTGCTCCTAAATTCCGTCTAGTGTCGTCATCCATCCTAATAATATCGATAGGTTCTTCACGGGATAGGGGTGCAACCCATGCTACAGCCTTACCCTTCTTTTCAATAAGGACTGCAGACCTCTCCCTAATACCTAGTTTATCCATTATCTCTCTATGTATACGGACTATACCCCTATCTATATCTCTAGGGTAAGAGTCTCTAACTCTCAGCTTAACGTAATTCAGTTCCATGCCTAACCCCTACAAATATAATCTAAACAGATTTGCTATATAGAGAATTAATGTCCTTTATAACAATTGAATAAAATATACAGAATTAAAAGATTTAATGGGAACAATGCTATTATCTATAGTCTAGTCATGCCAACTACTTCAATACTACTTACACCGCTTGTATTCCTAAGTATATCTTCCAGGCTATCAATTACATTATCATCTTCCTCAGGCACTGTAAATAATACTTTAATTGTATATAGTCCAAAGGCTAAAGGCTCTATTTTATAGTCTCGAAGAGTAGCGTTTAAAGATTTCACTCTATCCCGGATACTGGATACTATTTTAGATGCGAGTTCTTCGCCAGGCTCACTCGGCATTATCTTATATATTATATTTATTAAAGCCATCTCAGATCTCCTCTATGGTCCTGAAAAACCGCATTTTGGACAGGTATATTTCCTTGCAAAATTACGGCATTTCTCGCATCTCCATATTAATACTTGTCCACAACTGGGGCAGTAGAAATGAACTGCCTTCTCAAATGTAGTTATAGGTTTTCCACATGAGATACATATTGGCGGGTTATATTCAGCGGACATGTAACCACCGATTTATCATAATAATGAAGCTACGTCCTTTAAATATCTTTCATAATTAAAATATACTGGATATTATTTTGATTCCCTCAGATATAATACGTGGATGTTTAAAGAGATATTTTAAGATATCCTTATCTATTAAATTTAACATACTTGTTGCATGGTAATCCATATCACCATATAAAAGTAGCATGTTTAAAAGCTCCTTCCTCGACATTATTTCAACCAGATTTATAAATTCCTTATTATCTAATTCGAGGAATATTAGTCGAGCCAACTTCTGTAACGCTATTTCCTTACCAAGGATTTTATAGAATTCCGTTGAATAATCAAGCTCACCCTCCGAGAATTTTTTAGATAATATTCTCGATGCTATAGAAATATAATATAATCCACCTCCTGTAGAGGGTTTGGTTTGTCCTGCTGAATCCCCTACATATACGGAGTCTCGCCTATCACTATAGAATCTCCGTCTCGGGCCGCCTACTATTAGAAATCCGTAATATCTCGCTATAATATTATAATTTCTTATTCCCCAATTCGATAAAGTGTTCCTCAAAATCTTATGTAGATTTTGGAGGCTAGCAGACCCTATTATATATCTGTCTAAATATTTTACTAGCCATATAAAAAAGTCCCTGTTTAACTCTTTATCAAAAAACAAATATACTGTCTCGTCATCAAATAAATCATATAATTTGGAGTCTGTAGCATGAAACTCTAGCTGGAGCGAGGGGAGGAAGTCGGACTTAACATCCTTGATATATGAAATACTTCCTGTAGCGTCAACTATATATTCTGACGAAGACCTAATCTTGCTTACATCATGGTAATTAAGGATTATATCCCCACCCAGATTTAAAACCCTATATTCCAACTCCTTTTCAAATAAGTATCTATCTATCCTATAAGCCTTAGGAATAGACGTTCTTACTTCAATTAGGTTATCAGATATTTTAAGAGAGACTCCTTTAAACCTATTCAAAACTAATTTTTGTGGTAGATCATAATTTTCAATTGTTCTTTTACTAACGATCCCTGTACAATGTTGTGATAAGCCGATATCGGGCTTCCTCTCGTATATCTTAACTTCAAACCCCCTTTTAAGAAGCTGTAATCCTGTGTATAGGCCTGCAGGCCCTCCTCCTAGTATATGAACAGTCATAACTAAAACTAGTTTCAGTTTCTTTATTATATAAATAAACTAATAAAAAACTAAAAGATACAGGAATTAGATTTAAAGGGGATCTCTGGAAATGGAGACTGAATATAATATTAAACAAGTCATTGTGGTTCGTTCAGATCTTAAGATGAGCAGGGGTAAATTATCTACTCAGGTTGCTCACGCATCTGTAACTGCTTTTTATGAGACTCTACAAAAAAATAGAGAGCTGGCCATTAAGTGGTTGGAGGAGGGTCAGCCTAAGATAGTAGTTAAGGTCGACTCTATTGAAGAGCTATTATCTATTAAGGAGGAGGCCGAGAAAAATGATTTGATCTCTGTAGTTATTAAGGATGCCGGGTTAACCGAGTTGGAACCAGGCACTATAACATGTTTAGGGATAGGTCCCGACTATAGGGAGAAGATAGACGGGGTTACAGGAAGGTTGAAGCTATTATGATTCCCCCTGAAGATAGATTCATCGGGCTAGGGAAGTATGTGATTAAGGGGCCTATAATTAATCATAAGATAAAATTTCATGCATCGACGTTTAGAGTAGTTGAAGTAATTAATAGTAAGTTAACTCAGGAAATTAAGGGAAAGGGTAAATGTCTATTAGCCGTTTATAAGCCGTGGGGTCTCGAGTTTAGAGGCATGCTAAAAATTATTTCAGAGAAATTAAAGGTGAGGTCATCTAAAATCGACTATCTAGGGATTAAGGATGCAAACTCAACGTCAGTGTCATATATCTTAATACCAAGACCATTCTGCGAAGGAATATTTAGAAGAGGAGAGATAATAAAGATAAATGATATCTCCATGTCTCCATTATCCGAAATAAATTTATATCATCATAAAAGAAGACTACATATAGGAAATCTATTCAATATCGATATTTTAATATTGGATCACTTTTCAAAGGCACTTGTTCTTCTCAGGAAGGTCTCTAGAGATATTAATACAGATTTAAAGATACCAAATTATTACGGTTACCAAAGATTTGGCTTTAGAAGGATTTACCATATACTAGGTCTTAAAATATTAAAGAAGGATTATGAAGGATTTTTTAATACTCTCTACTTTGAGAAATTCCCTTGGTTTGACAAACCATATTATAAATATTTAGAAGAGAGGACAGAAGATTTCAAGAATCTATCTCATGTCAATAAAGTAACTAATGTCGATGCGAAACTTTATATTGCATATCAAAAGGGCATAGTTAGGGATTCGGAGTTAGTTAGTTTCCTACCAAGGTGGTATAAACGCTTCTTAATTAACTCTCTACAAAGCTACATTTTCAACAAAGTATTAAGTAGAAGAATAGAATTAGGGTATCCTATAAATAAATGTGTTTCTGGCGATTACTGCTTAATTAATGGAGCTATAAGGATGTCGAGAGAGTTTGAAGATGGGGTTCCGCTGATTCCATTAATCGGCTATTCCTATAGACCACATGTAGACTCATATCTTGACGATATGATCAGCGGCGTCTTAAAAGAGCTGGATCTAGATAAATCATTATTTTATCAACCGGATACTGGTATAAAAGTCTTTGGCGGGTTTAGAGAAGCCGCGATCAGCTTTATTCACCCATTTAAATACTATAGATCCATATATGACCCAAATAGATCCATTAAACTAATATTTGGAATTAAGAGAGGATGTTATGCCACTATAGTCTTGAGAGAGCTATTTAAACCTAGAAATCCATGTGAACAGGGATATTAACTTCTAACAGATTTTACAGCAGGATGATGTTCGTCTCTCATTATAACTTCATACCATATGTATTTACCATCTTCACCTACATAATATGATCCTAGTACTCTCATATTAGGATATTTTCTCTTAGCTCTTCCTTCAGCTATAGCTTGCATAGATAACTGTCTCTTTATTTTGCTAATACCCATTCTCTTCTGCCTTCTTCCAAGTTTAGGAGGAATCTTACTTAAACCTCCTTTCCGCACCCTTACTCTTACAACGATATATCCTTGTTTAGCTCTATATCCCAATGCATGTGCCCTATCTAATCTAGAAGGTCTTTCTATTCTCTGAATAGCTCTCTCCCTCCTCCACTTCATCCTAAGTTGAGTAAGATATCTTCTATATTCCGGATCGCTCCAGATTGTCCTCCACGTCTCTGATAGATATCTATACATCCCCATTTCGACTCTCCTCTTTCACTAATTAAACCCCTTCTATATTCTTAAATATTTTCTCTACAATTTCTATAGTCTCCTCTACTGCTCTCTCTCCAGCCTCATATGTTTGACTCCCTATATGTGGTGTTAGCAATACATTCCTCCTCTTAGTGAGTCTCTCATCGTAAAATGGTTCGATATGATATACGTCTGTAGCATATCCCCGAATATAACCGTGATCCAACGCGTATAACAATGCATCATAATCAACGACTTCCCCTCTCGATGTATTGATTAAAAACGGTTTTCTAGTCATCGACCTAAATATGTCATAACTGAACATATTCCTAGTCTCCTTCGTCAACGGCACGTGAATTGTAACTATATCAGCGTCTTTAACAGCATTTACAAGGCTATCCACCTGAACAGCAGTATATTGTTTAAGTAATTCCTCACCAAACTTAATGATATCATATACAATGATTCTGGCTTTAAATGGTTTTAAGAGTTCGGCTACTCTACGTCCAATCCTTCCAAACCCTATAACTGCAACATTTTTATCCAGTAATTCATAACCATATAACTCCTTCTTCCTCCACTCTCCAGCGCATATAGAATAATGTGCAAATCCTATATTCCTCAGTAGTCCTAGAATGAGAGATAGAGTTAACTCGGCTACAGCCTCTGTAAATGCCCTAGGAGTATTATATACGTTAATTCCCTTCTCTTTACATAGATCTAGATCAATATTATCTAACCCTACGCCAAATCTTATAACAGCCTTAAGATTCGTCGCCTCATTAATTAACTTCCTATCGACTCTCGTTCTTCCTCTAACAATTAAAATTTCGTATTTGCTAACAATCTTAAGTAACTCTCCTTTCTCTATATCCGGTATGTAATCGAAGTTGTAGCCTCTCTCCTTGAAGGCTGAAAGTAGGCTTTCAGGTACTTTATCGGTAATTAATATCCTCATATAGACCCCTAATAATCGGACCAAAGCTATTAATCTTCATATAAATATAATTCATATTAGGCTATAATGATTGAAATCGGTATAGTAGGTAAACCTAATGTAGGGAAGTCTACATTATTCTCAGCTTTAACTATGCATGAGGTCCCTATAGCAAACTATCCTTTTACAACTATAGATGCTAATATAGGGGTAGGATTTGTAAGGGTGGATTGTGTATGCCATGAATTCGGTGTAAAAGATAATCCCCGTAATTCATGTTGTATAGAGGGAAAACGATTTATACCTGTTAAAGTAATAGATACGGCTGGGTTGGTCCCTGACGCATGGAGAGGGAGAGGCCTTGGTAATCAATTTTTAAATAAGATAAGTATGTCAGATGTAATTATCCACGTAATAGATCTAGCGGGGTCAACGGACATTGAAGGCAAGCCTGCCCCCCCGGGTTCGCATGATCCTTTGGAGGATATTCACTTTCTAGAAAGAGAGCTTGTAATGTGGTTGTATAAAATTCTGGAAGATAATTGGCATTCTCTAGAAAAATCCTATTTCCATAGGAAAATAGAGTTATCCCAAGCATTATACTCGATATATTCGGGGGTTAAGATCGACATACAACATATTGAAAGTGCTCTAGAAAAATTAGATTTGAAGAATAAGAAGCCGAGTTCATGGACAAGGGAGGATAAAATTAACCTAGCTAAATACATTCTCATTAATTCTAAACCTATTTTATTAGCGGGCAATAAACTTGATATCCCTATATCTGAAAAAAATCTTGATAGAATTAAAGATGCAGGATATAACATTATTCCTATCTCTGCATTAGCTGAGCTAACTTTAAGAAAACTGGCTAATGACGGAGTTATACGCTATATCCCGGGTGACTCTAATTTTAAAGTAATTAACAGCAATGCTATTACAGACCGAATGGAAAAAGGATTAACTATCATAAGTAGGCTTATGCAGAAATTCAATGGTACAGGTGTACAGTCTCTAATAAACTATGCAGTTTTTAAGATATTAGATATGATTGTAGTTTATCCAGTTCGAGATCCAAATAAATTGACGGATAGGGATGGAAATGTTCTGCCAGACGCGTATTTGGTTAAGAGAGGCACCACATTAAAGGAGTTTGCCGGAATTATTCATAGTGACTTGGCTAAAAATATTTTATATGGTATAGATGTTAGAAGGAAGGTAAGGATTAAATCAGATTATGTGTTGAGAAATAATGATGTTATCTCGATTGTCACTGTTAAATGAAACTACGCCCTTTCTAGAACCTCCTTTTTCTCTGGAATAGCAATTAATTTTACTTTCATAATTCCTGTACCTTCCCTAATGGGATATACCTTTCTTGAAACCTTTTTAATTTCTTCATCTATGTTTCCAAATAGCATATCTTTAATGAATGTTTCATTATCTGTTTTTTTAGCCCATTCATCTAATACTTTAAATACATATCTTCTGATAGCCTTCTTTCTTGAGTTAGTTATACGTTTTGTAGTAAATACGCCTACCCTAATCCTATATCTATATCCATCTTTTGTGGTGACGTCTCGTATCGCTTTTACATAACTTGTTCCCCTCATAATCAGGGAACGCTCATATTCCCTAAAGTATTCATGACCACTGTATATCGTTTCTGCCACCCCGTCCTTAACAGCAACGATCTTCAGTTTAACTTTAATAAACTGGTGTTTAAAATCTCCGGTAATGTCTGCTAATAATACCTCAACATGTCTCCCGATTGCATTATTAGGATCTGTAGTAATAATGGGGAGAAGCTCAATGCCCCCTAATACTGGTGGGGCTTTAACAGTTAAATAGTATTTTTTCTTACCTTTTCTAGCTCTTCTAACTGGACACATGACTATAACCTCTTAAACTTCTTATAAATATTAAATTTAATATCTTAATAAGGTTTCAGTCCTCTAAAATATTTAACGCAGTCTTTAGACACCTTAATAGGTCATTCAAAGTTCCTCTTAAGCTGTCAATACTCCTACTAGTCTCTATAAAAATCTCTAGGTATCCCTTGCTAGTATCATATTTAATACTAGTGTGTGTTAAACCTACATCATCAGGTTTTAAAGCCTTTTTTATAGCGTTTAAATCTTCTCTCTTTAAATTTTCACCACGTATTTTAAGAGATATTTTAATCGCTTTATACATTTCCGTATTCCCTAAAAACATCTAGAATAATATCAATTAAATTCTTACTATCTTTTACAGTCGCCCCCGCCGCTATGTTATGCCCTCCACCTTTACCAGATAATTTTTTAGCTATTTGAGACATTATATACGCAAGGTTTAGTCCCTTATCTACTAATACTCTGGGCGATCTTGCAGATATCTTAACGTTCTCACCTACCTTACTTAAAACTATAATTATTTTGTCACTCAATGTAATGGACCTTGAAAAAAGTGTAGATATAGTCCCGCTGAACCTATGATCGAAATCTTTAGTACGCAGGTCTATTATCGCTATATTATCATATTGGCTAACCGAGTTTTCAGCCATATCCAAGTATTTAACCAATATACGTCTTCTTTCTTCTTGAACTTTAAGCGCCTCCTCTAAAACTCTTCCTCTAACCCCTGCAGCGAGTAGTATTCCTAGATACTCCCTCTGCATCCTACCTAATCCACTGAGTAAATTAGCGAAATCCACAGAAGTTCTTATGTTTTCATCATCCTCTCTCAATAGGATATATCTATCTACAATCAGCTGATTAACATCGAGATCTTTAATCCCTAAGCTCGTTAAATATTGGAGAATCACCTCTAAAATCTTCTCTTTCTCTATATCCGAAAGATCCTTTACAGTAGTATATTCATCATCCCTTTTAATAGGTATATCGGCTTTCCGCATAATTTGAAATCCAATATCATCCCTTCCAGAGAATCCAGGGATATAGGGGATGTAATTCCATGTAATAGCCCTGTATAGAGGCATATTCTTATTTACAAAAAATATGAAGTCTCTCTCCTTCTCGACCATGTTCTCCTTAATCGCTAAGTCGAGTAATACTTGATTTATCTCCTTAACATCATTTAATAATTGCATATCTCCAGTTGCGCCGACAACTCCGATTTCAAGATGATATGGGTCATATGATATAAAGTAGCTGATTAGACTAGTAAGTACAGAGGTGCATCCAAACTTACCGCCGTCTAAATCATATAACTCTGGATTTAATAGTATTAAGTTTGGGTCGTCAGGAATATCTTGTAGAATCTTGTGATGATCGATTACAATTAATTTATCACCATCTAAAATCCTCCATTTATCATATATGTCTCTAATATCTCCACTACCCATATCTAGAATAATATAATTTTGTGCCGTAATGCTGAAGAATTCATTTAATACTTCATCTGAGAGATCGGGGGTACTTCTCAATATAAATTTCTTGTTTAAGGACGAAAATAGTCTTGCAAAGATTCCACCCGAGGAGATGCCATCTGCATCATAATGTGTTAATATGGCGGTAAATCCCTTGAGATTCTGTATATAACTTGATAGACTCTGGATATCCTTAATTAGTCTGTTCACAGACATCTTCCATTTACTCGATCTTAGCTACTACAGTCCTATACCTCCAGTCCTTGGGTAACTTCCCAATCCTCTTATAATATTTTGCTAAATGATGGATTTTAGCTTCAATCAATTCTAACGCATGTTTATTCCTATAATCCTTTTTATGTACTTTCAGGTGTGCCGTTAATCGCTTAGCTTTCTCAATTAATCTCGCCAAGTCCTCAGGATAATCATACTTTATACCCTCTTTCTCAAGAAATTCGGATAATTTCATCCCAGTTACCTGCTTAAAAGTCGGTACACCATATTGGTCTCTCAAAATCATTCCGATTTCCGAAGGGTACTTCCCCTCCCTAGCGAGTTTAAGAGCAATTTCCTTTACCTCTTCTGGAGTCAGCTTTAGCCAATCGGGTTTCACCATATGAACCGGACGTTTTGAATGTGATTTACCTTTCCTACGGATATGCATTCTTGCCATATACGAGCCCCTCAAATTAGTAAATACTTAATCATAAATCTATTTAAATATCTTATATCGATTTTCCATGTAGTATATTATTTTTAATGTACTCACCTATTTTTCTAAATAACTTTCCTCTATGTGAGAACCTGTTTTTCTCGCTCAAATCCATCTCCGCATATGTTTTATTAGACCCTCTAGGAATGAAGATTGGGTCGAAGCCGAATCCCCTATCTCCCCTTATCTCATTCGATATAATGCCGTGAACTCTCTCTACAAACAGTTTAAAAATATTATTCTTGAGCGATAGGAAACCTACAGCCTCAAAATATGCTTCACGATTTGATATATTGTCCATTAGTTTTAATATCCCATTTATCCCAATGGTTTTATATATATATGAAGAATATACGCCTGGAAACCCTTTAAGAGGTTTTATGAATAAGCCGGCATCTTCCACGATATAATACTCATCTAGTATTTTAAAACCTTGGGCACCCTTCCATATAATGGATTCAACTAAGCTTTTAGACTGTATCTCCATAAGAGGATATTTAAGTAGCATAAGTTTAATATTATATTCCTCTAAAACCTGCTTAGCCTCCTTATATTTATTTATATTTGTGGTGATGAAGAATACTTTCATAAATCATATTCACCCCCCTCTTATGTGATACCTACCCATTTTAGATAATTTATAATAGAAGTTGATGGTCTCCTTTGAATCAAGTGCATTTTTAGTGTACACTTGGATGAAAGTATCAAATATCATATCACATTCATCTGGGTGAGTTACATCTAATACTCTCTTAAAAACATCTATATCAAGAGCCTTCTCCTTATATTCATGCGAGAACATACTTAGACCAAAATCAATTAGATAAATTCTCTTCTCTTTAGTCACAATAAAATTGCGTGTAGCTAGGTCATTATGGATAACATTCAAGTTATGGAGATGAGCCACAAGTTTTCCTATATCATAGCCTATCTTATAAAGTTCGTCAGAGTTCTCTAATTTATTAATATATTCCTTCAATACAAGTCCCTCTAAATACTCCATTATTATAGCGTTTCTCTCTAGATTCACATAATATAGTTTAGGTGCTGGGAAATTATTCTTATATAAATGATATAGTATATTTGCTTCTCTAGCAGTCCTTCTCCTTCTAAGTAGGTTGTCCAACTCTTTATTCCTATATTTTTTAGAGGTCCTTAGTTTTAATATCGCTTTGGTACCTAGAAAATCAACTAAGTATAAGATTGCCTCCGCCCCCCTATGAATTAACCGGCCTTTTTCCATAATTTCATTAATATAACTTATCTCCATACAACCTCAACCTCATCTAACCTCCACCTTTGTTTAATAATCGCATTTTCAACATCAACAGGCTCTACATTACTTAAGTACATTTTTAATCCTACAACGGCGATCTGTACTCCATTATCCGAATTTAATCTTTTAGGTAATCTATAGACTTTTAAACCATGTTCCTCACCCATTTCTACCAACATCGCATATAACCTATCGTTAGATGCTACACCACCCGTAACTGCGATAGAATCATTATTCAGTTGGGTTAATGCTCTTTCAGATGCTTCTACAAGCATTGAAAAGGCGGTCTCTTGAAGTGATAGAGCGAGATCTTTAAGAGTATATATATTTTTCTTATATAGAGAAACAACGTTGGTTAATAACCCTGAAAACTGAAGATTAGTACCTTTTATTGTATATGGTAATTCAATGTACCTGCTTCCCTTTGATGCCAGCTCCTCAACTTTAGGGCCTCCAGGGAAACCTAATCCAATTTCTCTAGCAAACATATCAAGTAGGTTTCCCAGTGTTATATCCAGTGTTTCACCGTAAACTCTCCATCTATTATTTGTGAAGCTACTGATCAGCGTATGCCCCCCTGAAACAAGTATTACAAGCGGATTATTGAGGTTATAATATAGACGAACTAGTTCAATATGCCCTATTGCATGATGAACTGGATATAATGGCTTATTATATTTGCAAGATAATAGTCTAGCTATTGTTGCACCGATTCTAAGGCAGGGCCCTAAACCAGGCCCCATGCTATATGCTATTGCATCGATATCCTCGACAGTCACAGAGGCTTTTTTAAGGGTTTCCTTAAATACGTATCCAGCCTTTTTACTAAGATATTCAGCAGCATCATGAGGATCTATACCAAGGGACCTTGATGGTCTATAGACCTCTCTAACATCACTCAATATGTTAAGCTTTTCATCAACTATCGCCATACCAAGTGTGTGGGCTGTAGACTCGATACCTAGTACATATGTAGACATATCTAGAATATTTAATTCTGTATATCCTTTAAGTATCTTGGTTAATGATGAAGATGGAGATATCTTTCATAGTTCACGCAACTGAGGATTATGATAAAATTTTAAATGCATTGAAGAATACATTGGGAGTGGAAACAAGAAGATTCTCAAGAAGAGATTTATCGGGGCACTATGGAAATCCATTGATATACTGTAAGATAAATTTGGATTCACGAGAGTCTAATACGGTATTAACCAGAATTAGAGATAGGCTAGATCCTATCGACCTACAATTTTTAAAGCAGTCTATCGATGAATACTACGATAGGAACTCACTATATATTCGCTTAGATAAACAATATCTATGTAAGGGTCAAGTAAAGTTCGTTATAACAGACCCTATAAAAATTGTAGTTAGAAATATTAAATTAGATAGACTTATGAAAATACTATTCGAGTAATATTCATGATGTATATATACTCCAATTACATAATCGAGAAACATTATGAATTAGACAAGATAACAGAGGGTCTTAATAAGATAATTGATATTATCAACCACCTAGGTTTCACACACTTGTTAGTTAAGGTCATATATGATCCGTCAGTTACGAACCTCAGTGATGTAATTAAGCTCTCTAATTTAATTAGACGGATGTACACAAATGTATATGTATTATATCATGTTAAATTTATTAAAAACTTTGATAAAAAAACTGCGAGGAGGATCCTGAGAAATGTAGCGAATAAAATTAATACGCATATGGATAACTGCAAGCTTTTATCTATAGACGAAGAATACCTGGATATTCTATCTGTAAATGAAATCAAGTCATATAGAATTATTGAAGGGCATAAATTATCATATAGAAATATAGCTAAGACATATAGCCATAATCTCTTCTTTGAGATTTATATCGATAAAATTATAAGGGATATTAAAACCCAATCTTATATTCTCCCACGTATCAAGATACTTGAAGGTAAGAACAAGGTTATAATTTCACAATCTACTCCAGTGATCTCCCGTACAGAATTACCAATTATATATAGTACTCTATTAGATGATGAAGGGCTTATATATAAAGAAATATACCTACGTCTTAATATGTTGATTGAGGATGTGTGTAAAGTACCATAGGAATAGATATGTTTTTATAAAATATATTGGTGAGGATGACAGAGTCTTCAAGTTAATTAAACAGAAATATATCGAATTATATGGAATTATCAAGTTTTCTCATTCAAGAATGAAATTAATGAGGGTTTTCAAGGAGAATAATATAATGGTGATTAGAATCGACCATAAATCTACATCTAATTTGCTTACTACTCTTAAGGCATTAGTATTAAACAATATTGATATCTCTATTCTTGGTGTCTCCAGCACATTAAAAAAGGGTATAGATAAATATATTAAAACGAATCTATTATAAGTTAAGAGGAAGGTGATTTAATGTTCCCAACACAGGCTGCGTATGATAGAGCTATAACGGTGTTCTCGCCAGATGGAAGAATATTTCAGGTTGAATATGCTTTAGACTGTGAAGAGAGGAACGATTTCACTGGGAATATTATCACAGGAGGGTGTAATTTTATCAGCAGAGGAATCATTTTCAAAATTTCAGGATGAGTCATATAGCAGGAAATTATTTATTATAGATGAAAATATTGGTGCAGCGATATCTGGATACGTTCCAGACGGGCGTGTATTGATAGATTATGCTAGGGAATTTAGCCAGTATCAGAGATTACTATACGATGAACCACCTTACGTGGAGGTTATTGCAAGGAGAATAGGTAATATAAAGCAAAGTTTTACTCAGCAGGGAGGGGTGAGGCCGTTTGGAGTAGGAATAATCTTCGGAGGAGTAGACCCGGATAAAACGCCTCAGATATTTGTAACAGATCCAAGTGGATCCTGTATTAAATATAAGGTATCTGCAATCGGAGCGAGATCCGAAAAAGCCATCGAATTTATAGAGAGATATTATAAGGATGATTTAAATCTAGAGGATATGAAGGTCCTCGTAGCAGCTGCAATAATATACGCTACTGGGAAGAAGGATGATTTAAAAATTAGATTTCTTGAGATTCCTAAGGCTACTAGTAAAGGAGTATTTCTACCTATCGACGAGTCCAAGAGATATATTGGCATCGCTATTGAAAGATATAACCTATAATTTAATTAATATAGACTATAATCTATATCAGGGGGATTATGGTAGATTATACCATAGCTAGATTTAAAAAAGGTTCTAAGAAATTCGAGGTTTTGGTGGATCCAGATAAGGCATTGGAATACAAGCTAGGAAGAAGAAAAGATTTTACAGGCGTCCTAGTATTTGATGAGGTGTATTCTGATGCGAATAAAGGGTTAAGGGCATCAAGAAGTGATTTGATGGAAGTTTTCGGGACTGCAGATATTCAAAAAATAGCGGAAAGAATAGTTAAGGAGGGAGATTTGCAGATTAGGGCTGAGCAGAGGCGTAAACTTATCGAAGAAAAGAAGAAGCAGATAGTAAGCTTTATATCAAGATATTGTGTAGACGCCCGAACTAACGCCCCCATACCACCCATTAGGATAGAAAGTATACTGGATGAGGCCGGTGTAAGGATCGATCCATTCAGAAGTATAGAGGAGCAGATTAATGATATACTAGAGGAGATGTCAAAAATAATTCCTATAAAAAGGCAGATGAGTATCTTATCTATTAAAGTCCCAGCGATATACGTTGGAAAGGCATACGGCTATCTGAAGAATGCAGGTGACTTATTAAATGAAGAATGGCTTAACGACGGGTCTCTGCAGGCAATGATATCAATACCCTCCGGTTTAAAAGTTGAATTTATAGAGAAATTAGGTCGTATTACAAATGGAACAGCTTATGTAGAGATCATAGAGGAGAAAACAATTTAAATCTATTTAATCTATTTAATTCTAAGTGGTTGTAATGGAGCTTGGTGTATATATATGACTAAGAAGACGGAGGAACACATAATCATTATACCAGGTATTAAATTAAATATTCCGAAAAAAGCAAAGATAAGAGAAAATATTATTAAAATAAATAGAAATTATATTTCAACGCTATTAGGCTTACTTCATCAAGTAAATAATGAATATACTATTATCCCCTATAAAGATATTTATAAGCCTAAGCCAGGGGATTATGTAGTCGGTATAGTCGTTAATTATGCTCCAAATGGATGGATTATAGAGTTAGGGACATATACTAAAGGCTTTCTTCCAGCACAGGATTATATAAGAGATAAAAAGTTTAATCCCAAAGAGGTAGAATTAAGTGAATATATTAAAGTCGGAGATATTATTGGGGCTAGGGTTGTCGAAGCCAATAGATATAGCTACTTCCTATTAAGTACGAGAGGGGAGGCTAAGGATAAGATGAGTAAGTATTTAGGTGTATTAAAAAATTATTATGTGATTAAAGTTTCATCGACGAAACTACCTAGGATAATTGGTAAAAAAGGTAGTATGATTAAGACGATTAAAAAGAAGATAGATGGAGATCTAGTTATAGCTCAAAATGGTGTAATTTTATATAAAGGAGATTATAATAATTATCTGCTTTTAAAACGTATCATAAACTTTATTGTATTTAAAACGTTTGCAGCGGGACTAACCAATGCTGTAGCGTCTATGCTAGGAGTTGAGTTAGAAGAGGGTGAAGGTGATGAGTGAGGAATTTAGGAGGGTGGATGGGAGAAAACCAGATGAAATGCGTTCATATAAAATCAAGGCGCACGTATTGAAGAATGCTGATGGTTCAGCAGAGATAAGATTAGGGAAAAACTGGATTGTAGCTGCGGTATATGGTCCTAAGGAGCATTTCCCAAAGTTTGAAGTTCTACATGATAGAGCAATATTAAATTGTAGGTATCATATGACGCCGTATAGTACTTCAGAGAGAAAGTCGCCTAAACCTTCTCGTAGGGAGATTGAATTATCGAAGGTAATTAGATCTGCTTTAGAGCAAGCCGTTATCCTAGAGGAATATCCTGAGATGAGTATCGATGTATTTATAGAGGTTTTACAAGCCGACGGTAGTACACGTGTTGCTAGTATTACGGCAGCTGCAGTCGCGTTGGCAGACGCTGGGATACCTATGAAAGATTTGGTTGTAGGATGCTCAGCGGGTAAAATAAATGGTCGGATTATTGTAGATGTCGGTGAATATGAGGATAAGGAGGGTGAAGCCGATCTACCTATTGCTATAATGCCAAACTTAAGGAGAGTAGTATTGCTCCAAATGGATGGTAAATTAACGCACGAAGAATTTAAAAAGGCTTTTGATATGGCGTTAAAGGGTGCTTATAAACTGTATGAAGAGCAGATTAATGCACTAAAGAGTGTAATTAAAAATATGGAAGTTTTAGAGGGAGAGGATAGAGAATGAGAGGAGAGGGATTTAGAGGCCTTACGTTATCAGAGTTACTTACAATTAAACAGGTAGAGAAATTATTTAGTGAAGGTAGAAGAATTGATGAGAGGGGTTTCCTAGAATTTAGGGAGATTGAGATTAATACGAATGTCATTGAAAAGGCGTTTGGGTCTGCTAGGGTATCCTTAGGCGACACTGTGGTCGTCGCAGGCGTCAATTTTGAATTGGGTACACCCTTCCCAGACTCACCCGATAAAGGAATTCTAATAGTCGAGGGTGAAGTACTACCTACAGCATCATTTGGAGCTGAGGCAGGGCCTCCAAATGAGTATGAGATCGAATTGAGTAGAGTAGTCGATCGCGGTATAAGAGAGAGCGAGATGTTGCCGCTCGAAGAATATGTTATTAAGCATGGAGAGGTCGTCTATAAAATATTTCTCGATTTTAACATCATAAATGACGATGGAAACTTAATCGATGCAGCTAATTTAGCGGCTGTAGCTGCATTAGCTACGGCGAAGATGCCAGATATAAATTATGTTAAAGAGCATATCGATGAATTAAATAGTATTAATATTAAAGAAGTACCTAAGGTAGGCGTTAAAATAAGGGATCTGCCGATTGCAGTTACTTTAGGTCTAAAGAATAATAAGTTCATTGTCGATCCCACATTTGCAGAAGAAATCGCTGTCGAAAGCCTAATCACAATAACACATACAAATAAAGGCGAATTATGTTCAATACAATTATTAAAGGGTGGTTTAACATTCGAACAAGTTTTTGAAGCTATAAATATAGCTTATGAGAAAAATATTGAATTAAGATCTATTTTAGAAAGAAATGGAATTAAGGTGATATAGATGGCGAAAAAGAAATATCCAAATATTGCAGCGAGATTCGGCCCTAGATATGGAGCTACACTCAGAAAACGATGGAATCTAGTGATGATTAAACGTGTTAAAAAATATGAATGCCCTAGATGTATGCATAAGAAAGTCGTTAGAGTATCTGTTGGTGTATGGCGGTGTAAAAAATGTGGTTACACATTTGCAGGCGGAGCATACGAGCCAGTTATCATACGTAGGGGAGTTAAATAAATATCTCTTATTATAATGACAATATTAATAACTACTTCAAGAAGGACTAACCAAAGAACACGTAGATTAGCTAAGGAATTAAGCTGGGTCATCCCTTTCTCAATTAAAATAAATCGGGGGCATATGAGTCTAGACGATTTAAGAAGGTTGATGTATGTCAAGGGCTTCAGCAAACTTATTATAATAACTAGCAGAAGGGGAAATCCATGTACAATCAACTTTCTTTATCCCTCTCTTAAAAAATTTGAGTATTTCCTCACACTAGAAATAGTCGGGTTAAAATTGCAGGTTGATTCTAAAACACATACGATTCTAAATGAAATACAGTTACGCTATATAGGTGGGGATAAAAGGATATTTGAGAAGCTTAAGACATTTATAGGCGAATATCTTTACGATCCTTTAAGAAAAAATGGTATTAAGGGTTATCTAAGTATAAGGGAGGGGGAAGGACATACCATCCTACAGTTTGAGGATATGGATGGTGAACCTATATATCCTCTACTTAAAGTAGTTTTAATGAGAAATGAACTATGGTGCTAGGATAGAGATAAACTTTATAGATGATAGATACGCTAAGCTGGTTTATGCATCTCTATCACCAGATATGAACTTCAAGTATGAAACATTAGCCGCGTCTATAATGCTGGATGGGAATCGGGTGATATGTAGAATCGATTCAGAAGATATGTCGAAGTTGAAGGGGGTATTAAATTCTCTCTTAAGACTACTTAAAGTAATATCAGATTTATCAGTGGTTTAATTATATTTATCTAATTTAATTACTGAATAAATATTCATGAGGTGATGTTAGTTTGGCCACTAAAATTCCTCCTAAAGTGCAGCAGCTATTGAAGCAATTAGATGATTATCAGAAAACATATAATGCTATAGTGGCTCAGAAGCAGCAGCTTCAGGCAGCATTATTAGAGCATAAGAATGCTTTAGAAGCGGTTAAAACTGCGAAGGAAAATGAGGTTTATAAACTGGCTGGAACAGTCTTCTTTAAGACAGATAAGGATCAGGTTATTAAGGAACTGGAGGAGAGTATCACGTTATTAGAGGCTCGAATATCTACTCTAGAGAAGCAGGAAAAGAGGTTGATGGATGATATTAAGAGAATAAACCAGGAGATACGTGAATATGTATCAAGACCAAAGCAGGGTGGATAGATACTCTAATTTTAAGTTACTTGATAGTATCTTTAAGGATAAAAGCTATAATTCTTATCTTATCGTAGGCCATCGGAATGCGGATATCGACTCTGTATCAGCAAGTATCATACTAGGATTATTTCTTAAAAAAGTATTTAGAGTGAAGAAAGTTACATATGTATTTCCAGAGGGGTTAAGCAGTAAAACTATTCAGATATTAAAATATTTACGGATAAATCCTAACTACCTATATGACATTAGTAATGAGGAAATAAGAAAGTATCAAGTCGCCTTCTTCTTAGACGTCGGTGGTTCAGACGTTCTAGGAGAAGCTGGTGCTAAGATATTGAGTTCCAGGGATCTAATCAAAATTCTGGTAGACCACCATGTTA
The DNA here is from genome assembly GCA_011043415.1 of Thermoprotei archaeon. Classification (GTDB taxonomy): domain Archaea; phylum Thermoproteota; class Nitrososphaeria; order Geothermarchaeales; family JDFR-13; genus B109-G9. The sequence continues at coordinate 14,575 of DQXH01000059.1, read as the reverse complement.
AAACTAGTTTTATAGACAGGTTTAATGTATCGATAGTCGACACTAGTGCATCATCAACTATTGAGATCATACTCGATATAATATCAAGATACTCTCCACTTACATGGCTTAAAGATAAATATATGAAATTATGTATACTGGCACTATACTTAGAGACCAATTTTCTAAGGTATGCTACCCCCTACGCCTTAAAATGGATCACCTTTTTAATGAGGGAGGCTGGCTTCAAGTTCAGTGATATACATAAAGTAATTAGAGCTGAAGCCAGTTTCTCTGAGAAACTAGCCTATTTGAAAGCTTTAAAGAGGATGAGGGTCTATCGTGGAAACAGTATAATATTAGTTATAACTAATGTAGGTGCGTATTTAAGTCAAGTATCATCCATATTACATAGAATTGGAGGTGACATTATTCTAGTGTATACTGATAAGAAAAAACAGTGTAGAGTAAATATTAGAATAAAGGAGGAATTACTTCAAGAGCATAGTATCGACGTCTTTAGAGACCTACTCAAGAATATGCAAGAAATTTCTTATGGAGGCCATAAAACTCTATTAAATATAGAATATAAAGGGAAAGTGTCGTGTAGGAAATTTCTTGAAAGATTTATATCATCATTTACAAATTATCTTGAAAATGCATTATCTACAAAATTCAATGAGATTTCAATATAGATGTTTATGTGAGTAAAATGCATTTGATAGAGGTAAAAAACCTTAGCTTCAAATATCAGGGGACTAATAAATTCGTCCTAAAGAACATTAATTTATCTATTAAAAATGGGGAAATCGTGATTTTAGCGGGGCCAAGCGGGTGCGGAAAGACTACACTTGCACGCTCATTAACGGGATTGATTCCACAATTTTATAAAGGTGAATATAGCGGCAATGTATTAGTATGTGGATATGATGCGGCGAAGACGCCTATACCCGATCTAGCAACATGTATAGGATATCTATTTCAGAATCCGGATAATCAGATAATCATGGATACTGTTGAGAGGGATATCGCATTTAGCCTGGAATATAGGGGGTTCACCCGTGAAGAAATGAGGAATAGGATTACCAAGATCTTAAAGACTCTGGGTATAGAGCACTTAGTTAATAGGAAGATAGATACCTTATCGGGAGGTGAAAAACAATTAGTTGCGTTAGCTGGGGTGCTGGTTATGGAGCCGAAGATGCTACTTCTAGACGAGGTCAGCGCATATCTATCGCCGCGTTCATTGAAAAGATTAATTTCAATTATAAAGTCATTAAATAAAGAGTACGGCACTGGTATTATGTTAATCGATCATAGGCTCGATTTATTTGTTAAACTAGCTGATAGAGTAATCATAATGTATGATGGGATTATATATCAGGATGGGGATCCGCAAACTATATTTAAGAACTTAATTAACAAGAAACTCGGTATAAATATACCCACTACAGTAAAGATTTATGAGAGGCTTTATCTCCGGGGGATCCGATTAGATAAGATACCTCTAGATCATATCGAGTTAGCAGACATTATCAATTAAGGAGGTATGATTTATGATAATATTTGATAATGTATGGTTCAAATATGGTGACAGAGATTACGTATTGAAAAATATCAATATTACAATTAAGGAAGGTGAGATTGTATGTATACTAGGCGATAATGGAGCTGGAAAAACTACATTACTAAAGCATATTAATGGCTTACTTAAACCGTCTAAGGGCGAGGTCTATGTAGATAAATTAAACACGAAGGAGACGTCTGTCTCTGATCTCGCAAAGAAAGTTGCGTTGGTATTTCAGTATCCAGAAAGAATGTTCTTTACAGAAAGTGTATGGAAGGAGGTTGAATTTGCCCTAGCGAATTTCGGATTTGAGGAGGATATACGCGTTCACCGAATAAGAAAAGTCTTAAATATGTTTTGGTTATGGGAATATAGAGATAGATCCCCATTTACATTAAGCGGTGGAGAGCAACGTAGGCTTGCCATAGCTATTGCATTAGCATGGGATCCTAAATATGTTGTATTAGATGAACCTACCGCAGGTCAAGACGGTTTTCAAAGAGAGATATTAATTGATATAATACGGAATATAGTATATCGAGAAAAAACTATTATATTAGCGACACATGACATTGAATTTGTTTTTGAGCTACCTGAATGTAGGATAATAGTCCTTAATAAAGGGGAAATTATTTACGATGGCTCTTCAGTAGAATTATTTAACAATTATCCAGAGTTACTCATCGAAGCTGGATTAGAGCCTCCATCTCTATCTAAATTGATTCAAACTTTGAGGAAAGAAGGTAAGTACGTTGTTTTTAAGAACTATGATGATGCTGTAGACAAAATATATAATCTAATTAAAGGGGGGTGAGTGTAATAAGTAGGTTTTCTAAGGTTTTTCTATTTGAGGAGAAGGATGCGCTACTCTTTAGGCTGGATCCGAGGATTAAGCTGATAAAGTCTATAATACTAATGGTTATTGTATTCTTTATACAAGATCCTATTAAAATAGGTATACTCATGGCAACATTATTAGTCGAATTCAAGATATTAGGTAAAGTTCTGTTTAAAGTATTAAGATCAATATTATATCTTACACCTATACTAATCTTAATTATTGTAGCAAATTACCTTGCTACATATGATATCATCGATACTCTCTCTCCACTACTAAGATTTCTATTATTTGTGATGGCTGTAGACTTATTCTTCTTTACTACGAGCCCGGATGATTTCTCACTTACGTTGGAGGCGCTTAGACTACCTATGACGATATCACTATCATTCTCGCTAGCATTAAGGTTCATACCTACATTATCCATGGAATTAAATGATATTATAGAGGCCCAGATTTCTCGAGGGCTACAGTTAGATAAAGGGAATATACTTACTAGAATCAGGAATTATATCCCGCTTTTAATTCCACTTATAGTATTAAGTATTAAGAGAAGTATTGAGGTAGCAGAGGCGCTCGAAATTAGGGGGTTAAGACCAGGCGTCAAAAGAACATCCTATAAAACCTTAGTATTGTCCGGCGTCGATTATGCATATATTATAATATCGCTTATTATAATAATCGCCATATACCTATTGGAACTGAAACATCTAATAAGTTTAGCAAAACTTTAATAACATAAAATTAATTTAAAAATAATGAATAGGGCCCGTAGCTCAGCCTGGCGGAGCAGGCTCACCTTCGAGACCGGGCTCATAACCCGGGGGTCGCCGGTTCAAATCCGGCCGGGCCCACCATATCAAAATAAATTTTTTCAAATCTAGTTTCAAAATGTAATTATAGTGGGCCCGTGGTCTAGCTTGGCTAGGATGCTGGCCTCGGGAGCCAGTGGTCCCGGGTTCAAATCCCGGCGGGCCCATTTAATATAAACTATATATTTTGTTCTTTCAGGATTATTATTGCCTGAGCTATATCTCCATTCGTTAATTGTAGTGCCTTAATTGCAAGCTCCCTATCTACACCAGCCTGCTCCATAACTATCTTGATATCTTCCTCGCTGAGTTCTACCTCCAACTCTTCCTCAACTTCCTCCTCTTCACCTATTATCTGGTATGTTATTTGATCTCCGACTTTCATTTTACTAACCATGGGATTATGTATTCTCGTTCTTCTGCCATCTTTATAGATGAATTCAATATACTCAATTTCAGGGGTGTCAAGTAATTCAATTCCAGCTTTCTTCATAAGTCTTCTTAAGTCACGACTTGATATCTTCATATTCTCTAAATAATTGAAATAGATTATTTAGTTGATAAACTAATAAAAGATTATTTGATAGGTATGGAGTGCGAGATATGCGGAGAGAGGGCGAATGTATATGAAGTGATTTTCCAGGGTAGAAGAGTCTATGCCTGTCTATCATGTATTAAGAAATATAATCTCCATATAATTAGAAGTAATGTAAAGACTTTGCCGAGGAGACGAGTCAGGAGACAAGTTAAAAATATTCTGGATTCCGATGTTGAGGAACTGGTTGAGGGCTATGGCAAATTAATTAAATCAGCTAGAGAGGCGCTCGGCCTTACACAGGAAGACCTCGCTAGAGAATTAAAGGTTAAATTAAGTTATATAAAGAAAATTGAAAATGAGAGGATGGTTCCAACCCCTGAAATTATTCGTAAACTCGAGAAGCTTCTGAATATTAAACTTACGGGTAAAGCGGAGGAGTATGAATATTATAAGGAGGATGTAGCAGACCACTCCCTTACATTAGGTGATTTAATGGATCTCGGTGAGGAGGGTGAATAAGAGAGCCATCGTAGTGGTGTATAAACGAGAGAGTTATAAGGAGTTTGAATCGCTTGTAAAGGAAGCCGGATATGAAATTGTAGGTATAGTATATCTTAGGCGATTTACTAGCAGGGGAATAAGTGACTATAAAATTAATGAGATAAAGAGTCTGATGGAGTCTACTGGAGCGGAAAATGTAATTTTTGATACACAGCTAAAGCCGAATTACATCTATAATATTGCTAAAGAACTGGGTGTAGAGCCTAAGGATAGGCTAGAAATTATTCTCGAGATATTTAAAATGCATTCCCCGTCTAAGGAGGCCGATCTCCAGATTAAACTAGCTAGTCTTCAGATAGAGTTAGCGCGTGCTAAAGAAAGGGTGAAGCTAGCTAAATTAGGTGAGCAACCAGCTCTAGTACTAGGTCCAGGTGAGTATGAGGTCGACGTATATTATAATGAAGTTAAAAGAAGGATTCAAAATATAAAGGCTAAGCTGGAGGAGGAACGTAAGAAAAGAGAGCTTCACAGGGAATATAGACGTAAAAGAGGATTTAGAACGATTTCAATCGCAGGATATACTTCATCGGGGAAAACAACTTTATTCAATGCATTAACTGGGTTAAATAGAAGAACCGGCCCTGAACCATTTACCACAATATCCACTAAATTCTCAATAATTAAGATTGGAGTCTGGGACATCTATCTAGTTGATACAATAGGATTTATCACAGATCTACCTCCATTTATGATAAATGCATTTTACTCTACTCTTGAGGAGATTACGTATTCTGACTTGGTATTATTGGTAGTCGACGTCTCTGAACCATATGATTATATTAAGAATAAGCTAGAGGCATCATATGAAATACTTAGAAAATTAAATTATAATGGGAATGTTGTGATAGTTGGTAATAAAATTGATGTAATTAATAATATCGAATATTTGAAGCCTATTGAATCATTATTTAACAGCTATAGTAACTACTACATATTTATCTCTGCTTTAAAAGGAATAAATTTAGATGGATTATTAGAGATCATTGAAGACATATTAGGCAGGGGAAGATATATAAAGGTAAGAGTATCATATAGTAATCCAAACTGGTATAATATACTTGATTATCTGAAGAGGAATTCTGATAGGGAGTTTAGTCTTTCATTTGAGAATGACTCAATAATCGTCGAAGGCTTATTCAATGATAGGGCGATTGAATATATAAAAAAGAATAGAATTGAGGTTCTAGAGGGTTTACCACATGCGGAGGATATGGATATTGAGGCTGAGTCATAGAAGGGAAAGAGATAAACGGCTAACTACACATGTTGCCCTAACGGCGCGTGCATTAGGAGCTGAAGGTATGGCGTACTCGGGTGATATAGATACAACTCTAGAAGATAGAATAAAGGATATAAATAGAAGATGGGGTGGTGATTTTAAAGTAGAGTATATTGAGGATCCCGTTAAATGGATCAACTTAATGAAAATGAATGGTTTTAAGATAATTCACTTAACAATGTATGGGGTCAATATTAGTGATATAATTAACGAGTTACGTAAGTATGATAAACTAGTATTAATTGTAGGTTCGGAGAAGGTGGAGAAAATATATTTCGAGATTTCTGACTATAATGTAGCTATAGGCAATCAGCCTCATTCTGAAGTCGCTGCGATAGCCGTTTTCCTGGATCGATATTTTAGAGGCCGTGAACTTAGGAAGAAATTTGTTGGAGGAGAATATTATATTATACCATCTGAGAGAGGTAAGATCGTAAAGAAAAAAGTTAATGGTTTGTAATGATAATAATATTATTTTATAACATTATGGTGATTTAGAATATGGATGATAAGCCTTCTTCAGATGATTTATATAAGTCTGCAGTCCATATACTAGCTACACTCGCCGAATCATATAAGGGGGAGATTGCTAGGCGTATAATAGAGGTGATAGCTGATAAGGGTGAGATAACAGATAATGAAATCTCTGAGATACTAGGTGTAGATGAGAGTGAGGTTAGAAGGGTTATATGGGTATTAGCTGGTGAAGGTTTAATCACCTCTAAGAGAGTGACAAGTGAAACTGGTTGGATAACATTTTACTGGGTCCTTCCATTAGATCAGGTGGATGGTATTCTATTAGGCTTATATAGAAAAATTATTGATAGGCTTGAAAAGAAGCTTGAATATGAGACGTCAAACATATTTTATTGGTGTTTAACCGAGGGGCATGATAGATATACATTTAGTGAAGCTGCCGATAATATGTTTAAATGTCCCCTATGTGGTAAAACTCTAATGCCTTATGATAATAGCAGGTTGATCGCTGCAATAAAGTGGGCGTTGTCTGAGATGAAGAAGATTATGAATAGTTATTTTAAAGAGGAGGTTATTAAAGAGGATATACCCGAGTCTGAAGGATAGTTTTTACATATATACTTATTTAAATTCTAGGTTTACTTCAATAAAGATTAATATTTTAGACATAATTCTTAATTGATAGGCTTTAGGGTGTATAATAAATGCCGACATGGAGATATAGTATACAGATACCGGAAGAAGAGGAAGAGAAGTATGTTAAGGCTAGTTTAAGAGAGGTCTCTATATCGCCGAAACATGCTGTTGAAATAGCGAGAGAGATTAAAGGGATGTTTGTTGATGATGCCCGTAGGTACTTGGAGGAAGTAATAAGTCTAAAGAGGCCTGTACCATTCAAGAGATATAAAAAGAAGGTCCCTCATAGAAGAGGCTTGAATAAATGGTATGCTGGTAGATATCCTGTGAAGGCAGCTTCATTCTTCCTTAAGCTAGTTGATAATCTGGTAAATAATGCTGAGGATAAGGGTTTAGATACATCTAGATTAAAGATTATTCACTGTGTTGCACACCGTGGAAGGAAGATTAAGAAATATATTCCTAGGGCTTTCGGAAGATCGTCTCCCTATTTCGATACCTTAATACATGTAGAAATGGTGGCTAAGGAGGTGTAACCATGTCGTTAGATAGGGAGAGGTCTAAGATAAAATTGTTTATAGAGCGTGAGAGGAAGAAGATATTGCTAGACGAGTGGCTTGATGAAGAGCTTTCGAATGCAGGTTACGCTGGCGTTAGAGTAGTATCCACCCCTAGAGAAGCCCTTGGAACTAGAATAATTATATATGCATTGAGACCTGGATTGGTTATAGGTCGGAGAGGAGCTAAAATTAAGGAATTGGCTAAGAAGATTGAAGAGGTATTCAACTACAAAGACGTAAATATATCGGTGTATGAAGTCGAGGAGCCGGAGTTGAATCCAAGGATAATGGCTTGGCAGATTGAGAGACAGCTTCTAAGGGGAATAAGGTATAGGAGAGTCGGCTTCTGGGCTTTAAATGTAATTATGAATGCCGGCGCTGCTGGCGTCGAGATCGTGATAAGTGGAAAGCTTAGAACAGTAAGATCGGCGTTCGAGAAATTCACTGCTGGAACAGTGTTGAAGAGCGGGGATATAGCTAAAAAATTAGTTGAATCTGCGAAGAGGCCTGTATTAACAAAACATGGTATAATTGGAGTTAAAGTATCTATAATGAAGATGAGCTTAGACGAGTATCTCATGTCCCGATCTATGGTTAAGGAATCGGAGGGAGGTGAGTCAAGTGAAGAGTCTAGATGAATTAAGAGAGAAGTCTAATGAAGAATTAATTAAAATATTAAATGAGTTGAATGAGGAGTTATTTAAGATAAGAAGAGTGATTGAATCCGGTGGAGCAGTTGAGAAGCCGGGTAGGGTAAAGCATCTGAGGAAAACCCGTGCAAGGATATTAACAATATTGAGGGAGAGGGGAATTAAGATATGATTAAAACATTTGTATCTACAATAGGAAGTAGGATGAAGATAATATGGTCTCCTAATAAATCACAGATTGGGATAGAAGGTGTCATTATAGACGATACAAAAAATACTCTTGTAATTATGGATGATAAAGGTGCCATATATAGGATAGGGAAGAAGGGATGTTTATTTGAAATTAAGATAGGTAATAAGATTCTTAAGGTATCGGGAGATGATTTATTAGGAGACTATGTTAGGAGGTTGGAGAAAATATGACTAAGGTTAGAGACCCTGGACTAGGTTTCCCCCCACCGAAGAAGACATGTGACGACCCTAAATGTCCGTATCACGGACATTTAAAGGTGAGGGGGATATTGATAGAAGGTAGAATCGTAAGTGTTAAGATGCAGAAGGCCGGGGTGTTATTAAGGGAGTATCTACATTATGATAAGAAATATAGGCGTTATGCGAGAAGGCGGTCTAAAATCAGTGTATACATCCCGCCTTGTATGAATGTGGATGAAGGAGATGAGGTTGTGGCAGCTGAATGTAGACCATTAAGTAAAACAATTTCCTTCGTCGTAGTATATAATAAGACGAAGGGAGGTGAATCTAGTGGGTAGAGTAAGTATTGGAGGCGTCTTACTTAGACGACCTAAAATCACACGTGCAATTCCAGTAGGTAGTATAATTAATTGTGCAGATAATAGTGGTGCAAAAAAGCTTAAGGTGATTCAGGTAGTGGGTTATAAAGGTAGGTTGAAGAGAAGGCCTGCAGCATGTGTAGGTGATCATATCAAAGTAACTGTCTATGTAGGACCATATAAACTTAGGAAGCAGGTATTAGATGCTGTATTAGTTAGGCAGAAGTTTCCGATAAGGCGTCCCGATGGAACTAGGGTGATGTTCGAGGATAATGCCGCAGTCTTAATTACTCCAGAAGGAAATCCGATTGGGACCGAAATTAAGGGCCCTGTCGCTAAAGAAGCTGCTGATATATGGTCTCGTATAGCCAGTATGGCTACTTTAATTATATAGGTGTCTAATATGAGTGGGTTAAGTAAAAAACCGTCTAAACAGAGAAAAAGCTTCTTCAACGCGCCTCTACATAAAAGAGGTAAGATTATGTCTGTCCACTTATCTAAGGAGCTTAGAGAAAAGTATGGTATAAGAAGTTTCCCGATTAGAGTAGGTGATAAAGTCAGGATTATGAGGGGGGATCATAAGGGTGTAGAGGGTAAAGTCACCAAGGTTGACCGAAAGAAATATCGTGTCTTTATAGAGGGGGTGACTAGGGAAAATAGTAGGGGTGAAAAAGTATATATACCTATACATTATTCAAATCTAATGATTATAGAGTTGGACCTATCTGATGAATATAGGAAGAAGAAGCTTGAAAGTGTATCTAAAGTAGGTGGTGAGTAATGACGAAGAAAGGGGGGTCTAGACATTTAAAAAGGTTGGCAGCGCCTATAACATATAAGCTTCCAAGGAAATTGGGGAAATGGACTATTAGAATTAATCCAGGGCCTCATCCAGCGGATCGTGCAATACCATTAGGTATATTGATAAGGGATATATTGGGAATCGCAAATAACTTGAGAGAGGTCAAATATATTCTTCGTAAGGGATACATTAAGGTTGATGGTAAAAAAATTCTAGATTATCATTTTCCAATAGGTTTAATGGATGTTATAGAATTAGTCCCGGAAAATAAATTCTATAGAATCCTACCGCATAAAATTAATCTAATATATCCATATGAAATATCTGATGCGGATGATGTGTTAATTAAGCCATTACAGATTAAGAATAAGACTATGGTTAAATGGTCTCGAATCCAATTAACTACGCATGATGGAAGGAATTTCTTATTTGATAAAGAGTCTGAATACTATACCTTGAAGCCTGGTGATACTCTAATATATAATTATAATGAAAATAAGTTAGATGGCTATATAAGACTTGAACCTGGGAATATGGCATTAATTACAGGAGGTAGTAAAATAGGTAGGCTAGGTAAAATTAAAGATATTTTAAAGCCTCATCCCTTGAAGCCTAGAATCGTTAGATTAGTAGGTGATAGCGAGGAGTATGAGACTGTCTTCGAATATATATTCCCAATAGGCTCTGATAAACCGATAATAAAAATTCCTTGGTACTAGGTGGTAGTATATGAGTGCTGAAGAGACGATTAAAAAGAATCCTATGGAGAGAGTGAAGATAGAGAAGGTTGTTGTGCATATATGTGTTGGGAGCGACTGGGATAGGCTTCAAAGGGCTGCAAAGCTTCTAGAAACTCTCACAGGACAGAAGCCTATATTTAGGAAGGCTAAGAAAACGATTAAAGCATTCGGAATAAGTAGGAAGCAGCCGATTTCGGTGATGGTTACGTTGAGAGGCGATAAAGCCAGGGCATTCCTAGAGAAGGCTTTAGAGGCCGTCGATAGGAAGATTAAGAGCTCTTCATTCGACGAGTATGGAAACTTTGCATTCGGGATTAAAGAGCATTTAATGATACCCGATACGAAGTATGATCCTAATATAGGTGTATTTGGGATGGATGTTATAGTACATCTCGCTAAGCCTGGTTTACGCGTAGAGAATAGAAGGTTTAGAAGGTCGAAGACAGGTAAGAATGCTATAGTTAAAAAGGATGAGGCTATTGAATTTGTAAAGAAGGAGTTGGGTGTAGAGGTGGTTTAACATGGCTAAGCAGAAGCCTAAGGAGAGAAAATATGGTAAGGGTAGTAGAAGATGCATGAGATGTGGGACTCATGTTGCAGTTATACAGGCACATGGATTAATGCTATGTAGAAGATGCTTCAGGGAGATCGCCGAGGAATTAGGCTTCAAGAAGTACATGTAAAGGTGGGGTGATATGGTTCAGATAGATATAATTAGTAATATAATGTCGGCGATAAGTAATGCGGAAGCTGTGAGGAAGAAAGAGGTAATTATACATCCTGCATCAAAGTTTGCACTTGAGATACTTAAGATTATGAAGAGAGAGGGATATATTAAAGATTTTCAGCTGATTGAAGATGGTAGGGGGAATAAGATTAGAATCGAATTATCAGGTAAGATAAATAAATGTAGAGCTATTAAACCCCGCTTTCCCGTTAAGAAAACTGAGATCCTTGAATATGCAAAACATTTCCTACCATCTAGAGATATTGGAATCTTAATTATCTCAACTCCTAAAGGCGTTAAAACACATCAAGAGTGTTTAAATGAAGGGTTGGGGGGTGTTTTAGTAGCGTACGTATATTAAGGTGGTTATATGACTGCTAAAAGGATTCATTATGGTGAGGTTGAGATCCCGGAGGGAGTAAATGTAGAGTTGCTAAATGAGAAGACTATTAAAGTATCCGGCCCTCTTGGCACAGTCATAAAGGACTTTGGAGGCGTGCCTGTGAAATTTAAGTTAGAGGATAATAGGATTAAATATGAAATTTATTGGAAGGGTAAGAAGGGTTATGCACTAATAAATACTATTGCAGGTAGAATTCGGAATGTTTTTACAGGTGTTACAAAGGGATTCGTATATAAAATGAAGGCATACTATGTTCATTTCCCGATGAATATAAGGGTTGAAAATGATTATGTAATAATATCTAATTTCGCTGGTGAGCGGGGAGTTAGGAGGGCGAAGATCTTACCTGGAGTGAATGTAAGGGTTATTAAGAAAGGTACTGATATAGATCTGATTATAACTGGTATAGATAAGGATCTAGTTGGGCAGACTGCAGCGAATATATATCTCGCGACTAAGGTCAAGAATAAGGATCCTAGAGTATTTTTAGATGGGATCTACCTATATTACAAGGGGGTTGGGATAAATGAGCAGGAGAAAGCCTGAGTTAAGTGAGTTAGAGACTAAGATGCTGGAATTAAGGAAGGTTATGAAGAAGAGGGAACCCGATTTCATAAGGCAGGAGAGTTGGAGATATGTAAGGGTTAAGGAAAGCTGGAGGAGGCCTCGAGGTATAGATAGTAAGATGAGGCTGAAGAAGAAGGGGAGACCTCCTATACCAAATATAGGTTATAGAGTGCCTAAGATCGTTAGGGGTAGGCACCCATCGGGATTTATAGAGGTATTGGTACATAATGTAAAGGAGTTGGAGGATATAGATCCTAAGAGGTATGCGATTAGAATAGCATCTACTGTAGGTAGGAGGAAGCGGATTGAGATTATAAAAATGGCTGATAAATTGGGTATTAAAGTATTGAATAGGAGGTTATAGAAATGGTGAATATAGCTAATAAACGTAGGATTGCGGCTAGGGTATTAGGGGTTGGAGTAGATAGAATATGGATAGATCCAGATCATTTAGATGAGGTTATGGATATAGATACACGTGAAGATATTAAAATATTATATCGGAGAGGTATAATTAAGGTACTACCGGTTAAAGGTCAGGTGCATAGGGTTAGGAAGAGGAAGAGAGGACCTGGGAGTAGGAAGGGTAAGAAGACTGCTATAATATCTCGTAAACGTCTATGGATTATGAGGGTTAGGTCTCAGAGAAGACTGTTAAGAAGCTTGAGGGATAAGGGGAAACTGAGTCGGAAGGATTATAGACATCTATATAGGCTTGTCAAGGGAGGGATGTTTAGAAGTAAGGCTCATCTACTTGAATATATTAAGACACATGTCTGGAGTGATTAACATGGGTAGGGCTAAAGGACCTACGTATCAAGTCCCATTTAGGAGGCGGAGGGAGGCTAGGACAAACTATAGACTAAGATATAAGCTTTTAAAGAGTGATAAGCCGCTTTTCGTAGTTAGACGTAGTCTAAAGTATATATATGTCTCTATTATGAAGCCTGATATAGGTGGAGATAAGACTATAGTATCTGTATCATCAAAGATCTTAAAGGATAAATACGGGTGGTATGGCCTTAAAAATACTCCAGCCGCATATCTAACAGGTTATATAGCTGGGAAATATGCATTGAAAAAAGGTGTTAAAGAAGCTATTTTAAATTTAGGTGTTGCATGGAGTAAAAACGCTTCTATTCCATATGCCGCCGTCATGGGGGCGCGTGACGCTGGATTAGATATTCCGATGGGTGAAGAGGTTTTAGTGGATGAAGACAGGATTAAAGGTCTTCATATAGCTGAATATGCTAAGCTTCTGAAGGAGAGAGATCCAGATTTATTTAAAAGGAGATTCTCCATATACTTAGAAATGGGTATAGACCCTATGAAAATACCTGAAATGTTTGAGGATGTGAAGAATAAGATAATCTCTGATTTGGGTGATACAGATGGTTAGTAAAGTAGAGCCTCCACCAGAGGATTGGGAGCCTAAGACGAAGCTAGGTAAATTAGTTAAGGAAGGTAGGATAACATCTATATACGAAATCTTTCAGTATGGATATGTAATTAAGGAGCCTGAGATAGTTAAGTTTCTAGTGCCTGATCTAGAGTATGAAGTTATTGAGATTAGATTGGTTCAGAAGCAGACCGACTCAGGTGAGAGATCTAAGTTTAGGGCTGCGGTAGTGGTAGGCAATAGGGCTGGATTAGTCGGAGTAGGTATAGATAAGGATAGGCAAGTTCCTCAGGCTATTCAAAAGGCTTTAAATAAAGCTTTACTAAATATAGCTCCCGTCAAGAGAGGATGTGGTAGTTGGGAGTGTGGATGTGGGGCTTCACACTCTATCGCTACGGCTTCAGAAGGTAAGTGGGGGAGTGTTAAAGTATTTCTTAAGCCTGCTCCAAGGGGTTTAGGTATAGTTGCCGGTGATACTGCAAAGAAGGTTATTCAGTTAGCTGGTATCCAGGATGTATGGGTGATTGCATTTGGAGAAACTAGAACACCGCTTTCATTCGCTATGGCTACATACGATGCATTGAGAAATACATATAAGATTGTATTACCTGATGAGAGGTTAGAATAAATATGCCCGGCTTCATCCTAGTTAGAATTAGGGGAATACCTGATGTAAGATATGATATTAAGGAAACGCTTAAGAGGCTACACTTAGTACGTAAGTTCCACGCAACTATAGTTCCTGATACTGAAGTATATAGAGGTATGATATTTAAGGTGAAGGATTATATAACATATGGCCCTGCAACCCCTGAGATCGTAAAGGAGCTTATCTTAAAGAGGGGTAGGCTGATAGGGAATAAGCCTGTATCAGAGGAGTATATTAAGAAAGTGACTGGATTGGATTTGGATACTGTGGCAAAGAAGATTGCTGAGGGGTCTATGAAGCTGAAGGATATCAAGGGTTTGAAGCCTGTGTTTAGACTGCATCCTCCACGAGGGGGTTTTAGAAGATCGATAAAGAAACATATAACCGCTGGTGGAGAATTAGGTTATAGAGAGGATATTGGAAAGTTAATACTTAAAATGCTTTAAAAATATGTTAAATCGATTTAATTATAATTGAATAAGGTGTTTTTTCATGCCTCATAGATATAGGAAGACTAGATGGCAGAGAGGAAGTAGAACATATGGATGGGGTAGAGTAGGTCAGCATAGGAAATCTGGTTCTAGGGGAGGCTATGGACTC
>DQXH01000042.1 GCA_011043415.1 Thermoprotei archaeon | reverse complement strand
TCTATAGCCTCTTTAAAAACCTCCTTTCTAATAAGGCTTTTTAAACCCTCATCATCCGTCTCATATTCCCTAGCATCATATAATAACCCGTCAGGTGTTAGAATATAGTGCATACCTATTTTGACATCTTCTAAATCAATCAACCCATCCACCTCCACTTTTCAAGCCTCTTAAACTTCTTTACATTCTTCTTATAAATTTTATAATGCTCTTTACAGAGATAAACTCGTCTCCTCTTAGTCTTAAATCTCAAGCCCGATTTAATCGCATCATCATAGGATATCGACCTATGAGCAGGCTGGTTACATCCTTCTACATCACAGTATTCCATTGATACCACCTAATAAGAGTATAGATATTAATTTATCCTCCAGAGATTATATAGATTAAGATGCTAAATAAATTCAGGGATAAATTAAGTATCATTACAAATAGTATTGCAAAAATACTAGTCTCAATAGGTTTTAAAGCATGGCATATCTCCATATTAGGATTAATACTGACGATACTCGCCGGATATACATTACTTACATATAAAAATTATTTTGGAGTAGCTTTATCCGCGATAATATACTTACTCGGAGGTTTAATGGATTCCCTAGACGGCTCAGTTGCTAGGATAAGAGGAGAGGTATCTGCATGGGGTGGGGTATTAGATGCATACCTCGATAGAGTTGAGGAAGTGATCTACATAATATTCGTACAGGCATCATGGCTTAACCCCAATCCACTAAATATATTAACGTTCCTAAGCCTGTCACTATTGATAAGCTATGGAAGATGTAAGGCTGCTGAATATAATATCAATATGCGTGGAGTAGGACTTATGGAGAGAGCCGAGAGAATATTGGCGCTTGGATTCGGTCTTATACTACTACCCCTATATACAGATATCGATCTACTCATTCTTCTAATCAACGTACTTTTATTATATACTCTAGCTGAGAGAGTCTATCGAATATATCAGGGTAGTAAGGAATTAGCGATTCGATCCTAATGCACTTATATATTCCAGGACCTTTCTAGTCTTACCCCCTACATTAAATTCAAGTGACTTCACGTTTACTATAATTGGAAATAGATCTACGACCTCCCCGATAATTAATACTTGACCCTTCCTTAAGTCCTTGGCTATGGATTTCACCGTACTAGAGTCTATGCTAGATACCCTTGATATGGCCTCTAAATCCCTGTCATTCAGAAACCTAAATATAAATACATTATCTAGTTGTCTGAATATCATGTGGTCAAGCGAGTCGGGTTGATTCGTGATAAATATAGTGAATAGACCGAAATGACGCATCCTAGTGATTATATCCTCCCAGAATGTATCTCGAATGTACATATGAGCCTCCTCAGCGAATAAGAAGAATGGTGGAAGTAGAGAGGACTCTAGTAATATTGAAAATTTCTTCAACAGAATCTCCACGAGAACCCTCCTTTCAACCGAAGATAAGTCCTTAAGTAGGATTACGACACCCCTTCTCCTGCTAAATAACTCCTTTAAATCTATCGAATCCTCCTTTATGAATTTACATGACCTTAAGATCATGAGGCGGGAAATTAATGCATCTTTAATCATTATATTCTTGACTATTCTATCAATATAATCCATCAATAACTCTATCGTCGGTTTTAAACCCCTCCTCTCAATATACTGCCATATTTCATTAAATAAATTCGCTGATACACCCGGTAAATTTAATACATTGACCAATACATCTAGCAGAGTCTCCCTACCTAAGTAGGATAGATTAAAATACAGATTTTTACCTGGAGAGAGGACCTCCGCTAATCCAGCCTCCCCCAACCCAATATACTCCTCATTAATATCGAATATAATATATGGGATATAGTATTTAGAGAACGCCTCTGCAAGTAATTTAGCTAAATGAGATTTCCCAGAACCCTTCATACCAGTAATTAATGTTAAGGACCCATCTAACTTCGAGAAATCTATTGTGACTTTATACTCCATTAAATCTACTCCAAGCTCAATCGGATATTTACTCTTTTGATTAATCATGCTTAGGAGTTCTCCAGACGATAATCTCCTAATCCTAGATGTGACACGAGATGGCAGATCATCTACAAATCTCACTATAGAGCTGTTTCTAATAGCTCCCCTAACCATACATTTGAGAATCTTGGTATCTCTTAGAAACTTTATACTCCTATTATATTCAAATTCATCTCTATATTCGAAGTCCGACACTTTAATTAGACCTTCTCTAATAAGCTCTTCAAGTATACCTGGTGTGTCTATGTAGCTAATATCTATTACCTGGACAAGTAATTTTATATCCCTCTCCTCATCCTCGACTACTAGATAATCCCCTTTATAAACCTTTTCAAATGGATAGGATATAATCTCAATTATATCCCCATCCTTCTTATATAGCCTCATATTCAACACCACCTTCAAACGAACCTAGTACGATTGAACGATATGGCTCACTAAACTCTATATTTACCCCTAATCTGGCGAGAATTCCCCTTAATATCACTGCATCCCTCTTCCTAAGACATGAAAATAAGTGGGCCTCCTTAAGTACCTCTGGATAACCTATCAGAGATAAATTGCTTGAATATACTTCATTTATAACCGATAGATCCATATACCTAGGTACATCTATTCTAAAGGGGTAACCCCCTCTCCTAAACAACCCTATATATACTTTACTAAATGATTTACCTGGAACCTCGATCTGTATCATACCCTCTATATTTAAAAACCTTAAGATCGACGCAATATCTGAAAAATATTTTAAATATCTACTTCTCTTTGAAATACCAATAAGGTAGTTATCTTGTTCAATGGATGTTCTATAAATTTCACTATAGAACTTATTGGATAGATATCTTGGTTCTATAACGCCATCGATCAAGAAAATCGTATTACTGAACCTGTTTAATAGATTACTGATGAATATCCATTCATATACATTAATTAATATTTTCTTAGCGTATACATAGCTTACAACTCGCTTAACCCTATTTAAAACATTACTTTTAATATACTGCTCTAAAAAAACTAATACCTCCCTATTAAAATAGAAAATTAATGGACCTTCTATCAATACCTTATAACTCTCGTTTTCAGGAAAATATAGTACCGCAGCCCCTCTAATTGCAAATACATACCCATCTATGGATTCAGCTAATGGAATTATTGAAGAATCTACACCCAAGATCGGATGATCCAACTCAGTATGCTTAAATCTATATATTAAATCTCCATATAGTTCCCTCCCTCTTGAACCTACTATCAATGGAGTGTAGGAATATAGTATATTTTCATCTCTTGGAATCAATTTATATCCATTAAGATATTCCAGAGATTTCACAGACATATCCTTAAACGAGGTTTTAAGTAATGAAGTTTCTTGAATTTTCATGTATCTTCATGAAAATTATTGAATATAGAAGTATTTAAATATTTTTCTATAATCTATTATAATTGATGAGTAATGGAAAGGTAAGAGTTAAAATTAATGTTAAAGGTGTAGAGATTGAGATTGAGGCGTCTCCATCTGAGATTAAAGAGGCGATTTCAAATGTTATAAAAAGTATGGAGGAACTAGGATTAAGTATTTATGAAGAAGAGAAAAGAGAGTTTTATGCAGCTACATGTAAAGAGGCTGTAGAAAATCTCTGGAAAGAAGGTTGGTTTGAGAAGCCTAGGAGACTATCAGAGGTATATGAGGAGTTATCTAGGAGAGGGTATAATTTTGATCGATCTGCTATATCCCATGCATTAGCATCGTTAGCTAAAGAAGGCATTTTAACCAGGATAGGAAGAGAGAGAAGATATCAGTATATTCAAAAGATTCCGTATACAGTCTCAAGTAAATAATCTAGATTTTATCCTCGATATAGAGTAGGCCGCGTAAACTAATTTTATACTTAACATTTTTATTTTCCCTAATTCTCTCGATGTATCCCATGCTCTTTAATTCACTTAACCTTGAAGATATTGTTTTGGCTGATGCATTCAATAAATGTGAAAGCTCTGATAGTGTTGCAGAAGACGGCCTTTTTCCAATAAATTCAAGTAGCTTAAACATTGCTAGAATTAGGAGAAGTTTATTATGTAAGGAGAGTTTATCAGACAGTGGTTTCAAAACGATTTCACCATCTCTCGATATATTAATATACTTCTCAAGCTTAGAAGCGAGTCTCTCGAAGTCTATATCCAGTATAAGCTTTTCTGCAATATCGATGGCAGGCAATATCTTATTAAACCATTTTATAACCTGTCTATAGACTTCGTCTACCTCCCCCTCAAGAGAAACCTCTAGATCACGATATTTAATATCTACTTTTATTATAGGATTGCTCATTCAGACACCTTACCAGAATATACATATCTATATGTACCATCCTTAGCCTTTATCCTCCTTAAAACACCTCTTTTAACAAGTCTATTTAATGTCACAGCCACGGTAGATTTCGTATAATATAATCCGAAGGCTTCTAAAACCTCTATAACCTCCCTCAACCCACGAGGCTCCCTCCCCCACTTATCTGAAAACAATTTTGATAATATAGAAGTAAGTGGCTCACCCTCCTTTATAGTTATAGAAGGTAGTTTATGTAACTCTTCCTTATACTCATATATAGATGTGGATACTCCACTGACATAGCCGGGCTCCGGCCCCGCTTTATAGGTTCCGAGAATCTCAAAAATCTTATTGAAAAAATACTCTACATCCTCCCTCTCACCCTTAATCTCAAGCTCCAGATCCCCATACTTTAATTTAATCTCGATATTATAACCCATTTTTTAATGCCTCCTCAACAATATTAATTACATCCTTAGGATTAACTCTTCCCCTATACTTAGACATTACAATCCCTATGATCCTCTTTCTCCTAATATCCGGCGGCATCTTCATTATATCTTCTCTACTACTTATAATTTCATACACGTACTTCCTAACCTCCTCCAATTCAATTTTCTTAAGCTTCAATTTATCCACAGCCTTCTCAACAGATATACCTTCACTCAATACAATTTTCATGATATCATATATCGACTCTTTCTCATATAATCCATTCATAACTCCATTTAAAATCTCTTCAATCAACTCATAAGTCAGGCTGGACGTATCTATACCCTCACCTTCCAATGCCTTAGGATAATCTAGTAATACAGATGCGAGGAAGCCGGATGAAAATCGTTTTCTAAATTTATTGTACAACTTATTGAATATATCGACTAAACCCTCATCAAATATCTGGTAAGCCTTATCTAAATTTAACCCAGTCTTATCAGCTATCCCCCGTATAATACTCTCTGGATCTTGAATCGGGTTAGATTCTATTTCCTTAATAATTTCAGGAGATACGTATATGGGTGGAATATCGGTCTCCGGATACATCCTAGCCATACCGGGTCTGGGTCTCATATAATAGGTCGACCCGTCTTCCAAGGCGCCTCTAGTCTCATATGGAACACCATTCAATGCTTCCTTAGCTCGCTCCTTAATTTTATTAAATGCTAATTCGGCGAGTCCCGGATCTAACCCTATTATTATGAAAGCGTCATGATCCCCCAAATCGAGTTCCTTAGATATTCTATCAACCTCATCTTTTGATATTCCATATCCAGGTAGTTCGTCACTATGAAATAGTCCTCCTACGCCGGTCCAAAATCTAATTCTCTCAGCAAACTCTTTACCTAATGTCTTATCTCTAGCTACTTTAAATCCTAGTAGATCTTTAAAGCCTGGGAGCTTTAATCCATATACTCTACCTCCCTTATCGATTACCCTCCTAATTATTTTTGATGATGATGCCTTTAGTATACTCGTTATGTCAACATGCTTCTCTCTATCAATTGAATCAGCGTCTACACCTCTATTTTTAAGAACCTCAGCTATTTTCAATAGGTTTACCTGCCTCTCAAACTCGTATTTAATTACTTCCGCAAGTGTCTCCAACTTCTGTACGCCCTTAACCTCCACAACCGTGCCATCCATTATCGATATATTTATATCCTGCCTTATAGTACCTAAGCCCCTCCTCCTATAACCAGTGGCCTGAAGAACTCTACCTATATACTCAGCCACTTTAACCGCTTCCTCCGGAGATTCTATATCCGGTGAGGTAGATATCTCTATCAATGGTATACCCAGTCTATCTAGCAGGTAAGTCACGTAATTACCCTTCTTCTCCACTATCCTAGCCGCCTCCTCCTCGACACATATACTTTGGATACCGTATCTCTTATTATCTAATGTGAAAAAGCCGTTTAGTGCTATCAACGCAGTTCTCTGAAATCCTGTGGTATTTGAACCGTCTATCACAACCTTCCTCATAAAATGAATCTCATCGACTATATTCATATTGAAGAAACGTGCGACTCGTAGAGCCACTTTAATAGCATCCATACAGGGGGTATGCGGAGGTTCTTCATCAGTCTCCACGAGACATGTATAATCCTCTGGCGCGTAGTAGATTATTTTAACACCCTTCTGAAACTCGAAATATGCCGCTGGATCGACTTGCCCAAGTTCACTTTGTGTAGGTCTTAAACGCCTCTCAAATTTAAATCCCCTCGTCTCATGCGTCAATCCAACTGGACAGTGGCAGAACAACTTCCTCATCGTATTTAACTGGAAATGTATCTCCAATCCAACCTTCAATTTATATTTACGGTATACATCCTTCATACTATATACACCTCAAATCCTTAACAGGACTTCTAGACGTTATTTCACCAGCTATATTAGTTGGCATGAGTGTTGGGAGCTCATCCTCACCGAAATTGCCGAGAATCCAACTTGCCTTAACATACGCTGTTTCAGAAAGCATGTTACCCAATGGAATTAAACCTATTTTAAGGAGGATACGCCCCGTGTCATATACATTTAGATTTACCCTACCCCAGATACACTGTGAAGTCACGAATACGTGGACCCCCTCCCTAATTAACGTCTCAAGGACCTCAAAGAGATGCTCACCTAAATGGCCTAATCCAGTACCTTCAATTACTAAAGCCTTGATATTTAGACCTAAGATACTTTTTAGAATCTCTGGATGCATACCAGGGTAGAACTTTATTAATGCTGCATTCCTAGAGAATTTAGGGTGGAAGTCTGGGGACCTATTTTTATCCCTCTTATAGATACCGTCAGTATAATTTATCTTGATATTTAAATTCTCATCAACATAGGCTACGGGAAGAATATCTATAGACTGGAATGCATCACGTCTACTAGTATGATTCTTTCTAACCCTTGTACCCAGGTGTACAGCAATTTTATTATCTGATGAAGATGCATGCATTACCACATATACTCCTGCGAAGGGTGCATGTCCAGCTATATAGACTGCGGATATGAGATTTAGCGCGGCGTCTGAACTAGGTCTATCAGACGATCTTTGTGAACCTACTAAAATTATGGGGATAGGTGATTTTTGAATGGCGAAGCTTAATGCGGCAGCCGTATAGCCAAGTGTATCTGTTCCATGTAATACTATAACTCCATCATATCCCTCTCTAATCCCTCTATATACCTCATTAGCTATTTTACTCCAATCACTAGGAGTTAGATGCTCACTATACTTATTCATGATAACCCGAGTGTGTATCTCAGCTATATCCTGGATCTCGGGTAGAATCTCGATAATCTCCTCAGCTGATACCGCCGACTTCACACCTCCAGTCCTATAATCCACTCTACTTAATATTGTACCGCCGACCCCGAGTAGCAGTACCCTCGGAAGCCCCTGGATATATCTTCTTTCAAACTCAATATGCAATCCTTCATATGTAGGAGGAACATCCTTCTTAATATCTTCAATTCTAGATACTTTAATCCCGATATTATATCCATTATCTAGTTTAATGACTAGGATATCCTCTTTAGAGTAGATATGCTTAGGCATTATCAAGCCTTTAATGATAGAACCGTCACTTAGCCTTATCTTTACATAGTCACCTATGTCAACCTTGTATTTACTTAGGATAATATCTATTAAAGACATCAAATACACTATACTTTATCTAATAATATAATGTTTTATAGGCTTGACCTGCTATGAAATATATTTACTAACGTATGGTCCGTCTAATGTATACCCTCTTTTATAATAATACTCCCTAACGCCAACCCCACTTATAACTAAAATCTTTTCACCCCCCATCGAAGATACAATATCCTCTGCAGTCTTAAGTAGAAGAGAGCCTAACCCTCTATGCTGCCATATATACTTAGTTGATTCAGGAACCGGCTGGCCGATCGGTATGCTTACTCCATATACATGAAGCTCCCTTACGATATAAGATTCAGAATTAATTATCTCAGGCCTCCACGCATATCGAGACGGTCTCCTGAGTCTTAAAAATCCGAGTATGATATCATTATAAGGGTCTTCAACACTTATAAAGAACTCGAGGCCGTCATCCGCGTTATATTTTCTTATAATAACCTCCGGCTCATATATTTCTACACCCTCAAACAGTGTTCTATGACCGACTTCCCTACACCTAATACACCTACATCTTAAACCTCTCGCCTTAAGCTCATTCTTTATCATCTGCCTAAGATTAGGCTTATTTACACCATCTATAATCTCAAAAGAAGGGATGTCCCTATTAACCCTCATTATACGATTCCATGGTGGAATAAAGTTTCCTTTAACGATTGATATTAGATTGATTGCATCTAAGTTATTTAGAGGCTTATATAAGCCTCTCTTCCACAGTTTAATCAAGCCGGTATGCTCCAAAACTAACGTAGGGTATATTTTGAGATGGTCTGGAAGATAATTCACTGAACTAAAGATTTTATCAAATATCTGTATATCATCTCTAATCGTCGTTTTAGGGAGCCCAGGCATTATATGATAAGTTACTTTAAACCCCGCATCCCTCAGCCTCCTAGTCGCCTCAACAACGTCTCTGATATAATGTCCTCTATTTACAAACTTAAATACATCATCATATATCGTCTGTACGCCTATCTCAACCCTAGTTCCACCGTGTTCAAGCATCCAGTCAATATCCTCTTCACTACATGCATCAGGCCTAGTTTCAAACGTAAGTCCTGTAATCCTATACCTACTTCTTTCAGCATCCCTCAATCCCTTAGCAAAATCCTCTGGATAATATCCTATAAAAAACTCCAGTAGCCTCCTCATATACCACTCTCTATACCAACTTGGAGTAGCATTAAACGTCCCTCCCTGTATAATCAACTCAATTTTATCAGTCGAATGCCCCATCGCCTCGAGTTGCTCAACCCTACTCTTAACTTGGAGATAAGGATCGAAATTATGGGCGATTCCTCTCATTGAACTAGGCTCCTTACCAGTATATGATATCGGCGCACCCGGATAATGTGGACAGTATATACATCTACCATGCGGACACTCAAATGGATAAGACATTATAGCTACTATAACGATGCCGGATATACTTCTAACAGGTTTAAGTCTGAGTATATCTTTAAGAGGCTTATAAGTTACATACCTTCTAATCTCAACGTTAGTAGGAAGCCTATCAAGCTTAAATTTTTCAGCCGCCTCCAGCTTCCATTTTTCTATGTCATGACGAGTAAAACAAGATTTAGCCTTAGCCTTAGACTCTATATATTTAGCGACCCTAGCAATCTTATCGTCATAAACTTCCATACAAGATTCACAAATAAATTAATAAAATAAAAGTATTTAATTACAGAGAAGGATATATGAATATCTAAATTGAATACCCTATCTACCTTTATACTGACCTGGGCGCCTACCTAAAATAATTCTCTTCTTATAATTAATTCTATTTCTCTTCTTGGGGTTAGTCGGGGGATGTGGCATAGGGTCTATCTTAGGTGTTAAAGCCCTTACCTTCCCGGCTTTAGTTAAACTACCGTGTGTACCCATAATATATCACCCCATCCTCTTCTATCTTAATCATCCACTTCATCGTTTATAAGTCTTTGGAGATAATAGAGAGTCTTACCTCGAGTATTAACTTACTTTTTCTATTAAATAATTTTACAATATTTATTTTACTTGAAAATATTTTTTACTGTATCTAACGATGATTAACGTATTCAAAGCTGATTAATATGAGTGGCTCAGTAGAGGTCGCAAAGAGTTATACATCGATACTAGCCCAACAATGGAGCATATATGTTATAAGCCTTTTAACATTCGGTATCATCGCAAGGGTATTAGATACCCATGATATCGGGGTATATGGATTGATTGTATCAATAATATACTTATTTGGATTAAGCTCCAACTTCGGATTTAAACGAGTATCTATTAAGATGATCTCGCAACTTAAGGGTATAGATTGGGTTAAAGCGAGGAAATCATTTTGGGTAAGTATATTATTTGCATCTATATCAATCCTCGTAATCTCAATCTTAATTACATACTTTCTAAAATATTTTAAAATATTCTCTTTATATACATATGAGGACCTTCATTATATCCTATTCCTAACCCTACTCATTTTATTTTCATTTAGAAACCACCTGTCACTGGGATTAGAGGCTCTTAAAGAATTTCATGTATTGGCAGTCTATGTAGGAGCCGGGTTTATTATATATAGGATTCTAATGATAATCACAATCTTATTAGGATATAAATTACTTGGAATCTTAGCATCATGGTGTATTGGGGAGTTAATCACGATTATATTAATTGCTAGAAAGACATTCAATAGATACACACCATTTGATATGGATTTCAAGCTATACCGTGAAATGGGTAAGGAAGCCCCGCCAATCTTCATAAGTGATATTATATTATCGCTAACAGACTATGGAGACAGAGTTTTAACCTCAATATTCGGATTTACGGCAGTCGCATTCTTTTATATAGCTAGCACAGGTGCTATGGCGCTAGGATCATTTGCACAGGCTTTATACAACGGTTTACTACCGCATCTATCTGAGGAATACTCAAATAATAATGGAGATGGAGTGATCTACAGAGTAAAAAACATTAATAGATACGTATACTTATTTATATCACCAATATATTTAATTGGAGTCGCATTAAGCTATCCATTTATATCAATATTAGTTGGTCCAGGATATTCGCAGGCAGCAGCGATATTTCAGGTAATTGCACTCGGGTTATGGATAGCATCAATATCACCGATTAATCAAACCATGCTAATAGCGGCTGGAAGAAGCTTTTATCTAATGATAATAATGTTAGTTGGGGTATTAGCAGACTTCGCAGCTATAGTATTTCTATATCCATTTATAGGGGTATTAGCCACAGGGTTTGGAAAAGCCCTATTACTCGTAATTACATTTATCTTATCAACACATATAATTATTAGGAAATGGGGTGAAGAACCATTTAATTTAAGCGACTATATCATCCCCACTATATCCGCAGTTATATCAGCATCTGTAACATGGTTAAGCTGGATTATATTAGCTAGATTAGATTTGATAATAATTAATATCGGAATCGGTGTTATACTTTATCTCTATTTACTTAGATTATTTAAGGCCATTAAGGCTGAGGAGATTGTAACACTATATATGGAGCTACCGTTTAAAAATAGATTGAAGACCGTGTTAAAGATAATATGCTATATAACAGGTGTTGAATATAATAAAGTATTGGAGATGATAGAATGATGAAGCTTCATCTGACCCCCCTTGGAATTATTGAGGAGGAGGATTCAAGATATACTATAAAGCTATTTAGTAAAGACCCTGAAGAGGCGGGCAAAATATTCTATAAGCTACTTAAGGGAGATAGAGAGATTATATCAGAGTATTTATCAGGATATAAAGGATTAAAGATCGTGGCGACGTCGATCCACCTATACAATGCACTAAGGAAATTGGGTATAGAGGTAGAGTACTCTAAAGATAAGGATCTAGACGCCCCCTCTCTATTAGTAAAGACCAATGTTACAGACTCGATTGAAGATGCTCGAGTACTGTTAAACAGGGTTATGACAAGCTTTACAACGATTAAATTGAAGGAGGAGATGACGAATAAAGATCTACTTATAATTCATACGATCAATACATACGATGAGTATACTGAAACGATAAATCTATTCTATGAGAGACTTAGAGAGTGGTATGGAGTATACTTCCCTGAGTTATCGGATATAGTGACGAAGCTTGATTCATACACAAATCTAGTATATAATTTCCTATATAGAGAAAATTATACAGTGGAAGAGTTAACTAAATATGGTTATAGTGAGGATAAAGCTAGGAAAATCATGAGCGCTGCAGAAGCATCTATAGGCGGTTTATTAAGTCGTGAAGATCTTGAAGCAATTAAGATGCATGCTGAAGAGTTAAGGGGATTGTTAATTAAACGTGAGAAATTAGAGAATTATTTAAAGGAGCTTCTTGAGAGAGAAGCTCCTAATATATCCGCATTAATCGGACATAAACTAGCTGCTAGACTCATTGCTAAGGCAGGTGGGTTAAGGAAATTAGCAAGCTATCCCGCCAGTACTATACAATTACTCGGTGCTGAGAAATCGTTGTTTATCGCGTTGAGGAGAGGAGGAAAGCCTCCTAAACATGGATTAATATTCCAGCATCCATTTATAAATCAGTCTCCTAGGGTAATCAGGGGTAAAGTGGCTAGGCTCTTGGCGAGCAAAATAGCGATAGCTGCTAGGGTAGATGCATTTGGAGGAGACTTCATCGGGGATAAATTGTATGAAGAGGTTAAAAAGAGGGTTGAGGAGCTGAGGAAGGAAGCCCCTAAAATAGCTGAGAAAAAGAGAAAGATGAGGAAAAGGATATTTAGAAAGAGAAGAAGGAGGAGATAGATATGGTGTATCCAACCCTCGTAAATAATTTATTTTGGATTGAGAAGAATAAGGTTCTGGCTACAAAGAATATTACGCCAGGGTTAACATTCTATAAGGAGGAGGTCTATAAGGAGAAGGATACTGAATATAGAATCTGGAACCCATATAAAAGTAAGCTTGCCGCCGCGTTCCTTAAGGGCTTAGAGCTAGACGTATTTAAAGATATTAGAAAAATACTCTACCTAGGTACGTCAACAGGCACTACAATAAGTCATATATCAGATATAATAAGTGATGATGGAGTAATATATGGTGTCGAAGTAGCCCCTAGAGTAATGCTTGAATTTATAAATAGGGTAGCTAAATATAGGAAGAATATAGTTCCGCTATTCTTCGACGCAAGAACTCCAGAGTTATATATGGATATAGTTGAAATCCCTATAGACGCAGTATATTGTGATGTAGCCCAACCAGATGAAACAAAGATAGCCGCGGATAATGCAGATTTATATCTCAAGAAAAATGGGAAAATTTTCGTCGCTATCAAAGCCCGTAGTATAGACGCTACCAAACCTCCTCCAGTTATATATGAGAATGAGGCTAGGTATCTCAGGGAAAGGGGATATAATGTTCTAAAGATAATCGACTTGGAGCCATATGAGAAGGATCATGCAATGATATATGCTATAAAAATTAAGTAGATTTTTTCTTAAAGCTGAAGAACGGTAGCTGCCTAGCTTTAATCACCAAAATGTACTTTTTAGAAACATCCTTCGGATTCTTAACCCACTTAACATCATTACTTTTATAATCAACTTCTAAATACCCTGACTTAGGCTCACTATACTTATGTGTAAATATAGCTATAGCCTCTTCATTATCTGATGAAGCCTCGACATTAAGTACATACTCACCCCTAGATTCATCATACCATATAAATGGGATTATAGCGCTCTCCAAATAAGTTGAGTATGCTATAGTGGCAAAAGAAATTAGATCATCCACCTCGGTAACGTCGTATGAAACCTCAATTTCACTTGGTTTAATAAATTGATGCGGTGGGCCGGATATGGATGCAACTGGAATATTAGCATATGTACTTGATTCTACATACTCCTCTCTAACATCTTCTTTATCGCCTATTCCAATAGAGTATATGCTGGAGGGTTTACACTTTAAAGTAGCATAGACATAGACTGCAGTAATCGCTTTAACTAGGGGAGGGAAATAGAATCCGATATGAAATACATCAGGCTCACTCCCAAATCGATATGAAAATAGTCCGAGTCTATCCTTCTTTAAATTAACATGCAACCTAAGAAGATCATTAATGGAAGACGCCTCTATTCCAAGCACTTTAAACGCCATAGACACCCCCCATTCAATTAAGATACGATTATTATATTAATTCTATATGAACTGTTACTGTATTTAAAAACTATTCGAGACATCCAATCATTGTAAAAACATCGAATTAACAATAATTTTCTACATTAGTGTAAATATAATTAATGGTGAAAAATTGATTAGAATCAAGATTAGAGACGTTTTACCAGATAACGTTATTCCAATAGCGTCCATCAACGATACACTAGCACATATCAGAAATATAATTATAAGATACAAAACTTCAATGGCGATAATTGTAGAAGATAATGCCCCGGTAGGTAAAATCTCTATTAGGGACCTAGCATTACTAATAATTAAGAATATAAAGAATGTTAGGGTTCTGGATCACTTGTATACAAAGGATGTTATGAAGAAGATGATAGCACCATTATCGCCTGAGAATGGTATCTCAGAAGCTGTCGAAAGCATTTTAAACGTTAAAGAGGCTATCCCTATATATGATTCAAAGAGAGATAGATTCATCGTTCTAGAGGCTGAGGACATATTAGGGATATACCCAATCATATTTCCGGAGGATAAGTATATAGTCGATGATATTGCTTCACAAGAATATATCGGTGACTCGCCGACTAAATCAATCATACAGATCTCCAAAAAGATGCTAGAGAAAAATGCCGACTCCATAGTTATACTAGATATTTTAAGACGGCCAATAGGGATAATCACATACACAGATATAGTTCATTATCCTATCGCCTCAGTAAAAAAGGATAGGTATATAGTGAAAGACTCGAGTGGGAGGATAGTAACGGCGGATGAAAAGTATATACCCGCTGAGAAACTGATGACTACACCTATAGAGAAGGTTTATAGAGGAGTAAACGTTGGTGACGCTGCATCACTAATGTTCGATAAAGGGATAGGGCATCTACCAGTTATAGATCTTGATGATACTATATATGGTGTAGTTAATAAATATGATATACTTAATATAATGAGAGAAGGATTATGAAGGCAGTTGAAATCGCTTCAAGAGAGTACCCGATTCTATCTAAGGAAGAGAGAGTTAAGAAGGCACTTGAGATAATGTACAAGAAGAAGGTCGACCGTATACTAATCTCCAGAGATAGGAATAAATTATATGGTATAGTGACTGAATGGGATATAATGTATAAATTATCTCTAAGTAGACAAGAGATGTATTCACCGTATAACATTCCGTTATCAGGGATTGCAACTTATCCTGTAGATACAATAACACCTGGAACAGAGCTTAAGACCGCGGTCAACATGTTCCTAATTAAGGGGTATAGTAGCTTACCAGTTGTAGATGACGATATGAATATAATTGGATTAGTTACTAAGAAGGAGGTGATTAAATTCTATTTACCCAAGTTAAGAGAGTATGATACCCCCATTAGCGAAGTGATGGAGAAGGTAAGGGGAAAAGTAGAGTTATTCCACAGCCTGATCCAGGCGGAGACTAAGATGAAAGCATCGGGATATAATACACTAATTGTGCATGATAAAAACAGGTTTATAGGGATTATAACAGCAGCCAACATCGCGAGACTAGTTTTTTCGGTGAAGAAGATATATCCTAGTGTAAAATGGGAATATTATCTAAGTAATTTATTAGTGGCAGATGCAACTATTAGAGATGTATACACGTTATCTCCAGATGATAAATTATATGATGCGGCTGAGATAATAGCCTATAGAACTCAGAAATTAATACCTATTCTCGATGAAGATGAAAATGTCATCGGCGTTGTATCAAGGAGACATATTCTAAAATATATTATTAACAAGGGACTATTGTAATGGAAGAACCACCTTCTTTTATAGCTGATGAGATGAATGGTAGACTAGCTAGATGGCTTAGGATACTAGGTTTCGACTGTCTATATATATCAGGAGGAAATGCAGATAACAATATTTTGAAATTAGCTCTTAAAACTGGTAGAATAGTATTGACTGGAGATAAGGAATTATATCGTAAGATCATTAGACGAGGAGGATATGCTATATTAACTCCGGGAGACACACTTGAAAATAAGTTTAGATACTTAAAGAATAAGATTGATTTAAAGAAGTGGGTCGGCAAATTGCCACATAGATGTAGTGTATGTAATTCAATACTAGTTAAGGTACCATCAAGCACGATACCTGACCTCCCACCAAGCGTAAAAGAGAGATTTACATATGTGTGGCACTGCAACAACTGCGGAAAAACATATTGGGAGGGGTCTCACTGGATTAACATTAAAAAGCAGATTAAACGGCTTTTAACTTGATTTAGTAACGGCTTCAAATGTAAACTAGATAACGCAACCCTTTTAATTATATAATTTACATTAATAATCTTAGAAGATTCATGAAACCATACCTAAAGAAAGTAGAAATTAAAAACTATAAAACACATAGAAATACAAGGATAGTATTTACAGATGGAATCAATAGTATAGTCGGTCCAAATGGCGTGGGTAAATCAAACATTATTGAAGCTATAATATTTGCATTAGGCGAAAGAAGTCTAAAGACCTTTAGAGCATCCTCATATAATGATTTGGTATATAATAATAGAAAGGATATCGATCTATCAGTCACATTATATATTGTCGATAAAGACGGAAACGAACATAAATTTAAGAGAGTATATTCTCCTAAGAAGGGGGGACATAAATACCGTTACAATGGTAAGAGAGTCTCGCGAGGATCATACATAATAAATTTGATGAAACTAGGGGGAGAGGGATTTAAGTACGTATATATTCAACAAGGAGATATTTTAAATAAGGCAAACGCAACGCCTAGAGATATAAAAAATCTGGTTGACGATGCACTTGGATTAAAGCAATATGAAGAGAAGAGGAATGAGGCCCTAAAGAAGTTAGAAGACGCTGAAATAAGGTTGAGAACACTTGAGGAGAAGTATTCCACAGTTCAAAAATTTATTAGAGAATATTTAAAGGAAATGATAGACTATCATACTTTAGAAAATTTAAACTATTTAAAAAGATACTTAGAAAGTGGACATGCAAGATTAAAGAGGGAGGAACTGAATGAAAAGCTTAAAGGAATATCAGATAAAAGAGATATTATACTCGAGAAATTAAAGAAGATAGAAGAGAGACTCTCAATTATAGAGGAGAGACATAATAAAATATCAATGCTAGCTTCTAACACCGATAATAAACTTTCTAAATTAGAGACTGAAGAATATAGAAGAATAAATAGCTTGATTGAAGTTGAGAGAAGGCAACGTGATAAAATAAAGTCAGATATAGTGGAGAAGGCCGTTGAGAGTAAGCATCTTAAGATTACAATAAATGAGTTGAAGAATCAGATTAATAGCGTTAGAAAAGAGATTATAAATGATAAGGAGCAAATAACAAGACTACTTGAATTACTGAAGAATCTCAACAGAGATAGAAGAGGGTTAAATAGGAGATTTAATACATATAAAGTAGAGCTAGAGAAGATAGAGAATGAACATGATAAAATCAAGAATGAATGGACTAAACAACTTGAGGATACCGTAGATAAATTGAATTATGAGGCACAAAGGCTTGCTGAGAGAATATATATTAAAGAAAGGAAAGAAGAGTTAAAGAGGATTGAGGATAGAGAACGTTATATTACTGATTCTATAAAGAAACTAGAGAAACGTAAACAGGAGATTTTAGATAGGATTAACACCATTAAGAAGGATATTGCAGGTTTAAAGAGTGGGATTGATAGACTAAAGAGAACTACTTCTATAATGAAACGGGAGTTATCCGATGCGGAAAAACTCTTAAGAAAATTAGATACCATAATCTCAAGATTAAGTAGCGAAAGAAAAGTTGTTAATGAGTATTCCATAGAGGCGAAGATAGTCTATGAAGCTGTACGATCAATGGAGATTAAAGGAGTTGTTGGGATACTGGGGGATATGGTTAAGGGTCCCACCGAGACACTATCACTCATTAGAGATATATATCCTAGAATATGGTATAGCATCATCGTAAAAGACGATGAAACTGCCCAGAAGGTATTAGAGGTGGCCAAGGAATTAAAGAAGAAAGTTTCTATTTTGATACTTAAACGATTTGAGGTTAAAAGTGAGGATATTCCTGGTAACTCAGTGTTGAAATTATTGAAATATCCTAGAGAATTGAGTAATTTAATGATAAGACTCTTTGGTAAGATGGTTGTAGCATCTTCTTCAGAGGAGATTAATCAAGCATTATCAAAAGGCTTAATGGTAATTAATATAATTGACCACTATGCTATAAGCCCGATAGAGTTATTACATACGTCTAAAAAGAAAGTATATATACCGAGTAACCTAGACAAACTCGTGAATATCAGAAAGAGATTTGTGAAAATGATTGAGAGAAGGAGAGGAGAATATAATACAAAGCTGAGAGAGCTTGAGAAACTAAATATAAGGTACAGAGACCTAATTAGTAGGGTCTCGCTACTAAGAAATAGCATCGAATTTATCAATATACAATTGAAATATTTCAGGGAATTTGAGAGGACACTAGAAAATAAAAGAAAAAGGATACTCAATATTCTTAAGGAAAAGAAGCGTGGTAAAAGTGATATACTAATTGATTCAAGTGAATACATCGTAAAGATCTCTAATTTAGAGGATAAGAGAAGAGAGATTAGGGAGAGTCTAGAAAGGATCGAGGAAGATCTTAGAAATCTTGATAATGAGATAATGAGAGTATCGAGTATGATAGATGCATATAAACGAGTGAACCAAGATAGGAAGAATAGAATCCGCGAATATAAAGAGAATATAAAGAGACTGAAAGAGCGTAATGAGATGATTAAAAGGGAAATCATGGATAAAACAAAGTTACTTAAAGAGACAGAGTCTAGAATTAGAAAATACTCTGACGAACTACTTAACCTGGAAAACGTAATTAAAAAATATAGGAATAAACTAAATAAGTTAAGAAAGTTGCTAGATAAATTAAGAGAAAAAGAGAGGAAATATGAAAATATTAGGAAGAAATATGAGAGAATAGAGTTGAAACTGAGATATAAGATTAAGATACTTAAAGAGGGAATAAATAAAGTTCAGGAGATTATTGACAGGGCAGGCTTGGGAGAAGTCAAATTAACCGACTTAGAGTCATATGATAAAATATATAATGATATCCTGAGTGAATATGGTACGTATCTTGATGCATCTAGACACGCGGAAGAACGATATTATGATCATATTGATAATTATAAGATGTTCAGTTTAAGACGCAAGGAATTATATAGGGAGAAGGAGGAGATATTGAAATTCATAAGCGAGATAGATAAGGAGAGAGAAAGGGTGTTTATGGAGGGATTCAACAAACTTAAGAATAGATTTAACGAACTATTTAAGGAAGTCTTCCCAGGCTCTAAGGCATATATTGAGTTGGAAGACCCGGAAAATATTGATAGCGATATACTTGTCTATATCGAATTCAAAGATAAACCTAAATTACCTTTATCTGCATTAAGCGGCGGTGAAAAGACTGCTATAATATTGATGCTCCTCCTAAGCATATATTCAATAGGTGAGGATACAGTATTTCTACTTGATGAGGTCGACGCCCACCTAGATATTAGAAACATAGAGAACATGAGTAAGGTTATTAGAGCCCAGAAAAAATATAACCAAATAATTTTAGTAACGTTACCGGGTCATGATAGCATGATCTCTATAGCAGATCACATAATTGCTGTAGCATATAGGAATGGAGTAAGTAAAGTATTCACGCTATCTAAAGAATATATGGAGAGGATGATAAGGGAATGAAGGAGAAATCCATATTACTAGAGAATCCAGATTATCTAAAGAAAATCAATCCATGGAATATAGATTTAACTAAGGAGATTAATTTAATATATAATATTCTGAAAAAGAGGTTAAACTTGGTAATAGCAGGGGTAGCCGCTGATAATGCATCATTAATCTATAGTAGGAAGATAGATACAATCGAAGCAATTTACCGGAGGAGACGTCAGAGATATAGTGAATATGAGGAGATCTTAATACCTGATATAAGAATTCAATATGGAACGGGAAGGTCACTAATTGATATATCGGACTTAATAGATATTATCGATGAGATTATACGCGCTAGAATATCGAGGGAGAGGGAGGAGGAAGTTCATATAGAGATAGAGCCCTATTCCTATATCGAGGAGGAGATTAGGAAAGCTTCAGACGAGATAAAGTCCTTAATAAGGATGATTAAAGGCCCGATACTATTTTCTGATTTAATAAAAAAAGTTAGAAAATTCAGTCCTTTAATGATATTTTACGTTATACTCTATTTATATATAGATGAATTCATTGATATTGAGACTCTAGAGGATGATGAGGGGATTGTAATTGACATCGTTATTCAAAGAATTAGATGACAAGACTATAGGGATTTTAGATACAATATTTGCTGTGTCAAACAAACCGATATCAATTAAAACATTTATGAGGATATTAAATGTAGATAAGAAGAAGGCTATAAAAATACTAGACCATTATATAAATGCATTCAATAGGATTCATAAAGGAATAAAGATTAAGAAGAAGAGAGACTTCTACTATCTCGTAATTTCAGAGAAATATTTAAACTACGCCAGACATTATATGAGGCCGCCTCCACTTACAGAGAAGCAGAAAACTGTCTTAGCGTATATCTATAGTAAGAAGGAAGTCCCTCAAAGGGATTTAAGTAGAATCTTTGGGCCATCAGTATATAGAGACCTAAAGAAACTAAGAACACTTGGATTTATATCGATAGTTAAAAGAGATAATATGAAATATGCTTTATTCCGTGATGAGGCTGAAGCATATATAATTAGGAAGAGGGGTAGACGGAGGATTGAAGCAAAAGAGTGAAGTCTATGTTATTGTCCTTAAATTATATAAATTATAAATAGGTAATTAGTAATATGTCCTAGGTGTCGCTTATGGTTCAGTGGCATTGGGATCTTCATAAAAGGAAGAAAACTGGTGGAAGAAGGTATATTTGGAGGAAGAAGAGGAAGTATGAGAGAGGAGGAGAACCTACTGAAACTATATTAGGTCCAGAGAGAATAAGAGTCGATATGGTTAAGGGTGGAAATATTAAAGTTAGGTTATTACGAGGGGAATATGTGAATTTATTCATACCTGGTGAAAATAAAACGATTAAGACTAAGATCGTGAAAGTCCTTGATAACCCAGCTAACAGAGATTATTCGAGGAGAGGCGTTATAACAAAGGGTGCTAGAATCTTAACCGAATATGGAGAAGCTATAATTACATCTAGACCTGGTCAAAATGGCGTTTTAAATGCAAGGTTGTTGAAAAGTGAGGTATAAGAACTGTCTTATTATCTGGTTAAATTATTTTAATAGAGAATTAACTCGTAAAGAAGGTAGGAGGATAGCTGTAAATAAAGCCATTAGGAATCCTACTCTAAATGAGTTGAGAGACATTTTATTGTCGATGGGTTATAAAATAATAGATGTTAAAAAGGCGAGATACCCATCTTCCTGGTGGGTAGAAAGCGGATATGTTGTTATAGATAAGGATTCTATAGCGTCAAACGAGAGTAAGAGGTCTATTCTCTATAAAACAGCTAAGGAATGGCGCAGGAGAAGGGGTGGATGATGAAGAAAGCGGGGAAAATACTTCATTATACAAAGTATAAGGTATTTGTTATAGAGGCTGACTCTAAAGTAATACCAAATACATATTTAATAGATGATAGAGGAAGGAAGATAGGTTTAGTAGTAGATGTGATAGGCCCAGTATCTAAGCCTTATCTAGTAGTTAAGCCGCTGATTAAAGACCCGGAGAAATATGTTGGAAAGGAGGTATATTATACGAGGGAAAAGCGCAAATGAGCACGATGAAATGCCCTTTATGCGGATCAGAAGAATTTATATACAAGAGAGATACTGGCGAGTATATATGTAAAAAATGTGGATGCACTATATCTGTAATGGAATTAAAATATTATAAACCATATCCTAAGGAAGAGAGAGTTAAGGCATATAGGAAATATACAGATAAATTTACTGCACCTGTAAAAACTGATGAGGAGGAGGCATATAGGGAAATCGAGATTCTCATAAGGAGATTTGCAGATCATACTCCCACTAGAGAAGTAGATATAAAGGTTGCAAAGGATCTACTTAAAAGAATTTTAAAGAAAAGGAGGTGGAAGAAGAAGTATTTAGCAGCTGCATTATTAATAGTGGCGAAGAAGATCAATAATTCGATAGACGCCTCCCTAAGCGAGTATCTAAAGTTAATTGGATCTAGGTCTACAATAAATGAATTAAAGAGGACTATAAAGGAGGTTAGGAAAGCTGCTAATATAAGAATATTCAAAAATATTGATGAGAGGATGATACTATCTAAATTCTATAGTGTTTATGGATACGATGATAGAGTAACGGATTTGATAAGCAAGATATACAAAATTATTAAGGCGAGGCACCTAGCATCAGGTAAGAAACCTGAAACTGTATATGCGTCGATAGCATATATATCTTATAAATTATATGGGTATCCTATAACAATAAGAAAGACCGCTGAATTAGTAAATATTACTGAGGTCCCAATTAGAAATATGATAAGGAGTATAATGCGGAATATACACATTATAATTGATATTTAAGCTTATATTATTTTTTTATGTTAGGTGTTTTTTGTGACAGATCAAAACGATAGCTTAAAGGTGATTCGAAGACCTGACCCAAATATGAGAATTAGAGCTATAGAATTTATTAAGGGGCTATATTGTATTAACTGCCCATTTAAATCCGAGTGCTCATCTAGATATTCTCAATACCTTATAAAGTGTAAGTATTTGGAGGAATGGGTTCTTAAAGTATATTCACAAGAGATAGGTAAAGAAGAAAAAGAATAAATGTATTGAATGTATTATATAGCTGGAATGAAGAATTGGAGGAGGGAGAGGAACCACTATTATTTAGAGGCGAAGAAGAGAGGGATAAGAAGTAGGGCGTACTTTAAAATTGAGGATATGGATAAGAGATTTAATATATTTGCTCCAGGAGATATTGTCATAGACATTGGTGCAGCTCCAGGAGGGTGGTTACAGTATATTTCCAAAGTTATTGGGTTAGATGGGTTAGTAATAGGAGTAGATATAAAGGAGATTGAAGAATTCACGGATAAATATAATATTGTTACAATTAAGGGGGATATATTTAGTGAAGAAACGCTAAAGAAGATTAAAGATAAGTTGATGGGGAGGAAAGCTGATGTTATAGTAAGCGATGCATCTCCCAATATTACTGGTGTATATGAAATAGATTCCATGAAAATATATGAGATAAATAAGAGGGTGATGCATATAGCGAAGAAATTCTTAAAAAGAAATGGAATATTAGTTTTAAAGACATTCCAGGGAAGGGAAGAACAGAGGGTAAGGAGGATGCTTATGAAAAAATTTAAATTTATTAAAATCTATAAGCCTAAAGCATCGAGGAAAAGAAGTTCCGAAATATATTATATAGGATTTTATTTCTTACCCAAGTCCTCGAGGACTTCTAAAACCACATGATAAGGTGCATTGGTCTTAAAATAATCCTTACCTAAATGACTCCTACCCGCTTTGAAACCCATGCCCTTCAACCTATCAATTATGTCAATAAGTGTCGGAGGAGATACTCTCAGCTTAGAAGCTAATTTAGATACTTTAAATGAATATGGAGGTAATTCGATCTCCTCTTTCATTAACTTAAGTAGAGATTTTAGTCGCTTATACTCCGATTCTTCTATATTCAACTTATCGACATATTTAATCATGTATTCAATAAATTCCTTGTCATGTAATGACCCTATCCATAGAGGACCGATATACGGCTTATTTACACTATCAGAAACCCTTTTTACACTATAGCATCTATCATTAGTTATTTCTATATACCCCAAATTATTTTTAGGGAAGTCTCTCCTACCATCATATACATATGCATATATCCTCGCATATTGCTCAGAAAACATTGAGGCTAGAGGCAATACTATTCGATTATGACGCCCACCAGCAAACACGAGTTCTTTAATCAGTACTCTCAATGCAACCTCATGACAGAAATCTGTTTTAATTACATCAGAACCATATTTTCTAAATGCAGCCCTAGGATATAACCCACATAATGCCGTTAGATCCGTTGCTGTAATAATTATTAACCCCCTATTCTTAACGAACGAGATAGCCAAGTCTATATATGGTGCTGGAGTACCATATGGATCGATATCTATAACATCAAAGTGACCTCTACCTAGTATAGGTAAGAATACGAAGTAATTTAAGTTGAATACTCTAGCATCCTTGATTTTATTAAATTTAATATTATAGACAATATTTTGGTAGGCAACTGGATTCTTATCATTAAATACAATTTTATCAACAACATTAGACTCTACATAATATCTTAATCCCCTAATACCGGATGCAGCGAATGAGTCTGCAACAACTAAACCTCTACCGACATATTTTGAGAATGTGTATATCGCCAATACGCCGAAGGTTCTCGAAAATTTTGCAAGTGGATTATAAAATACGTCATTAAATAGATAAAATGAGACAGAACCCTCTTTCAATAATTTCATCTAGATATCACCAAAGTTATTTTATTAATCAATACCTAACTTATTAATTAGGATTAAAATGATTAAAATATTCGTTACAGGACCACCTGGAATCGGGAAAACTACATGCGTATACAAAGTCTTTGAAATGCTTAGGCTCTATGAATATAGAGTAGGTGGTTTTATAACTAGAGAAGTTCGGGAAGGTGGGAAGAGGATAGGATTTAGAATTATAGAATTAGATGAGGGACTGGAAGACTGGCTCGCAAATATACATGGAACCAGTAGGTATAGAATAGGGAAGTACTATGTATTTATAGATAAACTAGACTCAATAATAAATTCGATCGAGAAGAGAATTATGTCATATGATGCCCTAATATTTGATGAAATAGGGCCTATGGAGCTATTATCAAGTAAGTTTAACACATTTATCCAGAGGACATTAAATATCCGAGTCCCTACAGTGTATACGGTTCATCATAAGATCTCAAATGAATTAAATAAAAGATTCAACACAAGATATGAGAACGTGTTATATATCTTAACCACAGATAATAGGGAGGGAATGCCATTAATAATATGGAGAGCTTTATCCAAATACCTTACAAGGGATACAACATGATATGTGGACTCGACGAGGCTGGTAGAGGCCCAGTTATAGGCCCTATGGTCATTGCAGGAGTATGTTATAAGGAAGACAAAGAAGATGTTCTAAAAAATTATATTAAGAGAGACTCCAAAGGCTATACACCTTTGATGAGGAACAAGTTATATAATATCGCAGTAAAATATCTAGACTATATTAAAGTCATTATTATACCTGCGGGAGAGATTAACAGTTGGATGAGAGAAGGAGGAAAAATCAATAGACTGGAAGTAATAAAGTTTGCGTGGATTATAGATGATATAGTTAGAGTATATGGATCTAATGAAATAACGATTTATATAGACTCGCCTGACATCAAGCCATTGAGAGCAAGACTACAGATTCTAACGTTACTAGGTAATTATAGAGAAAAAATTAGGGATAAAATAGTGTGTGAACATAAGGCGGATGTTAAGTATCTCCCGGCGTCTATAGCCTCTATAATCGCTAAGGTAACTAGAGATAGGGAGATAGCGAGATTACATCGTCTATTAGGAGATTTTGGAAGTGGATACCCCTCAGACCCTAAAACGAAACAATTTATAAAGAGTCTTAAGGGTAAGGATTTGAGTAAATACTATGAGTATATTAGATTATATTGGAAGACCATTCATATAGAGTGATACAATGAAATTGAAGGATAGGCTTTTAGAGATACTATCAAAATTATTAGCACCGAGTAAAGAGATTTTAGATAGACTTGAGGAGCATATAGATCTATCTATAGATTCCTTGGATAAGTTGATCAATATGATAACATACCCTGAGGAAGATATATTGAAATTCTATAAATCGATTGAAGAGAATGAGAAGCTAGGGGATAAGATTGTTTATGATGTAACTAAAAGAATTTTACAGGGGGCAGTATCACTTACAATACAATCACACTTCATACAATTAGTTAATACACTGGACGATATTTTAGATAAAATAAATTTTCTGGGTCGTGATTATATTAGGATGTATCATTATATGAATCTGCATCAAGGAGAAGCTAGAGAGATCCTTAATTCAATAGGATATAATCTTCGACATAGTATGAGAATACTTACCAAGTTAAAAGATATGTTCGAGTCATTCAAGAAAGGTGATTTAGAGAGCATATTATCTATGCGGGATGAGATCGAGAGGTTAGAGGAGGAGGGTGATGAAGTCAAAGATAAGCTAATTGAAAAATTATATATAAATAGTAGATTATTAGATGCACGTCAATTCATACTCTTAAGGAGCTATATCCTAAATACCGATGATATAGAGGATTTATGCGAAGATTCAGCTAATTTAATATCCCTAATTATACTATCGGTATTATCATAATGTTTAATATCATAGTAAACGTAGTTCTACTCTCAATATTGCTAGCATATGTAATTGGGAATAATATAGCGATTTTAAGAGATCCATCCCGGTACGTTGGGATAAGTAATAAGTATTTAATAGATCTTATAATCATACTCTCAATATACTGTGGACTCTTAATCGAAGGCCTAAAGATGCATAGTATTAAACACTATGTATATAGCGATGTAACCTTAAATATAATCATCCTAGCAGTCTTAATACACGCTATATTTTTTACAAAATATGGTATACCATATAGTGTAACTCAGGGAATTATCGGCGGGATTGTAGGGGCGTCGCTATATACGAATTACCAAATAAATTTATCCTATATCTATTTAGTCGTCATCATATGGATATTATATCCGTTTATAAACCTAGCCTTATCATATGGAATATCCTTATTAATTAGGAAGAGAAGGAGGGTTATATTACATCTTACACATCTTATCGGCATATTGGGCCCATTTATATTAGGTTACGTATATGGAGCTAATACGGTAGGCACAATTACAAGTCTATCCTTAATCGATATTCACTGGCTGTTCATAGTTGTTTTAATTATAGTTCCTATAAGCACTTTATTCATAGGTAAGGCAATCGGAGAAACTCTTAGTGGAAGAATATACGGACTACATCCATCAGCATATATATCCTCGATTATATCCACAACGATATTAATTGAGTTGGCGACCCAGCTATCTATACCAGTACCATTTTCAAGTTTATTAACACTTGGTTACATAGGACCTATATTTACATATAAGACCCATATGTTTAGAAAGATGGATATAATTAAGATCTTTATATTTTGGGTCTTGAACCCCCTATCTACATTGTTCCTAGTTTACATACTCTATTTCCTAATATATCCGTTTCCGTATTAAGTAGACGTATACTAATGCAAGTATAAGCATAGGTATGAAGTATATCCAATACCTCATCAAGACATTCTCCCTAACTTTAATCACAGGTATTTTAGTCTCTGGTAGGGTATGGGATAGTTCAATGCCATTAAATACATAATTTATTTTAATATCTCTAAGCTCATACTCACCCGGTTTTACAGCTCTAACTCTAAACTCCACCTCATTCTTACTTCCATTCAATACCAACTTTTTCTCCAATATATTGGACCCACTTGAAAACTCTAGACCATCAGGTAAATATATGGATAGCATGCTATGGTTAATATACTTATAACTATCTGACTCGATCCTAATGGTCAATGCAAATGAGTCGCCTTCAGAGACTTCAGCAGGTACTTCATAATTGATCCAAATCCCTCTATAGAATTTGACGTCAACCCCGCTAAAGGAACCTTCATGAACCGAACCTAGA
Source organism: Thermoprotei archaeon (assembly GCA_011043415.1). Lineage (GTDB taxonomy): Archaea > Thermoproteota > Nitrososphaeria > Geothermarchaeales > JDFR-13 > B109-G9. The sequence goes on along the minus strand of DQXH01000042.1, from coordinate 18,955 downwards.
TACCAATATGTATATCTAATATCTGGCAATGTAAAGTTTCCTGCTTCCTCACTGGAAAATGTAAAGTTGATTGATTTAGCTTCATAAGGAGATACTAATGTATAATTAAATCTTTCTGGAGATAGAGATAAGTCCCCGCCTAAAGATGATATCGTGAGGTTATATACATCTGCGTCTCCCGTATTTACAAATCTTATAGTAAGGGTATAATTATAGTTGATTATATAGGGTCCGCTATAGACATCCTCGGATATATTTATCGTGTTATAGAAGTATCTAAACTGAGAATATATAGGTGAAATCAAGTTTCTAGACGTGACTATGACATGAGGATAGGCTGATATAGTGTTATTTGGATATCTTAGAACTGTCGACAATGTTTTAGACTGATTTACTAAGATTAGATCAATAGTCTTACTCAAATCTTTCAAATCCCCTTCAACGATGGATGAACCATAGAGATTTAAGATAACTACATTAACATCCTCTACATCAAATAGACCCTTATTCGAGAGGACGACGGTTAAATTCAACTCATTACCCTTTAAGCCATATTTGAATTGAACATCTAGGTATGGATAATATAGTTTTCTGGGATATAAGAAGATCCTAAGGTCTTGAGTAGCCACCTTATACTCGGTTCCGTTAAACATATAACTCGCATTTAATAGAAGCTCAAAATATCTCGAACCTATCTTTGATAGGCTTATACTATCCTCAATCCTCCTCTCCTCCCCAGGTTTCAGAGACCCTATTATATATTCCCCGAATACTACGGAGTCAACTGGAGAGTCTCCAATATTCTTTATTACAGCACTATACTTTAATTTGCCTCCAACATCATAACTAGATTTGACTTCATCTAATGTAGCATATATAAGTGGTGAGTCCTCAGTATTTAGGTATATAACGTTTGTATTTGAATAAAATATCCTCTTCAATCCAGTTGCTGAATTTAATATTGCTTCAGCCGGACCTATATATAGGGACATTACCTTATCTGTCTTTATCCGGGCTTCATAGACTAAAGTATCAACCGAGTTGGATTTCAGTTCATCTATAGTCTTGGACACAGAACCCTGCACCAACTCGGCGTATTCCCCAAACCATTCATACTCTCTTACAGTTATATTATGTAATGGATATGGCATTAGATTACGAATATCAACCCTAACTTTAATTATGGAATCCTTGGTAAAACTAGTTGAATTAAAGGATCTAGTTAATAATACGACTGGAGACTCATATATAATCTTGAATTTAGGATTCTTAAATTTAGCTCCACTAGCTATGTTAAATTTATAGATATATAATTCACTCGTATTGTTTAAAACACCAGATATATTTTTTGGAGCGCTCTCGACGAATACGTCCTTGAAATATATCGTTAGGAAAGAAGTGTAACTATACTTTAATTTTGGCGCCTCCTCCCTAAATTCCATAAACTTATCTAAAGACCAATAAAAGTATTTGACCCCATTATCCTTTAGTACCGTTATAATCAAACTTATAGAACCTCCTTCCCTTGAAATCGATATAGAGAAAATATCATCTGAAGTAAGCTTCTGGGGATCCATCCATAGTAGAAATCTCGTATAGTCGGGGAGAGAGATAATCTTATTTAGAATCTTCTTAAACATAGAATAATCTAGGTATCCGATCAGCATACTGCTTCCGTTATAAATGAAATATGTCTTAAATACTTCATCAAGGTCTTCTTTAAGCTCACTCGATATTACATTATTAAGCCTAATTTCCATATGGGTCCATGGGATATTTTTCCAAGTGATATTTGAGAAAATCACGCCAGACAGCAGATAATTATAGTGAGAAGCCCAATTAGGTACGTTAAAATATGTAATACTATAATCAACATCACTCGGTATAAAATCGAAGAGTTCTTGCGTTTTATTTATAATAGACGGGTGATCTACAATCTTAACCTGGATTAACGATGCTGTACCGTAGTTCCATATATCCATGTACTCTTTAAAATCATTCTTACTCGCTGCATGGATAGATGTATTGACTAGGAATATACTTGATATAAATACTGCAACTATAAGGATAGCGAGTACTTTCCTCACACAAATCCCTCCAATGATTTAAATTCATATTTTCTCTTAGCTCCTATTAAAATTTAAATCTAATCAAATGATACTTAGGTGGTAGGGTCTGTAATGCCTTCCTCAGATATGAGGAATAACGTCTCCCCCGGTGGATGCTCTGGACTATCTACTATTGAAGCGATTCTCAATCCCTTCTGTTTAGCTTTTCTAAGGTAAATTCGGTAGGTTACTGCATGGGCGACAACATGTCCCCCCACGGGTTTCGTGGGATCGCCAAACATTATATCAGGCTGGGCTTGAACTTGATTCGTAATCACGATCGCAGCATCATATAATTCAGCTATCCTAATTAGGTCATGCATCAATCGATTCAGTAATTGCTGTCTCTCAGCCAGTTTACCCCTACCTAAATACTCTGCCCTAAATGGAGCTACCGCAGAATCTATAGCTACTAAACCGACATTATTAGACTTAATCTTTTCAGGAAGCATCTTAATGAGTAAGAGCAGATGTGTTGTATTATATGCTCTTGCAACAATGATATTCTTCAGAACGTCACTGGGATTTAATCCCTTAGCAGTGGCTATCTCCACTATCCTAGATGGACTGAACGTCTTCTCCGTATCGATATATATCGCATTCTGATTTAGCCCACCTTCGGATTCTGGGAGCTGCACATTTACAGCTAGGGTATGGCATAACTGGGTCTTACCAGACCCAAATTCGCCATAGAACTCTGTCACAGCCTGCGTCGCTATACCACCTTTCAATAAATTATCTAGATTTCTAGATCCCGTGGTAATATATCTTCTCCTCTTAATCTTTTCAAGAAGCTCCTCCGCCGATATAAAATCGTCAGATATTAGCCCCCTCTCTCTTAGAAAGTCGTGTGCCGTAATAACTAATTTCTCCGCCCTCTCTTCACTTATATTAAGTAGCTCACTTAAATAGATGGGAGAATATAGTAATAACTCTCTAACAGTGTAGATACCTGCTTCTTTCAACTTTCTTGCAGTTACCTCACCTACCCCAGGTAATTCCCTTACATCTATGTCTAGACCTTCGTTACTCATATCCAATTACCAAATAAATTAGATAGTTATAAATAATATTATCTGTTTTCAGGGATATACTCTAGATGGAGTACGTGGGAACAATGTTGCATCCCTTATATGAGGAAGTTCTAGGATCCACCGCATAAACCTCTCTACACCTAATCCGAATCCGGCGTGTGGAGGCATACCATACTTCCTAATCTCGAGATACCATTCATATTGACTGGGGTCTAATCCAAATGAAATTATCTTGTTATATAGTTCATTATAATCATGGATCCTCTGCCCACCTGACGTTATCTCACCATATCCATCTGGAGCCATTAAATCTGAGGACAGGGTTACTTCCGGTCTATCAGGGTCATTCATATGGTAAAAGCTTCTGGTTGAAGCCGGGTAACCATAGACGAAGAAGGGTGTGTCAAACTGCATACTTAATACCCTCTCCTCATCAGCTCCGAAATCCTCGCCCCACTCCATCTCTACACCTTTACTATGTAATATCTCTAAAGCCTCATCATAAGATATCCTTGGGAATGGAGGCTCGTAGATTTTAATACCTGACTTCTTTACAGTTTTTATCTCACCACTATAATGCTCATTCAAGTAATTCAACATATACGAAACCAGCTCCTCCTCAACCTTCATTATGTCATCATGATCCGCAAACGCCGCCTCAGCCTCAATATGCCAGAACTCTGTGAGATGCCTACGTGTCCTAGATTTCTCAGCCCTGAAGCTAGGCTGAATTACATATACTTTTTCAAAGACACATATAGCGGCCTCCTCATAGAACTGGCTACTTTGAGTTAAATATGCATAGTCATCGAAATACTTTAGCTTGAATAGAGTCGCACCACCCTCAACAGCTGATGTAATAAATGTAGGAGCATTTATAAGTACATAATCATTCTTCTCAAAATACTCCATAGCGGCTTTTATAACCCCTGATCTTATAAGTAGTATTGCCCTAGATCTAGGGCCTCTAATGGTTAAGTGCCTTTTATCATACATGAGTTCAGGGGATTTAAGGGCGCTTTTCGTAACTGGCCATATATCAGCCTTGCTAATCACAATAAGATCTTTTAATCTTAATTCTACACCATTCGGAGCTCTAGGATCATGTTTGACTATACCCTCAGCCGCTATAGCGGATTCCACCGGTATAGTCTTCGCAAGATTAAATATGTTGTCTGAAGACTCCTCTGGAGTAGCGACTATCTGAAGATAGCCATATCGGTCTCTAATAGATAGAAATATCTTATCCTTGTGAACCCTCTTACTTGAGACCCAGCCTAATATCCTAACCGACTCTCCCTCAGACCTTTTTACGATATCTTTAGAGTTTGAGTTTCTGTATTCCAGCCACTTAATCATATTGCCATCCTCATAATGTACCTCTTTAATCTATTTAAATTACTAACTTTAATTAATACATTCCTAACCTTTCTAATATTCTCCTGGAAATAACTATATTTATTTAGGATGGAGTTTATGGAGTTAATTAATATGGTGGGATCCCTTAAAAACATTTTGTAATCCATGTAATATCCTAGTCCAAGCTCCTCTACACGTCTCGCATTCTCAATCTGCTCCGTCTGTCTACACGCGGGAATTACTATCATTGGAGTCATAGCCATTATAGACTCTAGTATTGAAGTCTGTCCTCCCCGCAAGATCACTATCTTAGATCTCTTAAGTATATCATGGGGATTATCCAACCATCCAAAAACCCTAATATTGCCATTTAATACTTTTCTAAAATTCTTTTTATACGCCGCACCTTCCAAGATAATTATATTATATTCTCTCAGCAACCTGCTTTCTCTCGATAATATGTTTAAGCTCCTGTATATAGCTTTAACAAAGTTGAGTCTATCATGTGTTGGTGCACTAATCATGAAAAATAAATCAATATCCTTGTCTACCTCACAGCTTCTAATTAAATCCGGTTTCTCATATATTAATCCAGCGAAGAATAGCTTCCTCTTATTATAAAACCCTAGATACGGAACAATATTAGAATAGGTTATAGTATATTTTGGAGGTAGATCTGGAATAACTATAGAATCAGCTAAATTCCATATTTTAGTAAATAACCTGGATATTAGAGGAATATCCTTAGGTAGTTTAATACTTAATTGATTTGTAATTACTATGGATTTTATATTTAATTTATACGATGCCAGGAGTGTGCTTATTCTTGAGTCTGATATGACTATATCGGGCATGATGGATTTTAAATTTCTATATTCGTCTATTAAGTGACTATATAAGGTATTATAGTTTATCGCGGAATATGCCATAGTCCCAGACCAGGATAATCCTTCTTCAATCCACTTATACTCAATACTCTTCGAGACCAGAATCTTTTTAAATATAGACCTTTTATCTTTATCCTTAAATATTCTTATACCGTCTCCAAATGTCGATAGATAGATTTCATGACCATCTCTATAGAATGTATCGGCTAATCTAAATGATCTTATACTATGCCCACTTCCAACGCCATATACGCTGAAGTAAATCTTCATCGCTTAATAATCTCCTCTACAACGTCTCCATAAGGTTCTTTCTCAATAAATATCTGAGCCATAAAACGATAGATCTCGACATCCTTCCATAGCCAAGCATCCGGCGGCAACCCTGCCTTCATAGATAGATGCGAGAGATATTCCTGTGCATCCCAATTATACTCTACCGGTACTTGAGGAAGGAGAAGGCCACTATAAAAACCATATTTAATTATCAGTCCGTCTCTGCCTATAACGATCTTATCAGGATACTCTAGAGGAGACGATACTTCAATCTTCTCTGGAACAGTTAGAACCGAGACCTCGACTACCACGTCATTCAACTCACTAACTTGTAGGGGGTTAAAACGTGGATCATTTGTAGCAGCCTCAATAGCGGTATCCATCACAGCCAGATATAATTCCTTGACTGGATACGGATAACCGATACATCCCCTCAATTCCCTACGACCTTTAACAAGTTTATATAAGGTCGTGAAAACACCCCTCTTCTCCACCAGAGCATCTGTAAGCTTCCCCTTATCAACTTTAGGACGCTCCCCACTAGTTAAATAACTCTCAATCGTATCTCTAGCTAATTTAACAAGAAACTTTCCCTCATCTAACGTCAGAAGCCTCATACTGAGCCACCATAAAACCTTGGTCATTTAAATCATTATCCATAAAAACATAATTTACTATTTATCCTATATACCCTAAACCAGATTATAGATATATATTTAAAACATTCTTTTAGATATTGACGGAAAAATATGCTAGCTGAAAAAGAGTGTATAATGGGATTTTACGTATTTACTTTTCGATTTTAAAGGTTACACAATGAAATTTATAATACATTGATATTGTTGTATAAATGATGAGTGTATTTAAGGAAGATGGATGGAAGTATTTTGATATAAGTTATTTACCTAAAAAGATGCCGCATCGTGAAAAGGAGAAGAATGAGATAGTGGATATATTTAAATTAGGTCTTGATAAGAATGTATTTAAAATTCCTGTGATATATGGTCCTTCTGGAACAGGGAAGACTACTGTAATACATAAGGTTTTTAAAGAATTAAAGGAGCTTTATGATGGATTAATTGAGACTTATGTCCTTAACTCTCTTACTGCTGCAAAGACCTATGTAGCTATTACACGGATCGCATCGCATTTAATACCTATTCCACATAGGGGGTTATCTCAGGATGAAATTATAGATAGGCTATATAATGTTTTAAAGATGAGGGACCAGAGGTATCTGGTTGCGCTAGATGATTCCGATGACTTAATTAGGAGAGATGGTGGGAAGATTATAGAGTTACTAACTAGAATTGAGGAGGAATATGGTGAACGTTTAATATATCCAATTATAATAGTCAGGAATATGGCGCCAATATACTCATTAAGTGACCATATTAAGTCTAAGATAGATGGCCCTAAGATAGAGTTTAGACCTTACAACTGGAGGGAGCTAATTGATATAATTGAAGAGAGAATCGAATTAGGTTTAAAGGAAGATGCCATATCAGAAAACGCTGTAAAAGTCTCAGCTTATATATCTGACGAGATTTTTAATGGAAGCGCCAGGGAGATGATCAACCTTATATACAACAGTGGTTTAGTCGCTGATAGGGAGAATAATAGTAGGATTATCGCTGAGCATGTTAGAAAAGCTTTCTATATGAGCTACTCTAGAAATATAGCGCCAGCGATAAGTGATATGGAAATTAATATCTTAAAAGCGATAGCTAAAAGACTCTCAGCAGATCTCGATAAAATCGAGATTACTAAGGAGGATATCACCTATATATATGAATATTTTAGAGACAGGGGTAGTAGAAGAATAGAGTTAAAACAGTTTATACACATATTGGACGAGGAATTATATCTAAAGAAAAAGCTTTTATATAAGGATGAAAGCGGGAGATATATTTTCTTTTACTATCCAGTTACACACATCCTCAATATAGTATAAATTTTACTTTCACTAACCTCCCTTCACCGTTACATTAGTATAGGTATAACTATAAATAATATTATATAGTGGAATGAAGAAACTGGTGTTGTATATTCCCCAAGGTAGGAGGAGTAGTGATATTAGAGATATTAGAGAGATGCTTAAAAGGGAGGCCCACTCACTAAATCTAAGATATGAGGAGAGGAGAAGTATTGAAGATTATCTAATGGTGTATTATGAAGATGATGAGACCTCTACATTCATTTACCTCGAGGATGAGAATGATAGCCTAGATAATATTAGAATGATGGTTAGGGTACTTGCTTTGATAGCATCGAGCATGAGTGAAGAGAAGACGGAGGAGATGGTAGTAGAAACATAAAAACTTTTATCTATTAAACGAGAGCCTCTAGATCATCAAATAACATAAATATTTTTACGAAAAATCGTAGCAATAGTAAGGCGTTTCTCTCTATTGGGCGTACTAATAAGTTTTTATATTTCTGTATTTTGGTGGATGAAACCGTACACCGAATGAGGATGGTGTATGGTTGATGGGGTCACGGGATCTCAGGCAGGTCCCGTGGGCCACCCCAAACCCCCATATACAATCCTAGACGGGTTGTATATGGGGTTCTCCAAGCCTCTATAATCCTAGGTGGGTTATAGAGGCTCTGGAGGGGGAGGAGGGGTAAGCTATGTCAGAAAAGTACCTATTATAGCCATAACATGATCGACTTCGTTACTAAGGGAGATGAGAATATGAGACGGAGAGAATATTTATATGAAGACTATATTAAAGCAATGAAATTATTAAAGAAATACGGGACCAAAAAAGTATCAAAGATCCTAGATATACCGAGATCCACATTAATCAACTGGAAAAGAGGACAAACACCATGGAACGCGAAGTGGCACCCAGAGCCATCGCCAGAGCTAGCATACGTCATAGGCGTACTACTAGGAGACGGCACTGTTACACAGGATAGAAAAAGTGATTACGTTATTAAGTTAGAAGCGACTGACTTAGAATTCGTTGAATACTTTAGTAAATGCGTCTCAATAGTGTTAGGTAAACCTTACATTAAGCCGAAAAAAGTTTGGAAGAAGAATAGAAAGAAGGCAAGATGGAAAGTACGTTATAAATCTAAATCATTTGTGAGATGGTTTAAGGAAGAGAATCTAGATACCTTAAAACAGTACATTGAGTACAATAAGAATACTATAACATATTTTTTACGAGGATTATATGACAGCGAAGGAAGTAATTATAGATGTATCAAAATCTCACTATATAACACCGACATTTCACTTTTGAAGTATGTTAAATACTTATTAGCAAAGTATTATAATATTAAAACTGGTAAGATCTCAATAAATGGAAAACCAGGCCTATATTATACATCATACGGGGATATAATTAAGAGAAAAAGAACAGTATACAATTTATATACACATAAGGGATATGCCAGAGTATTTCTAAGGGAAATAGGGTTTACCATCAGTAGAAAACAATTTTGTCCTACCCCCTCCTCCTAACTTTTTACCAACCAATAAATAAAAAATAATTACATTCTATATGGGGCCGCCGGGATTTGAACCCGGGCTACCAGCGCTCTAGACGTAGTTCCCCAGGCTGGCGTCCTAGCCAAGCTAGACTACGGCCCCATTCATTTTAATATAGTTTAGTAGGTTGTTATTAAGATTTTTTTATTTAGAGTTCATGGATGTCGCTTAGGCCTAGTAGTTTAATTATTTCTGTAAATAGTTCGTGGGATGGGTTGCGTTTATATCTTTTTAGTATTGGGAAGATCGGCTCTAGGTTGATATTGAGTAGTTCTCTGATATATCCGCTGGCTGTAGATGATATTAGTAGAAACTGGAGGATGGATGTCAGGTTTTTAACCTTCCTTACCCTGGATGCAGATTCAAAGTCTATAATGACTGGATCTAGAGGCTCTGTTATTAGTATATGTCGATATGGGTTAGACAGCTCTCCATGGTCTACATGAAGAAGGTCGAGTAGATGACATTTCAACAACAGTTTATATATTAAACTCTTAACATCGTTTAAATTCGATTCATACAACTCATATGATAAATAATCATTGATAGGTATGCCGTCAATATACTCCAGAAGTAGATACCAGTCATGATAATCATATATTTTGGGTACTAGATGAAACTTCCTATCCTCCTCAGAACTGTTAATATACTTAAGTATAGACGCCTCATTTTCCAACGTATTTCTAGATGCATCCGATCTAAGCAACTTAATAACTTTCATTTCATTACTATGAAAAACTTTTATAACTATACTGTTTGTTCCTTTACCCAATACATAATATTTATCAACAAATACATCGCCCTCGAGTATTAGAGCCGTAATGCCGATATCTTCCAACTTCTTTAATCTATCAAGACATATATTCAAATCTCCATCAGGATAGTAAATTAATTTGCAGATATATGGATCCTTTTCAGGAAGCTCCTCCAACTTAACTATATATGTTCCTTCCAAAATTCGTCACCCACGATAAATTCTTTAATCCATGAGAATAGTTTTCGGTCTCTCTTCAAATGCGTTAAATTCAATCTATACACTGAATATTTCTTATATAATTCCTTAGGAGGCTTTATCAACCCCTTATCAATAACATCGGTTATTAAGCTGTATACATCACTATATTTAGGCGTCTTTAACACGTACCATCTGCCATCATATCCAATCCATTTTATCAAACCTTTATTCTTCTCAAGAAATGAAGACTCCCCCGATAGATAGGGGTAGGGACCAGTATAAACAGTATATTTAGGTTGCCTATCAGATGATAATAATATTACAGCGATACTTCTCGATAGGTAGTCTGAGAAAACAGCATACTTATATACATTGAAACCGTGATATTCGAGCTGTCTCACAATTTTACGGGCGAAGCTCGTTAATTGAGGATAATGTATATCCTCGATCTTAGCCTCATGTACTAAGTCAATTACGATAATTGGATGTGATTTAATAAGTTCTCTGTAGTTATATTCCGGTTTAGTTCTTTCACTAGAGAAAATATGGAAGTAACTTGGCTTAGGATCGGATAAGAAGGCTTTAACCCCTGATATCAGCATCGAAAACTTCCTCTTAGTTAAGGCCGCAGCTACGTTCCTTCCCTTATCAACTGGGTCAACAACTATTAAGTTATAACCCTCAAACACATTTCTAATCTCTTTTTGGGAAGAATATAATTTTTCAATATCTATAATAACTGGTGGTCGCCACTTAGCGATCGCATTTAATAAGTTTTCAAGACCTCTGTAATGTAGAACTAATAACTCAGTTAGATAACCTGATAATCCACCTATATATACTTCAGCCCCATATACTCCGATACCCTTAAACAACGATTTAGCTAATATTACATCTCTCCTATATGGCTTAATCCTCTCCTTCAAATACTGATTGTGGTAATATGATCTATCCGCGGGACTCAACCAACTAGGATATTGGGTCTTAAATGAAGGCACTACATTCAAGCTATATTCATCAAATATAATCTCGGCATATGGATGTTCTGCATACCTCTTCCTTATCTTATCCTTCGGAAAGATCTCAGATAACTTTGTGAATAACATCCCTTTAATATATTCTATATCAAGAGTTGGCGGAAAACGTATAAATATATCTATATCAAAATCGTCTTTAAAGAATGTTCCCCTAGCTACAGAACCACCTATATATACGTCATTATAATCTTCAATAACATCTTTAAAAAGTTCATATATCTGCAATCTATAACCTTCAGCAATATTCAACACATTTGAGACTTCAGCTTCAGACGGAACTATATATTCAGAAATATAGTTAAATAATTTCTGCAACCTATCCATTTCAACTACCCTAGTGGAATACTCATTAAGTCAATGTACTCGGGGCCAGAGTGTTTAAGTACGCTCTGCTTAAGCTTAAATTCTATAATCTCCTCAGTGGAATTAATATCGATGGACTTTAATTCATCAACTAAACTTTTATTCCACCCAAATATCGATTTTATCCTTGCAATTGTCACATGTGGATGAAACCTTTTATCTTCTCTTATGCGTAAGAATGATAGTGACTTATCTACAGCCTTATATAGAGTCTCAAGCTCCCTAGAATGTTCTACATCGATGAATATCACCCTCGGCCGTAATATACTTGGAAAAGCATCTATACCTTCAAATCTAATGCTAAATCTATTGAAATGTATCTTTGATAGGGCGTTCTTAATCTCGTCTATCAATGTGTCTTGAATCTCGCCAAGGAATTTCAATGTTATGTGAAGTTGATTAGGGTTTGAGAACGTCGCTTTAATGTTATTCCTTCTAATTAAGTCTTGAACTCTTATCGCAGTGTCTACAACTTTTTTATTAGTTATATCGATAGCGACGAATAGCCTTACCATGTAAACCTGCCTCTTCCAGTCCAAATATTTATTACATTATGTAATAAAATTATGATGAGATTAATTAAGTAAATTTAGTGTTAGAACCTCATCTAATATATTCTACTTTTATTAGCTTTTAATATACTGTCTCAGGTATTCTTCTATAGTGATGAAGCTAATTTGTATAACAGGGACTCCCGGATCAGGGAAGAGCTTTATGGCGTCAGTCGCTGAGGAAATGGGGCTTAAGGTTATAGCTATGGGAGACATCGTCCGAGAAGAAGCTTTCAAAAAATATGGGAAGAAGGATAAGGATACAGTCGGTAAATATGCTGAGGAGATTAGGAGGATCTATGGTGAAGGTGCTGTTGCAAAGCTTGTCATTGACAGGATTAGGAATTTGAAGGATGATTACATTGTCATTGATGGCGTCAGAAGTCCTCATGAAGTAAGTATGTTTAAGAAGTATTATGAAATCATCTTGATAGGGGTGATTGCATCTAGAGAGACTAGATACTTAAGGATTAGGTCGAGGGGTAGGGTAGATGATATCTCTTCGATAGATGATTTTATTCAGCGTGAGGAGAGGGAGATAGGATTTGGATTGGATGATGTACTTCATAACTCTGATATATATTTCTTTAATGATGATATCGATAAAGAAACTGCTAAGGAATATATTAGAAGGCTATTTAAATTGATATTAGATGGTTCTATATGAAGAAAAGAGAGATAAAAGATCTTCTTAAAAAGGATAAAGAAATTAAGAGGACTCTGGCTAAGGCAAAAACGACTATAAAAACTATATTATATGAATGTGAAGATATGAATAAGGTTTCGAAGGCGCTGATGAACGTATTAAACGTCAAACCAGTAGTTAGGGAGATAGGTGGTGAGAAGTATTTAGTTGCCGAAGCCGCTGGATATGAATATGTATACAGGATATTTAATCATTTTAGAATGCGGAGGGTATTGGCTACCTTAAGGAAATATTTATATAAGTATTTAGATAGAGATAGGGGGATTATAACGATGTATCTTCATAAACAGGCTGCATACGCTGGCGTCCTATCTCTTGTCGATCCTGGTGAGTCTCCATTGGGAGACATAATAGTTACAATAGAGACGGAGAACCCTGATGAAGTTATAAAGTGGCTGACGAGGTTCTAACTATGGAGTTACATATGGAATAGTCAATACGTCTAAATCCTTCGCTATAAATGTTGCTGGGAATATCTTTCTCGCCTCAATCAGGTGATTAGTTAAATCATTATATCTTGCACTAAAATGTGTTAAAACTAGGATTTTTACGCCTGCCTCGCGAGCTATTTTGGCGGCTTCTAAGGCGGTCATATGCATAGTCTCAATACTCCTATCCTTCAGCTCACTAGTGAATGTCGCCTCAGATATCAGGACATCCGCATCTCTAGCTAACTCAATCAAACCGTCGAAAGCCATAGTGTCCCCCGAATATACGATTGATCTACCCCTAATTGGCGGTGGAATTACATAGTCCTTGCTACAATATATTTTATCACCTACTTTCACATCCTCTCCCCGAGCAAGAATACTCCAATATTCTTTAGGAACACCATCTTTAGTGGCTTTATCTGCATTGAACCTACCTGGTCTTCCCTTCTCCTCGATCCTGAATGAGTATGACAAACCTCCATGTAGATTCCTAATAACCTTTATATAATACTCTCCAAAGTCCAGTATCGTATTATGATATATTGGTTTGAATACTATCTCGAATGTTGGCTCGATGTCAAGTAACTCCATGTTGTATTTCAAGAAACTCTCAAGCTTCACCGGACCATATATCTCTAATGGATATCTCCTTTTAAACAACGTTAATGTCTGCATAAGTGGTAGAAGGCCGAATATATGGTCTCCATGTAAGTGAGATATAAAAATCTTCATCTTCTTACTAAATCCTAGTCCCAGTCTAAATATCTGTCGCTGTGTCCCCTCCCCAAAATCAAAATAGATATGCTCGCCTTTCCTACGAATTAATATACTCGGCACGTTTCTCTCCACTGTAGGGACTCCTGAGGAAGTTCCTAGGAAGAATATATCGATATCCATTCTAATCCCGCTCCACGACGTATAATATTCTCTTTAAATTCCTATGAACAGGGATTACCGATTTAAAATTGACTCTCAAGTCATATTTATATATATAGTCGTCGATATCTTCCGGAGACATGAATACAGAGCGTTTTGCATATGAAACATATTTCTCAATAAAATTTCTATATATACTCGCTATATCCCTATATCCAGTTGATGTGATTCTACCATATGGAGGATCGGTTACGATATATACCTCATTACTATACTCATATACCCTGAGGACATCCTTAAGCGAGTCAGCATTAATGACATCGATGTAATTCAATGTCTCATCAATCCATTCTACATTCTTCAACCCACCTACACACCATTTAAAGAAATACTCGATACATATAGCCTCAATCGATAGTAAACTAGCCTCCATCGGTATACTAGCCACTCCACAGAATGGATCGATCAGGATGCTTCCCTCCCTAACTCCGGATAGGTTTATCATCAGCCTAGCTAACTTCGGGTGTAGTGAAAATGGAGAGAATACGGGCCTATATTTAGCTCTTCTATGTTCAAACCCCTTTCTCAATTCATCATATAACTCGATACCGACTAGGATAATATCTTCAACATTATAAACGCCTATAATAACATCAGGTTTCTCAAGGTCTACCTTCAAGCGGAGATCCTTCACATATAACTTATATATATCGTCTATAACACTATTAATCTCCTCACGGTGAACAATTCTTGGATTATATAGATGAACATGTATTGCCACATGTTTAAACCTGCTTACATACTCCTTTAAATCACCTGAATACAGTTCCTCTAAATTATAGGAATTACTGACAGTATAGATCTTAAGTGCACGCTTTACACATGATGATCTTTTAAATATATACTCTAAAACCTCTTCTTCAGGTCTTCCCTCGTACCCGCTAATATCTAGTAATATGACTTTGTTAAATAACCCTATTATTTTATATTTTATTCCGTATGATTCGAGTAATGTAAGAACCTCTTTGATACAGGCATCTCGATAATCCAATGATATATGGATAGCGAGCTTCATACCCACTACATTAATCCTTAATATATTCAGGTAGTATATCCTCAATATACAATACAGCGTATGGATTTAAAATGGTGTTAGACCCATATAGGAAGTCTACTCCTGAATTAAACAGCTTCTTATCAGCGCCAGAGATCAAAAGTAAATGCGAAGCAGCTGCAATAATAGTATCAACACCATTTTTCTTGAGATAGGACGACGCCAAAGCCATCGTACCTCCTGTCGAAATCTCATCATCAAGTATAATAGCGGAATTATATTTACTGAAATCGATCTCTTCACCTGGTTTCATCGTAACCTTCCCTGTATAACGATCCCTTTCTTTAATTAAATAAGTATAATCTAAGCTATGCTTCTCTGCTATATCGGAAACTGTATTTAAACGACCCTCATCTGGAGCGACTAATATGGCGTTATCAATTTCGTGTATATTTTTTATATATTCAAATAGTTTATGTAATAATGAAATATGTATGTAATCTAGCTTCTTAGCATATTTTTTAAATGACTCTAAACTATGAATATCAAAGATATAAATGCGCGAGATATCGAATACTGATATAAAATCTATTATAAGTTTAAGTGTTAGGGCTTCACCATCTAAAAAACGTTTATCTTGCCTCGAGTAGGAGAAGTATGGAATAACTAATTCTAGTTTACTACCTGGAATATAATGCCTAATGGCCTCAAGAGACTCGAATAACATCAGGATACGGTCGTTAGTATTAGGATATGTCGGAAAGAATAGGATAATCCTATCCACGTCTCTAAGCTTCTCGACCTCATTCACCCTAGCTAGAACCTCCCCATTCGGGAAATATCTTGTAGATATTAATGTATAGTTGCATCCTAAGTTAGAAGCTAATCTAACTGCATTATCTTTAGCATAATCAGGTGCAGCTACAATCATATCGAACCCCCGATATATTTATAATGAAATAATATTTAGTTTAATATTTGAATGAAGATAGAGGAAGATCCCGTTTATAAAGCTATAATCATGTTTATACACGGGAGGAGAAGGGCGTATCCTAATGAAATTGCCGAGATATTTAAATTCAGTAGGCAGGCGGCTGATTATAGACTAAAAAGACTTCTAGAACATGGATATATTAAAAGGATGCTGGATGACGATGGTAGAGTGTACTATATTTTAAATGAAAAAGGATATAAAATACTTGAAGCCGAGGAAAAAAGGGTGTCTAAAGAAGAAATTTATAGTGTTATTAGGTTTATACCACTTCTTCCATTTGCAATGGGTTTGATAGGACTTGGAAAATATATTGCTGAAGCGGATTTCATCCGTGGAATGATCTCATTTATCATGTGGATCATAGTGAGTATAATTGTATATGTATTGATAATTACTATATTTAAGAAATAGGCTTAGACTCTTTATCTATAAATTCCTTTGCTTCTAATGCAGCCATCGCTCCAAAGGCAGCTGCCGTGATAGCCTGCTGATATTTAGGATCCATGACATCTCCAGCTACATATACCCCTGGTATACTCGTCTTAACGAAGTCATATGTTTTAATATATCCTCTTTCATCTATCTCAAGTTTATCTTTCACTAGATCAGTATTTGGAACGTGGCCAATTGCTATGAAAACTCCGTCTACTTTAATGATATTTTCAGATCCAGTATCCAGATTTTTTACTTTAATAGCCTCTACCTTATTATCCCCTAGTATATCTAGGACTATACTATTCATTACTACTTTAATATTCGGATACTCTTTAATCTTATTAACTAATATCTTATTAGCTCTAAACTCTCCTCTTCTATGTATTATTAAGACCTCTTTACATATGCTTGACAAGTAGATTGCATCTGTTAAAGCTGTATCACCGCCGCCTATAACTGCCACAACTTTATTTTTAAAGAAGAAACCATCACAAACTGCACAGTATGATACCCCTCTGCCCAGCAACCTCTTCTCAGACTCTAACCCAAGCTCTCTATATCTAGCTCCAGTAGCTAATATTATCGTTTTTCCAGTATAATATATAGAACCTACCTTTACTCTATATGGATATTCTGATAAGATTATGTCATCTGCATCCGCTTCGACAATTTCAACTCCAAATCGTATAGCCTGTTCACGCATGCATTTCATAAGCTCAGGTCCATCAATACCTTCAGGAAAACCTGGGTAATTATCTACTTTGGTAGTCGTCATAAGCTGTCCACCCCATTCTAAGCCTGTTACCAATAGTGTACTTAAACCAGATCTTAACGCATAAATCGCCGCAGTTAATCCAGCTGGTCCCGAACCTATTATAATAACATCATATAATTTACTCGGGTCGCCCCTTTTTGCAACTCTAGATAACGATATTGAGATAGGCATCATACTGAAATCACCTACTACTAAGATTTAACTTAAGCCAGGTAAATTATAAATTAGTGCTATGAAAAGCTGGATTATAGTAATTGGGAATGAGATATTGATTGGAAGAGTTTTAGATACCAATTCTAATTGGATAGCTAAAAAATTAACTGAATTAGGAATTAAGGTGGAGAGGATCTTGGTAATACCTGATGAAGAAGAAACTATAGTTGATGTATTAAAAGAAGCATGTAGACATGCTGATATAATTATAAGTACAGGTGGATTAGGCCCTACCTACGACGACATAACAAGTGAAGCTTTAGCAAAAGCATTAAACCAGAAATGGGTAGTTAATAAAGAGGCACTTAATATGGTTAAGCAGAGACTTAAACGACTTAATCTTGAATTGAATGAATATAGAATCAAGATGGCTAAAATGCCTGAAAAAGCTAAACCGCTGGAGAATAAAGTCGGCGTAGCCCCGGGAATATATGTGGAATACAACAATATCAAAATATTCGCTTTACCTGGAGTACCATCGGAAATGAAACATATCTATTTAAATCATGTAGAGAAGATACTTAAGAGGATATTCAAAAGAAAATACTATAGAGAGGATAAGATAAGAGTTAAGGGATACACAGAATCCACTTTAGCTCCAATATTAAATAAGATAGTAACTAAGTATCCAGACGTATACGTTAAATCCCACCCCTTAGGAGTAGTCGATGGAAAACCCGTCATCGATATAGTTGTGGCATCCTACGGAAATGATGAAGGAACTTTAAAAAACAAAAATATAACTATAATTAACGAAATCCGTAAAAGGCTTGATGAATCAAAGAAAACTTAAAAAATAACTTTCATTTATTTTGGATGATGCGGGGGTTCCCCTAGCCAGGCCAACGGGGGCGGACTGAGAGAGTATTCCAGGAAGCTCCGCTGGCGTAGGCCTTCGTGGGTTCAAATCCCACCCCCCGCACCAAAATTGAATCGTGGTGCTTGTATCTTTATCCTATTCTTTTTCAGTATAGCCTTTGCTCTTCTCCTACCGTTAAGATTTAAATCCTTAAGATCCTCTCTAACCAAGTCAGCATTGTATTCTCTAGCAATCTCTGCTAGTAAAGTAGTTATTTTCTTCAACCTGTCCTCCACATGACTCTTTTCACGTTGACCATACTTAGCAAGAAGCTTACCTTTAAACTTAGTGTTCCTTACCTTCTTCTGAATACCCTTCCTAATTCTCCTATAGTTAGTACATATTTTTCCTAGTATCATGATTAATTGAAAATAGCTTTGTCCTACTCTCATCATATTTAACTAGTAAACAATCAATACCATCTTCATTGACATCTACGAAGAGATTTTTATGCTCGTTAACCTCAACATTCCTTCGTATGGTTAGAAGCATGCGGATACAGTTACTGTCAATTAGTATCCTAGAATTATCTAGCTTAAGCTC
>DQXH01000041.1 GCA_011043415.1 Thermoprotei archaeon | reverse complement strand
GTAGCGTTGGTAATGCCTCCCGGTGATATTGAAGTAAAGTATGTAATATATCCTGCCCCTCAGGAACAGCCGGGGAAGCCTAAGCCTACTCCAGTTGGATTAGGGGATTGGATATATCTTGTAGTCGCCATAATCGGAATTATAATAGTAGTATCTGGAGTGTTTCTTATCAAGAGAAGGAGTGCAGAGCCTGTAATAAAATATCAGGCTCTCGATGATAGGGATAGGATAATATTAGATAAGTTGAGGGAGCTTGGAGACGCTACTGCAAAAGATTTGATGGATGCGACGGGAGTACCCAAGACTCCACTTTATAGAAGGTTGAAGAGGCTACTAAAAGATGGTTATATAGATGTCTATAAAAAAGATGGAGTTAAATACTATAGGATTAGAAGAAAATGATTTATATATATTTTTTAATTCATTGAAAAATATTTTAAAGAATAATATATTGAGAGGTATATTATAATATTTATTTTGGAAGCCTTTATTATGAAGGTCCTACTAATTTACTCACCTGGTTTAAAGCCGCTTGAAATATATCAAAGCATCGGAGTAAGGGCTCCCCCACTCGGCTTAGCATATATAGCATCTGTACTTGAAAAGATTGGACATAAGGTAAGGATAATTGACGCACCTACATTAGGGTTTAATATTAAAATGATATTGGAGGCTGTAAAGAGATTTAAACCTGACGTAGTCGGTATAAGTTCCGTCACACCAACCGTAAAAGCAAGTTATAAAATAGCTAGGTTAATTAAGAGAGACTTTGATAAAGATATTCCTATTATAATGGGTGGACCGCATGTATCCTATATGTATACCGAGGCTTTAACGGAGGGAAATGCCGATTATGTTGTCATAGGGGAGGGTGAAGTTACTACAAGAGAATTGATTCAATATATTGAAGTAGGTAAACCTAGTCTTCAAGACATCCTTGGTATAGCATATAAGTTGGGTGATAAAGTTGTTAGAAATAGGAATAGGCCGTGGATAAGGAACCTTGATACTTTGCCGGAGCCGGCTCGACATCTTCTCCCCATGGATCACTATACTGTATTCAATAAGCCTCTTAGGATAGTTCATATAATGGCTAGTAGAGGGTGTCCATATGGCTGTATATACTGTGCAACAAGCTATTACTGGGGAAGGAGATATAGAATTAGAAGTCCGGAGAATGTTGTAGATGAGATTGAGAGGAATATCGAGAAATACAAGACTAATATAATAGTCTTTACGGATGACGAGCTTACTCTTAGTAAAAGATGGGTAATAAAGTTTGCTAGGGAGATTATGAATAGGGGGCTGGATATAAATTATACATGTGGTTCTAGGGTGAATAATGTAGACCGGGAGATGTTAAGGTACTTAAGATTAAGTGGTTGTACAGCGATTTATTATGGAATTGAGTCATATAATGATCGAGATTTAATGTTAATAAGGAAGAAGATAAGCACTTCTCAAGTTAACAAAGCTATACCACTTACTCAGGAGTATGGTATAGAGGTGGCTGGAAGCTTTATAATAGGTTTTCCATGGCAGACTGTTGACGACATGAAGAATACGGTTAAATATGCTATTAAATTGAATCCAGATTATGCACAGTTCACTGTCGCCACGCCGTATCCAGGTACGCCACTATATTACTACTGTCTAAAGCATAATCTGATCGAATCATTCGACTGGGACGATTATACCACGATTAAACCTGTTATAAGGGGATTTATGTTCACTCGTGAGATGGCAGGAAGATTATTAAGCTGGGCATATAGAAAGTTTTATCTTAGGGTAGACTATATTTTCAGGAATATTATTAAAGGTAGACTCGAAACTATCGGTGATATTGTCTCTAGCGCTATTAAAAATTTGTTTGAAAAAATACTTTAACTCTCTCTTGAATTCAAGGATCAAACAATTCTCTGTAGTGTTACACAAGGTTATTTAACTGAATATCGTGGGAGAAGGTTATAAAGGAGGTTATCGAGTTTGTAGATGATGTTTCTCCAGATTTAATTACGAAGGTCGATGCCGCATGTGGATTAGTCTATTTAGCTGCAAGCGCGGCTGATTCATTCATAAATACTAATTATAACTTGGTACGTAGACCGATTTCTGAGGCTAAAGTGTATGCACTGAAGTTAGTTGGGAAGTAATTAATCATGCCATGCAGATATTGGGTAGAATAGGATATACCACAGTATATCCGTTGAAGATGCTTTTAAGGGGTATGAGGCTGGGGATGATGTGGACCAGAACTAATGAGATTAATCATACATCATGAGATCTATAGGGAGACTTTAAATCCAGATTACATTAAGATGAGAAGGAATATCAAGCAGGATATCTTAAGAGCAGACATGACTGAAGAAAAAAATACTTTGATTAGCCTAGGATCTAAGCATAGTTTATCTATGATGCATATAGATCTACTAGAAACTATATATTTTTTAATTAACATCGTATAATTCTCCTCGATATATTTTTAAATGATGGTTAAGAATCTTAGGGTCATAATTATCGTGGATAATGAACCTGGTGCGGGGCTTAGGAATAGCTGGGGATTTAGTGCCTATATAGAGGCTGATAAATATAGGATTTTGTTTGATGCTGATACTCATCCAGATATTCTTGAATATAATATAGCTAAGCTCAGGATTAATCTAGATAAGGTTGATTTCGCGGTTTTGAGTCATCACCATCATGACCATTATGGTGGATTTAAATATGTTGGTAGGGCTGTTAAGGGACTCACCATATATACCCCGCCAGGTGAAACAAATTATTTGAGTGAGTGGGGTCTTAAGCCCATAATAAACTACTCTACTAGAAAAATTAA
This sequence comes from Thermoprotei archaeon, assembly GCA_011043415.1. Taxonomy (GTDB): domain Archaea; phylum Thermoproteota; class Nitrososphaeria; order Geothermarchaeales; family JDFR-13; genus B109-G9. The sequence goes on along the minus strand of DQXH01000041.1, from coordinate 45,573 downwards.
TGATGATATATGGATTATAGGTCCAATTAAAACTGGGCTATGGGGTATATATGAAGAGGCTTTGGCAGTTAAATTGGATTATGAGGGTCTTGTCATGCTTGTAGGATGTTCGCACCCCGGGGTAGATAATCTTGCTATGGAAGCATATAGTAAGATAGGCTCTAAGATATACTGGGTTGTTGGAGGCTTTCATAGTCCATCGAGCAGAACATTAGATAACTTGGCTAGGCTTTCTAAATATATCTCTCCAGCACACTGTAGTGGGTATAACGCTAAAAAATATGTTAGGGAGGTTTATCCAGAAAAGTATATCCATGTATACACAGGCTTCACCAAGGATTTACCGCTTAAATAATTTGTGTTTCATTTGATGCATTGTTCAACTCTTTACTGCCTCCTCACCCTTAAATCCATCATCATATTCATCATTCATGTCGTTAACAAATATACCGGGGTCAATAGTAAACGTAGAAACTTCAATACCCTCTACATCATTGTAATGGACAAGGTTCTATCTTCGCCTTCGATCTCCCTGGATCTCCCTAAGGATACCCTTTAAAATGGTCTCTTAGGTAGTATGAGCCCGCTAAATACCGAAACACTTCTGCAGGATTCGATTTAATGGATGTTGCAGTACTCGGCTAATCTACGAGTAATTTAGCGTATTTCTTGGAGTCGATATAATGAATATGGGAATGCAGTTTCTAGGCATCTGAATTCAATTCAATAAACTCTATATATGCCTTAGCTCAGAGCATCTTATTATATCAGTAATACCTAGATACTCCACTATAATTTATTTTATCACATTTCTAGTTGTCTATTGATATTTGGAGAAGGAATATTATTGAGGGATACCATTTGTTATATAATAAACTTATAGTTTAGCTAAAAATATTCTATACATATGGTTTGTGAGTGGGATGAGTATACTAAACCTACTAAATATATTGACTCGGATTCGTATATCGTCAGGGAGATCGCTAACAACCTTGCACGTGATGCGAGTAATATAGTCGACTTAGCTAGAAAAATATTTTATTATGTTCGAGACGGTATAAAATATTCTATCTACGTTGATTACTTTAACCGAGACTTGTATAGGGCTAGTGTGATTATAAAAAATGGTTATGGATACTGTGTTCAGAAGGCTATCGTACTTGCCGCTTTATATAGGGCGGTTGGAATCCCTGCAAAAATATGTTTTGCAGATATAATAAATCATTCACTATCTAGTGAAGTATATAATTTGTTGAAAACGAATTTATTTGTCTATCATGGTTATACTGAGGTATATATAGGTGGTAGGTGGATCAAGCTTACCCCGGTATTCGACTTGGGTACAGCTATTAAGATGAATATAGATCCACTTGAATTCAATGGATATAATGATGTGATACTACCTAAATATAATAAATTGGGTAAGCTTCAGTTTACATATGTAAAGTATAGAGGATGCTACGTAGATCCTCCTATTGAGGATATAATCAATGTATTTAAGAGTATATATAAAATAACCTAAGTATAGACTTTCACAGTCTCCCACTTATCGATCTTCGATAGGCGTCTATATGTTCTTATAATGAATTTAAGAAGATATTTTAAGATGTAAATACTTGGATTCCTTAAATTAGGTCTAATATAATATCTCGTTAAAATCCAGTCGGCCCAATATAAGTCGTGTTTTAAGCATACCATACCTAGTTCCCTTAAAGAGTCCTCAAGCCTCGCTTTTTTAAACCATTCTTTATCCTTATAATAACCCATCGGTACAAAGTACATGGGAACTATAAGACTAGGGTAGCTGTGTAGCCTATCCACCAATTCTATAGTCTCTATTATATCCTCCTCAGTCTCCCCCGGCAAGCCTACTATTAAAGTAGCCGCTGGAATTATCCTATTTTCACTCATTATTCTAAATGCATCTTCAACTATCTCAGGCCATCTACTGATATCATATGGCGCCGCCTTAGCAGGCATAGTTAATCTAGCCAATCTTCTTGAGCCTGTTTCGATACCTACCTCTACACCTATATAGTCCTGCTTATTAAAGATGATATCCATAATCTTCGATATTAGATTATATCTTTCCTCTGCACATTTAACAGCTGCTAATGATACATGGCTCCATGCCATCGACTCCGCTCTTCTCACAACTTCTCTATGGAGTTTTAACAATGGTTCTTCGCGGGGAATCACGCCATCAGATCCATATAGCATAACATCCTCCGAATGCAATATTACCCCCTTCACCCCGTATAACGCATTTACCTCAATCTCCTGGATAATCTTCTCTAATGGAATGTGTCTTAATGGTCTTAATGTAACGCTGCAAAACTTACATCCTCTAGGGCATCCTCTCATAATTTCCACTAGACCATTAACTGAGGCTCCTTTAATCACGGGGATTTCATCTATAGTAGGTGTATCATCTACACCTATGTAGATATATAAGGGTAGATCTGAACCGTCTAAAATCCTTTCGGCTAGTTTCACTATTATCCTCTCCGCCTCCCCATCTACTATAGTGTCAATCTTCCATTTTTCAATAAGTTCAGGACGCCAGAGCCACTGCCATGCCGCTGGTCCGCCGACGATAAATTTTAATCCCTTTTCCCTCGCCCTCTTCATATCCTTAGATTCCATAAACCTTCTAAATGACCTTGCGTTAACTGGTTCTTTATGGGTGATAATATACCACTCTGAACTAGGTGGCCCTAGAGCAAAGTAATCGTGATGTCCAATCAATATTGCTTTAGCATCATCAATATACTTACCTATGTAATCAGGGTCAATAATATATGCTTTAAACCCTGCATCTTGTAATGCAGCCTCAATTTTACGTAAACCATATGGTGCTTCTACAGGCCGTCCATATCTATCTACCTTTACTCGAGGCATGGAGATCCAGTTCCATATATGTTCTGGTAATCCTACTGGAGGCGCTGTAGTCATAAATCCGACGAATTCGTATCCATGGTGATTTGTCATCATTGACCTATCAACAGTTATTATAAAGTCGATCTTCATCCCGACCCCACCAGATTATTATACTTTTAGAATAATTTAAATTCAAAGTATCACGAAGTAATTCAATTATCTTGCTTTTATTAATTTTTTTATCAACATATATCTCTATTTTTCTATATCTCGATATTTTTCTTCTAATTTCACGTACATCCGTCTCCTCATTAATATACATTTTCACTGCATTCATAAGCTATATTAAATTTTATCAGGGATTAAACTTAAGGTTTTTTTAAATAGATTAAAGAAAAGTTTATACTATTCGATCGGCAGCAATTAAAAATATAGTCTCCAACTAAAATAGTCTATTATTTTATTATGTATCGAGTTTCATTTTCCATTTTATAGTGATTTCTATTTATCCTATCACTACTGGGTTAATAAAGGCTGGAGATGACCCTATGAAAAGGATTGTGGATTCGATATGGGTTGATATAGAGGAAGGGGATGTACTTGTAATATCATCTAAGCCCTTATTAACTGCATATGGGAAGGTGGTGGACCTTAGTTTCATTAGATATGGTCGTAATGCACTTGAGTTGTCTAAAAGGTATTCTATCGGCCCTAAGTTCGCTGAGTTAATATTAAAATATCCAGATGGCATTTATAGAGGTGTTAGAGAGGCTATTTTAACTGTAGTAGATGATGTTTTACTAGCGAATGCAGGATTAGATAGAAAGAATGCTGGTATTAATAAAGTTGCATTACCATTTACTGAGTTGAAGGGGATTGTAGGGAAGTTCTATAAATATGTTTATGATAAATATGGAGTAAGAGTAGGCGTTATAATATCTGATAGTATGATTGCACCATTGAGAGGGGGACTAGAGCCGTAGCTGTATACACTTACGATTTTAAACCAGTTAGGGATTACAGGGGTAAGCCTGACTTGTATGGGAGGAGAATAAGGTTTACGTAATTTAATCTAGCGGATGCATTGTGTCGGCTACCTACCTTGTAATGGGTGAGGGGTCGGGGTCTATTCCAGCCGCATTGGTGAAAGGTGTGAATGTAGAATTAGTCGATAGAGATACCTCTGAGTATGCTAAGATTCCTAAAGACCTCTGTATTTATAATAAGCTCTATGACCCTACTTAAATAGCATTCTGTAGTACCTACTTTTCTCTAAAACAGTCTCTAATTCTCTCTTAACCATCTTTAAATCGTTTTCAGTTACTTTCCTGACTATCTTAGCTGGGATGCCCATTGCAATAGAGTTTGGAGGTATGTCCTTGCCTGGGGGGACTAGGGAGCCAGCCGCGATGATTGAGTTATCGCCGATATTAGAGCCGTCTAATATTATCGCTCCTATACCTACTAATACATTCTTACCTACCTTAGCTCCATGTACAATCGCTCCGTGGCTTATTAACGTTTCATCGCCGATGTATACAGGATTCCCTTTAGGAGCCTCAACTATACAGTGTTCTAATATAGCCACCCTTCTACCAATCAATATCCTATCGTCGTCACCCCTAATTATGGAGCCAAATAAAACCACGCTATAGTCACCTATCTCTACGTCACCTATTACTCTAGACATCGGGTCAATATATGCATCGACGCCTATTATAGGCTTCCTACCTTTAAATCCATATATACTTCTCATTATGAAGAAGAATAGAGTGATTGTAGTTAAATTTATTTCGTCAATTCCATATTTATATATTTCTCGATCCTGCCACTTATAACAGTTACTAGAATGTACGCTACCCCTGCTATTACAATCCTCTCAATAGGATATAATACCGTTGTAACAGCCCATATACCTCTAAATGTATCTATAGTTAGGCTAGACTGGTATATTATCATAAATAATATTGATCCGATTAGCTGGGCTGATAATGTAGAGACTAGTATATAGACATACTTACTTATTTTATCTTTCTTCTCCGATAGATATACGGTTAGAAAGGTGAGGTATATGAGAATATGAAACCATATATTCAATGGATATAACCATATAACGCCTACTTTAGGATAAAGGAGGTAGGCTGTTATCAGTATCAAATAAAGATATATTGGCTCGACTCTCTTCTCCCTTATTAAACCCATGTATATCGCCGATGTCGTAGCTGGTACAAAGTTTAGGATGTAGAAGGGAGGGGATAATTGGATATAGGATACTATAAATCCCCCTATCGCGACTGATAATCCACCAACTCTCCATCCAAATAAGTATCCTGAGAGTATTGCATAGGCCTCTGCAATCGATATTGGCTTGGCACCAGATATACCTATTATAGGGAACCCTATATTGAAAAAATATAATATTGAGTATATCCCAGCGTTTACACCTGTTACAGATATGAATTTCGTATACCTCATTAACTATCTAGAATATACGGATGTAAGATAATTATACATATATTTCTATATGTGTTCTATATCCTAATTATTAGGTGTCTATATTGACCCCGGTCCGCGGTAAAGAGAAGGATATGACTAAAGAGGTCTTGGAGCAGCTGAGGTTTCTATCAACTAGATATACCGAGGGAGATATTAGTAGAATGTTCATCGAGGAAGCTCTTAAAAAGATTTCACAGTATACTAAGGTTGATGTCGTAGTTGTTGGGGCAGGTCCAGCTGGTTTAACTGCAGCATATTACTTATGTAAATCAGGTCTTAAAACCATCGTACTGGAGAAGAATCTAGGTGTGGGGGGAGGCATTAGAGGAGGAGGTATGTTATTACCTCTTGCAGTAGTAGAGGGGGGAGAGGCTGCACGTGTCTTATCCGAGGTAGGTGTTAGAATATATGATTTATCGGAGGGTTTAGTATACGTCGACCCCACAGAGGCTATGACTAAATTAGCAGCTAAAATCTATGATATGGATGGATTTATATGGCCTGGTGTATATGTCGAAGACGTCATTGCAGGGGTAGGGGATGAGACGATTGAGATAAGAGGTGTTGTCATAAACTGGTCGCCGATATATGAGGCTGACTGGCATATTGATCCACTAATGATTGAATCTAAGGCTGTAATAGATTCGACTGGGCATGATGCAGATGTCATTAGAATAATATCAATGAGGTATCCTAAAATGAATATCGAGGTTCCGGGAATGGCGTCTATGGATATATGGAAGGGGGAGGGTGAGGTTATTATGAGGAGCGGCAAACTATTCAAGGGCTTATATGTAGCTGGAATGAGCACAGCCGAAGTATTCCATTCACATAGGATGGGTCCGATATTAGGCGGCATGATCCTATCTGGTAAGAAGGTGGCTTACGAAATTATTAAGGATTTAAGTGAATAGCTTTTAGTAATAACGGATAATAATTAATCTAATCGTAGAACATTATATTATATTGTATTTCAAATGCCAGATGGTGTATACAAATAATGTGTGGGATTGTAGGATGTATATTAGCCGAGAAATCAGCGTCTAAAAAGGCATTTGAATCTCTATTAAGATTAAAGTATAGAGGTTATGACTCAGCTGGTATGGCGGGTATTGAAGATGGTAAGTTAGTTGTTAAGAAGGATGCTGGTAAGCTTGAAGAGATAAACCAACGTATAAACTTTCTTGAAATTACTAGTAACATAGTTATAGGGCATACTAGATGGGCTACTCATGGCGCGCCCACCAGGGAGAATGCTCATCCACATATTGATTGTAACGGTGAAGTAGCTGTAGTACATAATGGTGTTATAGAGAATTTTCAGGAGCTTAAAGATGAGTTAATTGAATCCGGGCATAAATTTAGATCTAGGACGGATACAGAGGTAGTTCCACATTTAGTCGAGGAGGGCTTTAAGAAGGGTTATGACCTATTTAATTCAGTATTATATGCCGTTAAGAGAATTAAAGGGTCTTATGCATTAGCTATAATATCTACTAGGGAGCCTGATAAAATAATATGTGTATGTAATGAGAGTCCGTTGATCATCGGAATTGGCGTAGATGGAATGTATTGTGCATCTGATATACCAGCTATACTACCATATACAAATAAGATTATTAGCCTAAAGAATGGTGAAATCGCAGTCTTAAGACATGACAGTTACATTATTAGAAGGATTTTAGATGGTTCGCCTGTAACTAGAAGTCCACAGATAATCGACTGGAGTCCTGATGTAGCGATGAAACAGGGTTATCCACATTTCATGCTTAAGGAGATTCATGAGCAGCCACAGAGCCTTAGAAACGGATTAAGGCTACAGGAGAAATATCTTGATTTAATATCCTTATTTATGGATAGGGGTAAAAAGATCTTTATAGTTGCTGCCGGAACATCGTACCACGCTGGTGTAGCCGCATCTTATATGTTTTCAAAGCTCGCTAAGGTCCACGTCCATCCCGTAGTTGCTTCGGAGTTCATTGAGAATTACGGGGATGCGATAGATATAGATACAGTTGTACTTGCCGTGAGTCAGTCTGGAGAGACTTATGATACACTTAAAGCTGTAGATTATGCTAGGATGAGGGCGGCTACAGTCATCGGAATTACAAATACACTGGGTTCAACCTTGACGAGGGTGTCGAGGGCATATATTCTGCAACAAGCTGGACCTGAAATAGGTGTAGCGGCTACAAAGACATTTACTTCTCAATTGATCGTGCTCGCCCAGATAGCATTAAGATTGAGTAAGATGCGTGGTAAACTTTCTCAGGATGAGATAGATGAGTTTAAATCTAAATTACATGAGATACCCGATATTGTGGATGAGGTAATTAAATCTAGTGAATCAAGGGTTAAAGAGATTGTAAATAAATATAGAGATGAAAACTTATTTATATTCATCGGCAGGGGGATAAGTACTGCAACAGCGCTAGAAGGGAGGCTTAAACTTCTGGAAATATCTTATATCCCCTCAATAGCATATCCTGCAGGTGAATCTAAGCATGGTCCAATAGCTATAATTGAGGAGGGTGTACCAGTAATTGTAATCGCTCCTAACGATAGCACTAGAAAAGATATTATAGGGAATATTATGGAGATGAAGGCTAGGGGAGCTAGAATAATCTCAATATGTGAAGCTGGTGACAGGGAAATTGCAGAGTTATCAGACGACATTATAGAAATTCCAAGAGGCGTACATGAACTGCTAACTCCAATTCCATATGTAATTCCACTCCAATTATTTGCATATTACATGGCTGTTGAGAAGGGCTTTAATCCCGACGAACCCAGGAACCTCGCGAAAAGCGTTACTGTACCATAGTTTAAAAAGTTAATTTTCTCCTTTAAAATTATATAGAATTAAGTATCTTTTTTAAGAACATATTATCCAGGTTATAAGCTAAATTATAAATATTTTATTCAATATATCTATATTGTTATGTATCGCCGCATCTCCAGCTTAATTATAGTTGTTTTAATGCTTCTATCAGTATTATCGATATCCAGTATATACAGTGTGAGTGCAGCTGAAGATTCGGGAGATTCATTATTAGGATTTAAATTACTATTATCTAAACACGGTGTTACGGGCGATGCATTAATAGATATTGCAGTTGTAATCGATGGATCAACGCCGTTTGATGAAGTCTGTTCAATATACAATGGATTTAAGGACTTGAAGATCGTGGTTGAGGGTAAAAGGCTCTCGGCTGTATTCTCAAATATTGCCAGGACGAGGAATGGAGACTATATATTTAAGGTAAGAGGGAAAGCCAATGATCTACTCGGTATGCTATCTGAATATAAGACTTATATAAAATCAATAAATTATAGGCCTGTCTTCAACTATAAGAATCTACTCCAGAACGTAGGATCCAACATACCTGGGATATCATTTAAGGATAAGAAGGTTGTGCCCGGTGAGAATACTTTCATCGTTAGACACATTATCGGTGCAGATGCTGTTGAAGCAATATATAATATAAATGGATCTGGAGTTAAAATTGCAATCGTAGACACTGGAGTGGACTATGGTCATCCAGATCTCCAGAATAAGCTGGTATTCTTCACAGGGTATTACAACGGTACCTGGATTAGGGAGCCCTTAGTCTTAGATGCTGATGAGAGTCAGGTAATCATGTTAAAGACTTTTAATGCAGACGTCAATGGATATATAGATGTATCAAATGAGAATTTTACGATATATGTCCCAGACGAAGTCAATGTGTCAGCGCCATACACGTCATACTATGTAGGTAATGTAACTTCAGTGAGTGGAGACTATAAGTTTGGAGTAACATATATGCTTCTACCTGTATATGGGTGGATGACTGTAGGAGTATTAATGTCTGACCCCGATGTCTCACATAATTATACGACATTAATCATCGATGCAAATAACAATGGAATATTTAATGAGTCGGTAGATGCATTCGCATTCTATACTGGAAATAGAATTCTAGCCGCATATTATCCAGGTGATACATGGCCATATATAAGCTTCGGAGTTGCAGGAGGCTTCTTCTTCGATGTTGGATGGTGGTTCAGTGGTACATCCAAATTCTATCCGGGATGGGATTTAAACGGTAATTACATAAGTATATTCTACGACTTCTATGGACATGGAACCTCATGCTCCTCAGCCGCGGCCGGTGAAGGAGGAGTACCTGGAATAGCGCCGGGAGCAAAGATATTAGGTGTAAAGTCATTATGGTGGGGTGATATAGAGGCGGGTATGCTATGGGCAGCTGGATTCGACGTAGATCCAGTCGGGGGCCTTATGTTCTATTACACAGGTAGTAAGAGGGCGGATATCATAAGTAATAGCTGGGGAATAAGTACCTTCGTCTATGACATAACAGGATTCGGATATGACTATATATCTATGCTTGAAAATGGATTATCAACACCATATTTCCTAGACGGTAGCTTTCCAGGTATTCTAATTGTACACGCTGCTGGAAACGGTGGTGGAGGATACGGTACCGTTACTTCGCCTGGAGCCGCTTCAGGTGTATTGACGGTAGGTGCATCGACATCTACATACGTATATGTAATGTATTATGGATTTGGAGACTATACATATGACCAAATCATTGGATGGTCGGCGAGAGGACCTACTCCAATGGGTGAAGTTAAACCAGATGTAGTTAATGTAGGTGCATTCGGGTTAACAGCGGCTCCAGTAGGATATGACTACTGGATATTTGGAGGAACAAGTTATGCAACGCCATTAACAGCGGGCGTAGCAGCACTCGTATATCAAGCATTGTATCAGATATTAGGACCGAGTGCGATGGATATTAATCCGGCTGAGGTTAAAACAATAATTCAAGATACAGCAGATCCACTTGGTTATCCACCTATGGCCCAGGGTGCGGGTAGGGTAAATGCATTAAGGGCTGTCAACCTTACCCGCTCGCTCTACAGTATTGTATATACGCCGTCTCAAGACCTAATGATATTCAATCTTGATACTGGGTTCAATACTGGAGAGAAGCTTAATGATACATGGTTCTGGTACTGGCAAGACTATATAAACTTCAATTTAATGTATTGGTATAACGATATGATATTTCCGGTATCATCCTCACTACCATCCGAGTGGATGTATAAGCCTGCCTATTCAATATATGTACCCGATATTCCACAAGGCGGATCAAAGAATTTTACATTATTTGTATATAACCCAACCAATTCATCCGTGTCCGTAAAAGCAACTCCAGTTAAGCTGATGAAGTTTATGGAGAGGACTAGAGTTGTAAAGATATCTGTCAGTAAGTCTAACCCAGAAGGGAGTTACGTATATCTAGTCCTGGATAAAAATAGGATCCCGGCTGATACAGATCTACTTATGGTATCTTCATTCCTCAATTATAAGGTATTCGATGGGGATGATGACTATTTAAGCGATTACGAAACATATGTTATAGCTTATGTATGGATTAATGATACGAATAAAAACGGTATACCTGATGTTGATGAGAGGGTACTGGTAAATTACGATACATCAAGCTCGAACGTGAACGTACTTGAAATAAGTGATCCAATTAAGGTTGTAGAGCAGTTTGGACCTAATGCAAAGTTACTATTTAGGATATGGCTATGTAGAGGTTTCGATAGTACGCCATTTAGAGAGGCTGTAGTTAATCAGAAAATAGGGGTTAAATTCGAATACTATAAATTTGTAAATGATCCTACGATTACATTAAATGGTTCACACGTATTCAGTTTCAACTTGGCTAAAGATGATCAAGCAGCTATATTAGGAAAGATTTCAGTAGGGAATATTCCTCCAACAGTATATCTAGGTTTCATCAAGGTATCGACTAAGATAGATAGTGTCCGAAAGGAGTATTATGTTCCATATAGCTATACCGTATATCAGGAGTTGAGCGGATCTAGATACATATTGCTAAATAAGTATAGGGGAGGAAGGAAGATCTTGTATTCATGGGATCGCCTCAGGGGCCATACTGACTGGGACTGGAGATATGAGTCTGGAGACTGGAGATTCTATTACGTAGGTGTTACCGATCCAGATACATGGTTGATCGAGGTAAATGCATTATGGAGCGACTCATATACTTCATTGATTACATATACACTAGGTCCCGACGGCCAGTTCGCTGGTCTATCATCGATATCTAGACACATGTATCTAGGAAGCGGTATATTCGTATGGACCGATACAGGTTCATATAGTAGGACTAATCTGAAGAGGGTGGTTGTATTCCCATCGACGACATACAGGTATTCTAGCTACCCGACAGATAAGCCTAATACAGGCGTATATACAGTGATTATTAGAAATGGTCTAACGGGTGGAAGATATTATCCAGAGAAGGTTAAAGTAATTGTAAGACCTATTAAATCACCGTATTTACTACCATCTGGGGTCCAGCTAGACCACGGTACAATACTTATAGGTATAATACCGCCGTATCCAGCTACGGCGGTTGACGCTTATCCGATGCAGCCTTCGCTCCCAATGTTTACATCACAAGTATATTGTACTTACAATACTACAGAGGTTGTACCAGTATCATATGTAAAGCATGGTTCATATTACCTGAAGGCGACGTATCTCCTAAACTGGAGTGATCCATACTGCTTCTATGGCACACCAGACAGAATTGATATAGGGGTAATGTACTATGTTGAGATGCCGATAGCAACACGCTACTATAGAATAGGGTGGACATACTACGACCTTGGAGCCGACTACGTATTTGAGGATTGGGTGATTACGATAGGTCCATCCTACTATTAAATCCCTTTAAAATATTCCTTTTTCCTATATTTACTAATTATTTTAACATGTTAGATTATCTTATATATCTTAAGCATAGCCAGTATCCATATATCTAATGCTATTACCCGAGTGTCTCCGCAGTAGTCGCGGATGGCCAGTCTACTCTAAATCCTATTATTGGAGAAACTAATCCAAGTATCAGTATAAATACACCTATTCTTTAACCCTCTTAAGATTATCCCAATTCCCCATATGATTATTGCTAGGTCCCCCTGTATGAAGAACCAAGTAGATACGAACGTATGCGGCCTTGTTCCTGATGGGAATATACCGATTAACATGAGGAATATCCCCATATACTTGTATATCCACTTCCAAAAGCCTCGACTCTATTCACTGAGTCATAGAACTGGACTATAGAATAAAGTATAATAATGAATCCGGTATCATCAATCCATAATTATAAATCCACTAGGTATAGCTTTTTCACTTCCTAAATCGCTAAATGCATCTCTAGTAAAGACGAATCATGGATTGTATAAAATTGAAATGAATATAGTTATCCATCTCGATATAGCGGCAAATAATCCAAATAGCCTAAATAGATTCATAATATAACTATAATTTAATTAAACTCATGATATATTAGATATACTTTGCCATCTAGCTTATAATTTACTTCAACTAATTCTCTAAATAGATGAAGATGTCGTACAAGGGATGTTTAGTCACGGGTGGGGCTGGTTTTATAGGCAGTAATCTCATTAGAAGGTTATATTATGGCTATACATGCAGTGAAGTATATATTATAGACAACCTTTACTCTGGTTCGCTAGATAATATCATTAGTCTCTTGGAAGAAGAATCCATTAAATTCTATAACATCGACCTCTCATGTAACAAGCATCTTAATAAGGTTTTTCCTCGGGATACTGACGTAGTTTTTCATTTAGCTGCAGTGACTGGATTAGAGGAGGTGGAGAAGGACCCTATTACAGCTTTTAAATCAAATGTCATAGCTACTATGAACATTCTAGATACTGCTGTAAAATATGGTGTAAATACGATTATATATGCCTCGAGTGCTGCAGTATATGGAGAGCCTCATAATCTACCTGTTTCAGAGAGTCATAAGGCCAACCCAACTAATTTATACGGATACATGAAATATCTCGGTGAGATGCTATTGAATCATTACTATATTAAATATGGATTGAATACTATCATACTGCGTTATTTTAATGTATATGGCCCTAGGATGAGAGGCGGTCCATATGCAAGTGTAATACATAATTTTATAACATCATTATCTAAAAATCTACGTCCAGTGATATTTGGGGATGGCAGGCAAACTAGAGATTTTATATATGTTGATGATGTTGTGGAAGCCAGTATCAGATCAATGGAATTAGAAGGATTTAATATACTTAATATAGGTTCCGGCGTCGAGACAAGTATACTAGACTTACTTAATATAATATCATCTATTCTGGGCTACAAAGATGTAGATCCCATTTATAAACCGAGGAGGAGGCATGAGATATATAGGATTAAAGCTGATATAAGTAAAGCAAGAGCGATTCTTAATTGGTCTCCTAAGGTATCGCTTAAGGAGGGGATTAGGAATACTATCGATTGGTATAAAAATTACGTATTTAAATAATTTTATTATCGATTCTTAATTGGGTGCAGCTGACTTGGCACTACTACCCGTAGATGTAGAGAGCAAGGAATTTGGGAAGCCGGTTATCACATATACTTTAATCGGGTTAAATGTACTAATATATTTGTTAACCACATACGAAAATAGTTTTATAGAGATTGGTGACTACTGGGTTAGGATATATGCCTTAACGCCATTTACACTACTATATAATGAGTGGTATAGAATCATTACAAGTATGTTCCTACACCAAAATATATTTCATATATTCTTCAACATGTACTTCCTCTATATATTCGGCCGTGAAGTCGAAGGTACCCTAGGCCATTTAAAGTATCTAACATTATATATGCTATCCGGTATATTTGCATCCTTATTCCACGTATCATTCATAAGCGTACTAGGATTATCGAATCTATTTATACCTGCCCTAGGTGCTTCAGGCGCTATAAGCGGTGTATTAGGTGCTTTCTTACTATTATATCCTCATAGGGATTTAACCGTATGCTGGTTCTTCTGGTTCATTCCATGGTGTTTCACGGCTAAAGCAGTTTACCTACTACTTTTATGGTTTGGTATGCAGGTTATATTGGGATATACGTCGATGCAGGGAGTCGCATTCTTTGCACATGCAGGCGGCTTCATCGCCGGGATAGCGCTTCTCCCTGTATTAATACCCAGCTGGATTAAGAGGGAGAGGGTCAAGATATTATATGATCACTTCCTGGGGGAATATATTCTAATAAGAAGACGTGGTATAGAGAGGAAGGCGAAGATACTATTTCAATTCTTCATCATTCTATTGCTACTTGGATCAATATATTCACTCCACGCCTCATACGCCTTGAAGTCGGATGTCTATTCATATCTAATCGGTGTATATGGTGAGGAGACGGTGATATCTGACTACACAATATATAGTCCTAGTGGGGGTGTATTGACGTATCCAATGCAGAGTCTCCCGAGAATCGTCTGGAATAGGATTTACTGGGCTGACTTAGTCTCATATAAACCTAATTATGAAGGTATATTAAGGTTCAACTCACTAGTGGATGCACCTAAATACAATGTTAAGGTTAGGGTTGATCTAGATGCATACGCGGAATATGATTCGAATGGGATACTTAAATTTATGAATGGCACTATGGTGACTGACGTCATATATGTTAGAGGCGTCCGCATAAGTCTCGAGAGAAATGTGATGTTTAGGTTTGAGTTATCTAGCTACGGTCCGATCGAGGATGCAGGACCTAAGTTAATTGCACCAGCTTCAATCCTATCTATAACAATACTAATTATAGCCTCGGCAGTAGTATTAACTAAAGATAGGGAGATTGTAATTGATTAGAAATGTTTATCAATCCTCTTACCTAATTCACTAATTAACTTAATCCTCTCATTCTCCTTTATAGAGGGATGATATAGATGTCGAGCATTCTCAACCTCATATATATCGTCGAATCGATATGATAGTGTAGCCATCTTAATGAGTCTTAATAAACCTATAGAGGCAGTATCATGTAACTCAGCGACAATATATCCACTATAATCAGCAATCCTCTGAATAAGCCTATCACATACTTCTCCACTTGATGTAAAGTAGATTAGATCTGGAGGGTGCTCAAAGTCTCTCATAACGCTATCGAGTAACGTATATATCTTAAATCCCATTATATCAATCCATGCATCTTCTATATCTGAATCAGTTTTTGAGTGGGATACGTCTTTATAAGTAATATGGTCGGAGGCTGGAGAACTAATTTTTTCAAAGCTCGAGATTTCTAAGCCGTATTTAACATAATCTCCTACTTTCAAGATAATTAACGGTATAGACCCTCTAGACGGGTAAATCAATTCATCAATCACCCTAGTTACATGGGGGTATTCATCTACATGTATTAACGTGCATCCTTTTCTCAAACACCCTACACCCATTATCCTAGCCGACGATATCGTAGTAGAAACCACTATCTCTGTATTTCCTAAATATCCAAATTTAGCTATGTTATCGTAGATCATGGGGTTAAACCATTTAATGTCAAGCCGTTTAAACACGCTATTTATCTCCTTTAAATCTAATGGATCGTATAACCCGAATGAAGTTGCTGTAGATGCATCTATAATATGATTATCTGATGCGTAGTTGATCACATACATATTTATATTCCCAACCATATACCCCGGACTCCCCTTAATATGCGAGATTATATTCCCGGGAATCCAGCTGTTGAATGTATACTTATATTTAGAGAATCTATGGAGCAGTCCCGGCTTTCCCGAGGTCTCAGTCAATATATCTCTTCCATACACCTTAATATCATTACTACTCCATTTAAATATGATTGATGGTTCCGAGGCTATACCTAAATACCTAATTTTATATCTATCCTCCTCAATATCATTAAGAATATTGTTAATAATATCACCTAATTCCCTGTAATCCCTTAATTCTCTCCTAAACCTAGTTATTATACTATCATTTTCGTCATATACAGTAAATTCTATATGCTTATAATCTGCTAATAATGTCCCGAACATCGATAAAAATAATGTACGATAATTTATAAAATATATCTGGTTCTAATCTATCCTTCTACGAGGTTCTTTAATGAGTAGCATGACCATGGATAAGCATGTGATCCCTATCGCTAGTGACATGAAGAAGGGTAATGCAGGGTCTAAATCATATAATATTCCTGAGATCATACTTGATACTGCAGAAGCTAATATATTTAGGTTTCCTATCGCCCCCATAACCCTTCCCCTTAACTCCTTCGGGACTAAATCGGCTGTTAACGCATTGAAGGCTGGGCCAATTAAAATACTGCCTATTCCATAGCCTATGAATATAATAGCTAATTCAACTGCTGAGTGTGAGTAGATGAACCATAGTGTTAGGGGTGTAAATATTATATATGATACTACTATAGAGTTTCTTCTACCAATCTTATCGACGAGTTTACCCATCGGGATTCCGGCAATTAAGGAGGATATAGCAAATAAAGTATTTACGCCACCCCACTCCAACTCAGTCACTTTAATCTTCTCAAGTACATATAATGAGGCGAAATTCATGTAAATGGGGTCTTCAAATGAACTCAGCATTAATACAACTGTAAGATATTTAAGTGTCTTCGGGGCTTCCTTCCAAGCCTCTATTAGGGATTTCACACTCTCTATATACAGATTTTTAAGGCTTAAATGAGTATCTCTGGACTTGACATCTAGAGTCTCCTTAAGGAAGGCATATCTAATTGAAGCTGCCGATATAGAAAGTATTACTATAGCTGTATATATAATCCTCATCCCACTGACTAAACCTAGCTTATACGTGATATACCCCCCTATAAATGGTGATACTATCTCTACAGCCTCTGGAACTATTCTAGTTAACGCGAAGCCCAGTCCCCGCTTATCTGGGGGTATTGAATCGGCTGTAATCGCTTCTAAAGCAGGCTGATAAATTAAACATAGATTCATTGATACTACTCCAATTAATATGAATCTCCAGTCTGGAGCTATTACATAGAAAACATATGATAATGCAACTCCATATGTCATTAAGACTATTATCCTTCTCCTCCCATATCTGTCTGCTATATATGAGCCTGGTATCCTAACAAAGAACAATATAATTAATCCAATAGACCATATAAACCCTATTATAGTCGGGGATGCACCTAATTCCTGGATATATGGAGATTGAAATGGATAGGCCATTCCATTTCCAAAATGCATTAGGATCCACGATATGATAAGGATTAGTAGATTACCTTCTAATATACTGAGATCCTCTTTAATTCTACTTATAATCTTAGACATATTCCCAGCTTTGCATATTATTGTTATTATTTATGCTTATGTAAATAGATTCTATATCCTTCTATTTTAACGGTAAATTGCGTTAAATTATCTATTAATTATGTTATTATCGTTTATGCCATGTATAAACCTCTATTTTTATAAATACAGACGATGTATGTAAAGTTGGATATATAAATGCCTAAATCTTAGGTGATTAGCATGGAGAGATTCGGTGCTATAGTAGTTGGAGCCTGACCTGTAGGTTCTTCAGCTGCATACACCCTTGCTAAGGAGGGATTTAAAGTTCTATTGGGGAGCGAGGCATGGTGCCTCGGAGTAAAAAATATGTTTGGCGGTAGAGTGTATGCAGAGCCTTTGAGAAGGATATATGAGGATTTCGAGAAGATAGCGCCTATACATAGGTAAGTGACAAAAGAGAGTTTCATTTATATCTGATGGCGAGATTACTACGCTTGAATATGAGGAGACTGAGTCAACCAGTTTTACAACATATTTAACTGACTTAACTGGCTGGATTGCTAGGAAGTTATTTAGGTATGAGCTTTATAGAAGTGTAGTAGGCTTTAAAATTAAAGGTGGTAGGAGTGAAGTTATGGAGTTATTAATGAGTCTTAAGTTGATTAAAGCATCACCTAGTTTTGGAGGTACTGAGATATTAATTTCATATCCTGTGTTAAGTGTTGCTAAGACGATGGATGAGGAGGTTAAAAGAGAGTTAGGTATTACGAATAACTTACTTAGATTATTGGTGGGTCTTGAAGATTTAAATGAAATACTAATAATCTAGATGATGCACTATCAAAAATATAATTTAAAAAGGTGTTTAATTGGAGCTGAATATCCTCTTTAATATCTTGGATGCAATATTTGGTACTGGATATGCTATTGGTGATGCTGTTAGATATGGCTGTGTACCGTATGGAAGCATGTGTAAGTCATATATGTTAACACCTCTAGATATAGCGAATGCAAGTAGATTTATCAGCTCAGATATAGACTTACCTCCAACTGCTTGAACGCCTAATAATCTATAGTTCTTACTTGAGAATAGCATCTTCATAGTAATCTTATTAGGTGTTGTTAATGTACCAGGGTGTATATCGACTGTTTCATGAGTTTCCTTAACATACTCGATACCATATCTCTTAGCTGTAGATTCAATTAATCCTGCTGCTCCGAAACATAAACCACGTATAGTTGTTAGTAATACTGGTATTATTCCTTTAAATGGCTTAACTGATTTAACACCATATAGATTCTCAACTGCAATTCTAGCTTCATATGCTGCTACTGATGCTAGAAGGTATGGTGCTGGAG
Organism: Thermoprotei archaeon; assembly: GCA_011043415.1. Taxonomy (GTDB): domain Archaea; phylum Thermoproteota; class Nitrososphaeria; order Geothermarchaeales; family JDFR-13; genus B109-G9. The sequence goes on along the minus strand of DQXH01000041.1, from coordinate 26,635 downwards.
ATCCAGTAAATATGTCTCTCTTTAATGCGCAATCACCAATAGCATATATATTTGGATCTGACGTGCGCATATACTCATCTACTTCAATAGCTCCATTCTCAGCAATCTTTAATCCAGCTTCAGCAGCAAGCCCGCTATTAGGTTTAACACCAATTGTAATTAATACCATATCTGCATCTAAAACCGTACCATTACTTAACTTAACGCCTTTAACCCTACCACCTTCACCAATATATCCAGTTACACTAGTGTTAGTATATAGTTTAACACCAGCCTCCTTAAGTTTATCAGCGGCTATAGATGCGATTTCCTCATCGAAATTCAATAGTAATATATTCGGTAGTATTTCAACAATAGATATATTCTTACCGAGTCTAATCATATCGTCTGTAAATTCGACACCAGCTACACCACCACCAACAACCACTATCTTGTCTGATTCTTTAATTGCTTCAATAAGCTTCTTAACATAATTATAGCTCTTATTCATAATGAATACATTCTCGAGATCCGTCTGAAGTGGTTTTGGAATGATTGATGTTGATCCAAGAGCTAATATCAACTTATCATATCCTATAACCTTACCATTTTTAGTCTCGACAGTCTTAGATTCTCTATCGATTTTAACAACTTCGTCAATTAATATCTCAACGCCAGAATCCTTTAGCGGACTATCTGGGAGTATATTCTTATTTAGATCTCCTCCTAAAGCACCAGCTATGTATGGTATTGCACATGGAATTAACGTATGCTCATCACGCCTAATCATTAAAACACTTTTATCAGGATATAGTCTTTTAGCTTCTAAGCATGCTGTAAATCCTCCTGCACCACCACCAATAACCACTATGTCATACTTCATAATCATATCCGCCTCAACAATTAAATTATATGTCTATACTAATGAAGTGAAATTCATATATCTATAAACGAGTATAGCCTATGTCTATTCAGCAATGTATAATCCGTCGTTTAAAACAGTATAATCGTGTTGTCTCCACCGTATATTATATGTATCAACGTATTCGACTTAGCTGAAGAACCTGTATGTTATGGTGCCGATAAGATATTTCTCGTGGATGATGAGTGTCTTAAGATATATGCTCCTAACATGTATGGTGAGGTAGTCTATCTTCTCGCCAAGAAGTATAAGCCTTAAGCACTACTAGTTGATGGTACACTAAAAGGTAGAGAATTAGCCCCATATATAGCTAATAATCTAGGACTGGCATTGCGGCAGACTGGAAAGACTGTAAAGCCTCAAATCTACTTTGCAATAGGGATAAGTGGAGCTGTACAGCATTTATTCAGTATTAAAGAGGCTAAGAGGGTAGTTGCTATTAACATTGATCCAGAAGCCCCTATATTTGATAACGCAGATCATGGGATAGTAGGTGATTATAGATGACGTTATACCAGCATTAATTAAAGTATTGAGGGAGTTGAAGAAGACTAAATAGATATAGTCTTTTTCCCATTTTCATAATTTTTATATAACTTATCCTCTACGTCGGTTTCCTAGGTGAATCCTCATATTATGCCCCATAATCCGCCATTATATATTATACGATAGATATATTATCTGAGATATAATTTTTGATGACTCTTAACATTTTAAATAAATATGTTAAAAATAATTTGTTTATCAATATTAAATTGATTTAAATATGTAAAGGTGTCAAAGATGTATTCTAGGCCTAGATGGTTAATTAATAAAGAGCTTGTAGACGCTGCATTAGGGAGGGTTAAGGCTGATATCGTTCTGATAAATGGCATTTTAGTTAATGTTTATTCTGGCGAGTTACTAGATGGATATAATATTGCTATTAAGTATGGTAGGATCGTACATATAGGAAAGAGGATTGATCATTTATTAGGTGACTCGACGCAGGTAATTGACTTAAGAGGTAAATATATCGTACCGGGCTTTATAGACGCCCATGTACATATTGAGAGCAGTATGCTTCTTCCAATTGAATTTGCTAAAGCAGTCTTACCTCATGGAACTACGACTGTATTCGCTGACCCCCATGAAATCGCTAATGTATTAGGTGTAAATGGGATTAGATTCATGATTGAAAACGGTAAGGAGTTGCCGCTAAAAATCTTCTATACAATTCCATCATGTGTCCCTGCTTCAACACCGGAGTTCGAGACATCTGGGGCTTCGATAGAAGTCGATGACGTTAAGGAGATTCTTAAGTGGGATTACATTGCTGGCTTGGGAGAGATGATGAATTATCCCGGGGTGCTTAATAACGATGATAAAGTCCATGGAGAGATAAGTGCTACATTAGAAGCTGGTCTCCCTGTAGAGGGTCATTATGCAGATCCATATTTAGATGAGAAATTATCGGCGTATATAGCGGCTGGAATTTCATCATGTCACGAGTCTACTAGAAAGATAGATGGCTTGGAAAGGGTTAGGAGGGGGATCTGGGTTATGATTAGAGAGGGGAGTGCATGGCATGATTTAAAGGAGGTTATTAAGGCTGTTACTGAGACGAGAATTGATAAGAGGAGATTTATCCTAGTTACGGACGATAGGCATCCAGAAGATATAATACACGAGGGGCATATAGATCATGTCGTTAGGAGAGCGATTGAAGAGGGTGTAGACCCAGTATCGGCAATTCAGATGGTCACATTAAACCCAGCCGAACACTATAGACTAGATCTTGAGATAGGCGGTATAGCTCCAGGCAGATATGCCGACATCAATATACTAAATGATCTAAGTAAAGTTGATATACATATGGTTATGGCGAATGGCGAGATCGTGGCTATAGACGGTAAATTATCTGTGGGTTTCCCTACTAGAGAGGTTCCAAGCTATGTGCTAGACACTGTGAAGACTGCGAAGAAGAGATATACCACTGAAGATTTTATTATTAAAGCACCAGTTAGGGAGGGCATTGTAAAAGCTCATGTGATTAAAGTATATGAGGCTAAGGTAACTACTAAGCATCTTATCCTAGATATCCAAGTCTCCAACTATGAAATTAAGCCAGATATAGGTAGGGATATCGCTAAAGTAGCTGTTATAGAGAGGCATCATAGGACTGGAAATATGGGAATAGGTTTAGTTACTGGATTTGGATTTAAATCAGGTGCAATTGCATCTACAGTCGCGCATGATAGTCATAACCTGCTAGTAGCGGGAGTAGATGAAGCTGATATGGCTATAGCAGCAAATAAGTTAATCGAGGTTGGAGGAGGTATGATCGTAGTTGAGAATAGAAGAATCTTAGGTCTCGTGGAGCTTCGAGTAGCAGGTTTAATGTCCACTGAAGATGTATATAAAGTAAGTGAGAAAGTAAGTAACTTAAACGAAGCATGGAGGAAAATTAGTAGTTTAAAGACATCTCCATTCATGACGATGTCCCTGTTATCACTTTCTGTTTTACCTGAATTAAGAGTGACTGATAAAGGATTGATCGATACCCTAAGGTTCAAGAAGATCGATTTAATCGAGGTCTCAAAAAACTAAATATACTTATTTTTAATTTTTTGGTTTAGGTAATATTCGAATATTTAGATAATCGTATAATATATAATAATTTGAACAATGAGTCAAGAAAATTATTTCATTCTGTTAAACAAATATTATAGTAATATTTTGAATCAATCTAGATAAGTTAAATATAAATATGGCGATGTTTAAATTATTTATTAAATTATATTGGTGTTTAATATGGCCGAGACTAGAAGAGATTTTCTTAAGGTTACTGGCGCTGGGATAGTTGGGCTTGCTGTCGGTGCAGCTGCAGGCTATTACCTGGCTCCACCTAAGATTGTTGAGAAGCCTGTACCCCAGAAGCCTCCCGAGGTTCCTAAAGAGCCCCTTAAAATTGGTGTAATTACGATATTAAGTGGTCCAGGTGCATTACTATTTGATCCAGGTTTAAAGGCTCTTCAGATGGAGGTTGAAAAGATTAATGCTAATGGAGGGATACTAGGTAGAAAGATCGAATTAAGTATTAAGGACTCTGGCGGTAAGCCTGAGAATAGTGTAGATTTCTTTAGAAGGCTTGTTGAAGAGGAAGGTGTAGAATTCGTTATCTCTGGTTCAACTAGTGCAGAGGCTATTGCATTAGCTCCTGTAGCGGAGCAGAAGAAGCAGGTTCTAATTATTGAGGAAGGTACTGTGGCTAAGCTATTTGAGGAGGTTGATACTAATCCGAAGTATGTATTTAGGATAAATAATTATGATATCCTAGATTCAACCAGTCTAGCGATAGCTATGAAGAAGATATGGCCCGATGTAAAGAAATTCGCTGTAATAGGGGCAGATTATGCATGGGGGCATGATACTTGGGATATATTGAAGGGAGCTATAGAGAAGCTTTACCCCGATATGGAGGTTGTGGCTGAGACCTGGCCTCCATTATTCTCCCAAGACTTCTCATCACATATCTCTACTGTAATTGCTGCTAAACCAGATGTAGTTGCCTTAGTATTATGGGGTGGAGACTTAGTAACTTGTATTAAACAAGGTGTACAATATGGTCTATTTAAGGATATTAAGGGTATAAGTCCTACTGGTGGAGAGTATGTATGGGCTGCTGGTACAGATACTCCTGACAACTTATTGATGAGTACAAGATATTACTTTACGTATCCGCCTTGGGATAAATGGTGGCCAAACAGAGAATTTAACCTAGAATTCCATAATAGGTATCCAGACTCACATGGTGGTTGGCCTGGCTTCAACTGTAACTCATCATATTATGCAATCCACTTCCTAAAGGCTGCTATTGAGAGGGCTTATGCAATATATGGTGGATGGCCTACTCAGGAGCAGGTTACAGAGGCCCTTGAAGGCCTAATGATACCTGGTCCAGGAGGATATAGATATATCAGACCAGAGGATCATCAGTCATTAGGATATGCAATCACGGGTTTGACTAAGCAAGACCCAAGATATGGATTCGCGATTCTAGATCCTATTGAAGCTGTGCCTCCAGAGGAGATGGCTCCGCCTCCAGGTGTAAAATGGAAGGACTGGATTAAGCATTGGGGAGAAGAGTATCTATAGGGGGTGTAGAGTATTTGCTGTCAACCCTACCACTTTTTATTTTAAATGGTTTATTCTATGCCGCAACGTTATTCCTAATCGCATCTGGATTAACTATAATATTTAGCGTAGCTGGGATACTGAATCTAGCTCATGGAGCTATATTCATGCTAGGAGCGTATTTAGCTACTTTAACTATGTTGACGGGGGATATCAGACTTATAATTATTACATTTATAATAGTTCCATTTATAATTGGTTTGATAGGTTTGGGGATTGAAAGAGGGTTGATTAAATGGGTATATGATAGGGAGTCTGAGTATCAGCTTCTCCTAACATATGGGTTATCACTTGTATTAGCTGATCTAGTTAGGATGATGTTTGGGCCACAACCTATTTCAGCATCTTTCCTCTTAAGAGAATCTGGTGTTATCGATATTTTAGGCGTTACTTATCCAGTCTATAACTTGATCGTGATAGTTGTCGCATTATTTGTAGGTCTTCTCCTATGGCTATTTCTAGACAGGACTAGATTAGGATGGATAGTAAGGGCGTGTTCGTTTGACCGTGAGATGAGCTCTGCATTAGGTGTTAACGTAGGTTTAATATATGCATTTACATTCTTTTTGGGATCTGCATTGGGTGGATTGGCAGGGGCTCTTATAGTTCCTTCCACAGTTGCTATGCTTGGCATGGATGTTAATGCACTGATCGAGTCGTTTATAGTTATAGTAATAGGTGGATTAGGAAGTATACGCGGTGCATTTATAGGATCAATTATAGTCGGGCTCGTGAGATCATTTGGAATATACTTCTTCCCTAGATATGAACTTGCATTCATATATATTATCATGGCTGTAGTATTACTTATTAGACCGAGAGGATTATTCGGCAGGGAGTATAGGAGGGTATAAAATGCATATCCTCCGTTCAATACCTAAGGAGTACTATATACCTATTTCTCTAGGTCTATTATTCCTATTTCTGATATCATTCCCATTAATTGCATCGAGATACTTAATATTCTTGCTAAGCCTGGCATTGATATATGCTATATGGGCATTAGGATATAATTTCCTATTTGGATATACTGGTCTATTATCATTTGGACATGCGGCATACTTAGGTGTAGGCGCATATACAGTCGGTTTACTGATTGCTAGGGTCGGAATAAAATCCTTTGAAATCCTATTTCTAGCGGCTGTACTAACTAGTCTGGGTATATCGGCGTTAATCGGGTATCTATGCGTTAAGTATACGGAGGTTTATTTCGCACTACTCACATTGGCATTCGGGGAGTTCTTCTATGCACTCGCATTTAAATTATATGATATTACTGGAGGGAGTGATGGAGTAAGCGTGCCATACCCATATTTATTTGGTTACCTCATGGATACGAAGTTACTATATTACGTAGTCGCCGTGCTTTTCGTTATATTACTCTACTTCGCCTGGAAAGTGGTTAACTCGCCATTTGGTAAGACGTTACAAGCTATTAGAGAAGACCCTGTTAAGGCGGAGTTTGTCGGTATACATGTAAAGCGTTACCAGTGGTATTCATTTATATTGTCTGGCGTATACTCGGGGATAGCTGGTGCATTATATGCTCCGTTATTTGCACACATATACCCCGACCTCTTTCACTGGACTACATCAGGTGAGGTCCTATTCGTTACTCTAATAGGAGGGCATAGAATGTTCTTAGGACCTGTTTTAGGAGCTATCATATATGCATTTTTAAGGAGTTACATCACTGCATATACGATATATTGGCCGTTTGTTCTAGGGCTTTCTGTAGCTGTGATCGCATTAATATTCCCAAATGGGATAATAGGTAGTGCATATAGTTTTATTAAGGAGAGGTATTTCAGTAAGACGGTGGTGTCTAAATGATTTTAAGGGTTGAGGATTTAGCTAAATATTTCGGTGAAGTGAGGGCGGTAGACCATATTACATTTGGTATAGACTCTGGGACTATCACGTCTATCGTAGGTCCTAATGGAGCCGGCAAAACTACTCTAATTAATTTAATAAGCGGTGCATTGAAACCTGATTCAGGTGATATCTATTACAATAATATTAATATTAAGGGTATGCCTCCATATAAAATTTCTAAATTGGGTATAGGGAGGAGTTTTCAAATTCCGCATATATATCTCAATTTAACGACTTTAGACAACGTCCTGGTATCCCTATATTCTATAAAGGGGTTAACCAGGAGTATGGTTAGAGACTCATACTCATTTAAGGATGAATTATCTAGAGCTGAGGCTATATTAAATATGTTTGGACTACTTGAGAAGAAAGATATGTATGTATACGAGCTTCCACATGGGGATAGGAAGCTACTTGATATTGCGATGGCATTTGCATTGAATCCAAAGCTAGTCTTACTTGACGAACCAACATCTGGAGTAAGTAGTAGGGAGAAGAGGAGAGTTATGAAGATTGTGGATGACGCGATTAGAGAGCAGGGGGTTACGGCATTAATTGTAGAGCATGACATGGATATAGTATTCTCATATTCAGATAAGATAATCGTGATGCATCAGGGTAAGATCATTGCAGAGGGTGTTCCTGATGAGATTAAGGGTGATAAGACGGTGGAATCAGTTTTACTAGGTGGTGAAACGTGACTATATTAACTGTAAATGATATTAGGGTTTTCATATCAGCTGTAGAGATATTGAGGAAAGTATCGCTTAACGTGGGGAGTGGTGAGATAGTCGCTTTAGTGGGTAGGAATGGAGCTGGTAAGACGACTACTTTAAGGAGTATCATGGGTCTACAGAAGGTGAGTGAAGGCTCTATAACATTTGATGGGAGGGATATTACGAATCAACCTCCCTTCAAGGTATCGAGGCTGGGTATAGGATATGCCCCGGAAGACAGAAGGATATTCGTTGATTTAACCGCCTATGAGAATATTAAGATAGCAATTAGAGATAAGTCTAGGGAGAAGGAGACCATGGGTTTGATACTAGATATATTTCCAGAGTTGAATAAGCTGTTAAATAGGAAGGGAGGCTATTTGAGTGGGGGTGAGCAGAAGATGGTGGCTATTGCAAGGGCATTAGCTACAGAGCCTAAACTAGTTCTACTCGATGAGCCTTTGGAGGGTTTAGCGCCAATCGTTGCAAAAAGATTCTATGAGAGTATTAGAAGGATTAAGGAGTATGGGATATCCGTATTGATCGCTGAGTCGAATATCTCCCACGTACCTAAGATAGCTGACCGTGCATATGTAATAGAGAGGGGAGAGATTATTTTTGAAGGTCATCCAGAGGATATATTATCAAATAAGGAGGTCTCAAGGATAGTAAGAGGATACTAAGTATTATCGTTTCTAATCTAATTAGAAGCATATTTCTTACTTCTTTATTTAAGTAAGATTAAATTAGGTGAATACCTATATTTTAGGTGATTGGATATGTCTGATCTGAGGAATGATCCTCTGATTGGGATATCTGGATATGGCGTGTATATGCCTGTATATAGGATTAAGATCGAGGATATAGCTAAGGCATGGGGTGACGATCCAGATACCATTAAAAATGGCTTATTAGTATATGAAATCACTGTTAAAGGGAGGGATGAGGATCAGATTACAGTGGCTGTGGAGGCGGCTAGAAATGCGTTAAAGAGGGCTCCTGAGGTAGACCCTAAAGGCATCGGAGCAGTATACATTGGTTCAGAGTCGAAGCCCTATGCAGTCAAGCCATCATCAACCGTAGTCGCAGCGGCATTAGGTCTAGAACTTGGTGTAAGGGGTGCAGACTATGAATTCGCATGTAAGGGAGGTAGCGAAGGGATTATATCAATTATTGCGCAGGTTAAGGCAGGTATGATTAAATATGGATTAGCGATAGGAGCCGATTGTTCACAGTCTTGGCCTGGAGATGTACTAGAGTATACTGCATCGAGTGGGGGAGCCGCATTTATCATAGGTGTCAAAAATAATGATTCGGTGGCTTATTTCGAGGGTACATACTCTGTGATGAGTGATACAGCAGACTTCTGGAGAAGAGATGGAGTAGAGTTTCCAAGGCATACTGGACGCTTTACAGGTAAGCCGGCGTATTTCGATCATATTATTAAAGCTGCTGAAGGCTTGATGAATGAGCTTAATCTAAAGCCTTCCGACTTTAACTATATCGTTCCTCATCAGCCTAATGGAAAATTCCCGATTAGAGTAGCTAAGATGCTTGGCTTTAAGATTGAGCAGGTTGAGCCCGGTCTAGTGACTCCCTGGACTGGGAACTTCTATTCTGGATCTGCTTTAACTGGATTATGTAAGGCATTAGACAATGCTGAGCCGGGTGAAAGGATCCTTGTAGTCACATTTGGATCAGGAGCCGGTGCAGATGCATTTAGCATAGTTGTCCAGGATGCTATTAAAAGGAAGAGGGATTTAGCACCCAAGGTTGAGGATCTGATTAATAAGAGAAAGGTCTACGTTGATTACGGCGTATACGCCCGTCTATGGAATAAGATTAAGGTTTAAGGTGGTATCATGAGGAATGTAGCTATTATAGGCGTTGGTATAACGAAATTCGGCGAATTATGGGATAAACAGCTTCGTGATCTATTTATAGATGCTTCACTCGAGGCTATAAAAGATGCTAAGGTCGATTTAAAGGATATCCAGGCTATATACATTGGAAATATGAGTGCGGGTGAGTGGGTTGAGCAGGAGCATATCGGGCCTTTAATGGCCGACTACCTCGGTGTACGAGGTATACCATCATATAGAGTTGAGAGTGCATGTGCATCTTCTGGAATTGCATTTAAATTAGCTTATGAAGCCGTTGCAACAGGCTTATATGATCTCGTGCTAGTAGGTGGAGTTGAGAAGATGACCGATGTATCCACTGAAGAATCTACGCACCACCTCGCTTCAGCGGCTGATAGAGAGTATGAGGCCTTCTTTGGAGTTACATTCCCAAGTCTCTATGCTCTCATGGCTAGGAGACATATGTATGAATATGGAACGACTAGAGAGCAGCTTGCTCTGGTTGCTGTGAAGAATCATAGAAATGGCTCACTTAATCCGAAGGCCCATTTCAGAAATGTTATAAATATTGATACGGTATTAAATTCCCCTATTGTCGCTGATCCACTTAGGTTATTCGACTGTTCACCTATAAGTGATGGGGCTTCGGCTATTGTAATAGCGTCGGAGGATATCGCTAGGAAATATAGTGATACGCCAATCTATATAATTGGATCTGGATTCGCAACAGATACTATCGCGTTACATGATCGAAGTGATATTACATTTTTATGGGCTACTGCAGAAGCGGCTAAGAAGGCATATAAGATGGCTGATATAGAGCCTAATGATATAGACGTGGCTGAGGTACATGACTGCTTTACAATAGCGGAGATAATGGCTTATGAAGCATTAGGGTTTGCAGAGAGGGGAGAGGGTGGTAAGCTTATTGAGGAGGGTGTAACCGAGTTGGATGGAAAGATACCAGTAAATCCAAGCGGCGGATTAAAGGCTAAGGGCCATCCGGTGGGTGCAACAGGAACTGCACAGATAGTTGAACTAACTCTGCAGTTGAGGGGCGAGGCAGGTAAGAGGCAGGTTCAAGGCGCTGAAATAGGTCTAGCCCATAATATGGGTGGGTCTGGAAGTTCCGCCGTGGTCCATATTTTAAGCCGTGTGAGGAGGTGATCACATGTCAAGCCCAAGGAGTCCTAGGATATGGCAGTTAAAAGATATTAGATATAGGTTATTAGGCGTGGAATGCAATAAATGTAATAAACGTTTCCTCGGTAAAAGACTCGTATGTCCATCATGCGGATCCAGGGATTTGAAGATTGTCGAGTTGAGTAGAACTGGAAAAATATATTCATATACTGTCGTACATACTCCACCACGTGGAAGAGAGAATTATGGGCCATATATAATAGCTATAATAGAGCTAGATGATGGTGCGAGAGCCACGGGTGAGGTTGTAGACGTAGATCCCAGTGAGGTCGAGATTGGAATGAAGGTTGAGATGGTTTTCCGGAGGATCGGTGAGGAGGATAGAGCTGGTATAATATACTATGGATATAAGTTTAGACCCATTTTATAACCCCCCTCTAAAACATTTATTTAAAGACTAGGGTAAAGATTATTCATGTATGGAGGTCGTCGCCTCAGCACCAGGTAAAATTACTTTATATGGTGAGCATGCAGTAGTATATGGTAAGCCTGCTATAGTGGCTTCGATAGATAAGAGGGTGTATGTTAGATGTAGGTTGAGGAGTGATAAATCTATAACTATAAGGGCGTTAAATCTACAGGTTCCTGGTATAATCCTCACATATAATAAAGATGGTGAAGTTATTCTAAAGACTGATTATGGTAGGGTATTATCTGCAGTGAGCTACATTAGGGAGGCAATAAATCTTACTAGTAGGTATTTAAATGAATTTAAGGGAGCCGACTTAACTATAGAATCTAATATGCCTGTAGGGGCTGGTCTAGGGACATCCGCCGCAGTATCAGTAGCTACTATAGCGGCATATTCAAAGGCCTTGGGACATGATCTAGATCTCCATAATATAGCTAAATTAGCTTGGAATACTGAGAAGAATATACAAGGGATAGCTAGCCCCATGGATACCTCCATATCTACGTTTGGAGGTATAGTATATCTGACATATGATGGAGTCAACTTTAGTATAGATCCACTCCATATCGATGTAGAGTTTAATATAGTAATTGGGTATGTTAAGAGGCAGTACAAGACTAAGGAGATGGTCGAGAAGGTTAAGTCTTATCTACAGAGACATCCAGATTTAGTTAAACCGATCATAGATTTAATCGGTGACCTCGTTAATGACGCTAAAAAAGCATTGATCAAGGGCGACCTCGAGTATGCAGGTGAGTTAATGAATATCAACCATGGCCTCCTCGATGCATTAGGAGTATCTTCCAAGGAGTTGAATGACTTGGTATATGCTGCAAGGGCATTTGGGGCATATGGATCTAAATTAAGTGGTGCTGGCGGTGGAGGGTCGATGATAGCCCTAACCGATAGTGAGAGGGTTCAGCAGATAATTACAGCTATAAGAATATTGAATGGGCTTCCAATCGGTACCGAAATCGGTGGAGATGGAGTAAGATACGAATCTATAGATAAAAATAAGTGACTATTTACAGCATACTACTCCATCATCAAATAATTTTTTAATATAATCATCATCATAACCTAATTCCTTCAATATTATTCTTGCGTCGCCACCCAAGTCAGGCGGCGCCTTATCAATATCAAGTCTCTCTCCATTAATTATAGATGGATATAAGATCTGTTTAATCAGACCTAATTTAGAATGTTTTATATAGCTTAATATCCTAGCCTCCTCAATATATGGATCCTTAAACACCTCATCCACACCATATACTAATCCCGCTGGAACCCTATTCTCCTCTAGCCTCTTAAGCCACTCGACAGAGTTTTTTTCCATAAATCTCTCGCTTAGTATCTTAATAAGCTCCCTCCTATTCCTAACTCTATCTACATTCGTTTTAAACCTTGGATCCTTAGCAAGTTCATCAAGTTCCAATGTTCTTAAAAATCTTACCCACATCTCATCATTAAATGCGCCTGTAGCTATATACCTCCCGTCTCTACATTTAAAGGCTTGATAGGGTACTATGGATGGATGAGCGCTACCCATTTTAACGGGTTTTACCCCTGTCATTAGATATATCATGGGGATATACACCATTGAATATATTGCAGAATCATATAATGGAGTCTCGATCTTCATACCCTTTCCAGTAACATTACGATAATATAATGCAGATAATATTGACGATACCGCTATCAACCCTGCAATTATATCGAATAATGCAAACGATACCTTAACTGGCTCCCCACCCTCTTCACCTATAGTATCCATCAACCCACTCATCGCCTGGATAATTAGGTCTGCACCACCCTTCTCAGTATATCTAGTACCACTTCTAAAACCTCGTATACTACAGTATATTATATCAGGTTTAATCCGGGTTACAGTATCATAATCTATCCCAAGTTTCTTAGCTATACCCTCTCTAAAGTTCTCGATCAATATATCTGAATCCTTAATTATATCATATGCTATTTTCCTACCTTCTTCAGTCTTGAGGTTAATCACGATGCTCTTCTTACCGCGATTAGTGCTCATGAAATAGACGCTCTCTCCATCTATGATCGGAGCCCAATATCTAGAGTCGTCTCCAGAGGGAGGCTCTATCTTAATGATCTCGGCACCTAAATCGGCTAATACCATCGTAGCGAATGGCCCAGCCAATATCCTAGAGAAGTCAGCTACTTTAACACCTTTTAAAGGCTTCTGCAATTTAACCACCTTATACATATGAATTTTTTATCTGCAAACTTATAATATACTTTGTTAAAAATTATTATGTAATAACCTATAATTAAGGTAATCGCCTATGGAAAGAGTATTAGATATATTCTTTAAATCATATAGATGGAAAGGCCCTGGAGAGATTATTTTCGGTATAGATTCAATCAGTAAATTACCAGATATAATAAAGTATTATAATGGTAGTAAGGGTCTATTAATTACCGATGAAGGGCTTATAAAATCGGGTAATATAGAAAAGATATTAAATGTTATTCGGGAGTTGAACGGATTTGAGGTCGATGTATATAAAGATGTTGAGCCCGAGCCCAGTTTATCGACTGCAGAGAATGTAGCTGAATATAGTAGGAGAGGCTATGACGTTATAATAGGAGTTGGAGGTGGAAGCGTATTAGATATAGCTAAGTTAGCCAGTCTAATGGCCGCCAACCCTGGTAAAGTAAGAGACTATCTAGGGATGTATAAGATTAAGAAGAGAGGTACCCCAAAAATATTAGTACCGACTACAGCTGGAACAGGTTCAGAGGTATCTGAAGCTATCGTGTTAACAGATCCTGATAGCGATACGAAGTTAGTCATATATAGTGAGTATGCTCCAGGCGATACCATAATTTTAGATCCTAGACTAACGGTCTCCCTACCTCCTCATCTAACTGCCTCAACAGGTATGGATGCGTTATCACACGCTATCGAGTCTTACATGTCTATAGACTCTACACCATTTTCAGAGGCATTCTCGGAGAAGGCTATAGAATTAATCGGAAGATACGTTAGAAGAGCATACTATAATGGAAGTGATCTAGAGGCTAGGTATAATATGCTTATTGCATCTACATTAGCATCCATGAGCTGGGTTCAAAGTAGTCTATGCCAGGGGCATGCAATCGGATTGGCTATTGGAGTTAAATATCATATTCCCCATGGGATATCTGTTGCGTTGTCGCTTCCATATGTAATGTGGTTTAATCGTGCTGTAATTCCATATAGAATCGCGAGGGTCGGGTATTTACTAGGTGTTGAAGACGAGTTAGATGAGTGGGAAGCCTCTTCAAAAGCCGTTGAATATATATTTAATCTACTGAAGGACCTTAATCTACCGTCTAGACTATCGGATATTGATGGTGCATCCGAAGAGCATATAGATGAACTTGCTGAAGCAGCTAGCAAGGCTGAGAGGTTGTTGATACATAGTCCTAGGAGGACTACGAAGGATGATCTAGTTGAGATTATTACGTGGATGTTTAAAGGTTCGCTAGAGTGAGATATCGAGATGTCCGGTAAATTATATGGGTATCACCGGAAAGTAGCTGACATAAACCTTAGTTTAATGAATTACCGAGTTATTGAGTTACCAGAGTACCTTTATAAGGCTTTTATTGGTGGATCTGGATTAGGAGTAGCATTATTAATTAAATACGTATCTATACATACGGATCCATATGGATCCGATAACACAATAATTTATTTAGTAGGCCCCTTAACAGGCACATTAGCAGCATCGACCGCGAGGTTTGCAGTTGTATCTAAATCGCCTCTAACCAACTTACTTGCTGAGGGAACTGCTGGAGGTAGATTTGGTCCTTTATTGAAGAAAAGTGGGTTTGACGCTTTAATTATAAGGGGTAAGGCTGATAAGCCTATTTTTATCTTAGCATATGATGGATATATCGAGTTTAAAGATGCATCTAGTATATGGGGTTTAGACACGTTTGAAGCTACGGATATCATAAAAAGGGATCTAGGTTTAAATGACATTGAAGCGGCTGTAATTGGACCGGCTGGAGAGAATCTAGTTAGATATGCATCTATAGTATGTGAGAAGGGTAGGTTAGTTGGTAGGCTAGGTCAAGGTGCTGTAATGGGTAGTAAGAATTTAAAGGCTGTCGTAGTAGGTGGGGAGAGGAATCCAGAGGTGTTTGACGATGATAAATTGAGGAATAAATATGTTGAGCTGGTTAAAAGGCTAAGTAAAACATATATCCCATTAAGGGTGTATGGTACTCAGGCATCCGTCGCATCTCTATTGGAATTCAGCGATACACCAGTAAAGAATTGGAGCTTGGGTATGTGGGAGGAGGGTCAAGAGAAGTTCAATTGGGATAATGTTAATAAGACGTATAGGATTAGGAGGAGAGCATGCCCCTCGTGCCCAATCGCATGCGAGGGTGTTATGGAGCATGATGAGGAGGGTAGGGTAAAGGCTCCAGAGTATGAGACTATGGCGGTCTTCGGCCCTATGCTACTGATAGACGATCTAAAAGCTATAGCTGATTTCAATATACTAGTAAATAAGCTTGGTTTAGATTCTATATCAACTGGCTCAGCGATAGCGTTTGCGATGGAGGCATATGAAAAGGGTTATATTGATGAATCTCTAGGAATTATTAGATGGGGTTCTATAGACGATGTTAGGAGACTTATACTTGACATAGCTTATCGGAGGGGTAAATTAGCTTATCTCTTAGGGGAAGGCGTATCTAGGGCAGCTAATTTACTCGGTGCAGAGGAGTTGGCTGTTACAGTAAAGGGCTTAGAGGTCCCTATGCATGATCCGAGGGCAGCTTTTAGCTCGGCTCTAATGTATGCTACACAGCCTAGAGGAGGTTCGCATACAGACTTTACATATCTAAATGAGCTACGTGGGTTAACTATTCCAGAGATAGGTGTCGATAGACAATTAGATAGATTTACCACCGTGGATAAGGCTGATTTAGTTATTAAAATGCAGAATTTATCTGCATTAGCCGATTCACTAGTATTCTGTAAATTCGGGCTGCTAGGTGGAATAACCGTATCCGACTTGATTGACTTCATAAGATATGTAACTGGATGGGATATTAATTCCAAGTGGATTCATGAAGTCGGGTCCAGGCTATTCAACTTAAAGAGACTATTCAATATTAGATTAGGAGTATCTAATAAGGATGATAAACTCCCTAAAAAACTTCTAACCCCATTGAAGGAGGGCTCAGCCAAAGATATGGTTCCCGATTTGAATAAGATGCTTAAAGAATACTATAAGCTGAGGAAGTGGGACGAGAGAGGGTATCCGACTAGGGAAGCTATTGATGACATATTATACGATTATCTTCCAGACGACTATAAGATTTTAATTAAATAGTTCTTCGAATATAGATAACATTCTTAATAAATAGCATCTAGATATCTCTTAATAATAATGTCCATTACCGCCATACTAGTAGAGTATCTCGCAGATTTAATCGAGTATCTAGGCTATATAGGCATATTCATTTTAATGACGCTTGAAAGCTCGGGAATACCTATTCCAAGTGAGATTGTAGTTACATTCGCGGGTTTTAAATCCTTCGAGGGTTCATTTAATTTAATCGACGTCACATTAGTCTCCACCCTTGCTAATCTAACCGGTTCACTAATCTTCTACTACATCGGATATAGATATGGCGGGCCTTTTGTAGATAGATACGGTAAATATCTACGGCTTAATAACGAGCATATAGACCTCGTCAAAAGATGGTTTGGAAAATATGGTGATATATCAATATTCATTGGGCGTATAACCCCAGGTGTAAGGACATATATCTCATTCCCAGCAGGCCTAGCGCGGATGAACCTCAGAAACTTTATCATACTCACTTTAATCGGATCTATAATATGGAATTACATGCTTGCATATGCAGGATACGTATTAAGAGATAACTGGCATAAAATAATTCCAATAATAGATTACATAGCGATCATCGCGATACCTCTGATAATCATAATTCTATATATTATGTGGAGGAATAAACTAATCTAAGTACAAGTTGTAATTCCAGTTAATTATCATACGCTGAACATGATTTCAGGAGCATATAACTTTAAAAATTATTTACGTTAAATAGAATATAGATGCCGGGGTGCCCGAGTGGCTAGGGGGCTGGCTGCAGCTGGTATTATGAGCCCAAGCGATGAATAGCCGATACCAGCTACACAGGGGTTCAAATCCCCTCCCCGGCTTAACAAATTCTTATCAAAAATTTAGGTATAACTTACTATAAGATGGGATGAGATGCCACTTATTGATTGGAATGGGATTTTAATCTAACTTGAAACGGATAAAGATATATTTTGTAAATGATAATTTTTCTTCATGTCTATTGGAAGGGGGTTTGATGGGAAGACGGTATTAGTTACTGGTTCTACGAGGGGTATTGGGAAGGCTATTGCTATTGAATTTGCTAAGAGAGGTGCTAATGTAGTACTAAACTATAGGAAGAAGAAGGATATTGCGGAGGATACGTTGAAGGAGGTTCGGAAGTTTAATAAAGACGCTATTTTAGTCCAGGCTGATGTTGGTAGGAAGGAGGATGTAAACCGTCTCTTTGATGAAGTTGAAGGGGTTTTTGGAGGGGTAGATATTCTAGTTAATAATGCGGGCTTAGGAATCTCATATCCGTTTCTAAAGTATCCAGATGACCTATGGGAGAGATTGATTAATATCAACTTAAACTCGGTATACTGGTGTAGTAAAAGGGCTGCGAAATATATGGTTAGAAGGAGATGGGGGAGGATAATTAATGTTACTTCAGTGGCTGGTATACTTGGAATGTCTACGTTGGCACCGTATTCAGCGGCTAAAGCTGGTATAATAGGGTTGACTAAGGTGATGGCTATAGAATTATCTCCCTATAATATAACTGTAAATGCTGTAGCGGCTGGATTAGTTGAGACTAAACTGGGTTTATCGATGTTTGAAGTTTTATCGAAGGCTGCACATAAGCCTGTATCAGAGTTGGTTGGTGAATGGGCTAGGGATCATACATTAATAGGTAGAATATTGAAGCCATACGAAATAGCTAGGGTAGTGACATTCCTCGCGGATGAAGATTCCTCAGGAATTACTGGGCAGGTATTTATCGTTGACGGCGGCCAGTTGATTGTAGAGGGAAGGATAATTTAAATCTAGATTTATATCATCTACATTGGTAATAAACTCGGTGTATTATAATTTAGTACTGTGGAAATGTATTTATTTTATTTTTTCTAATTTTAAGGCGATATATTTACTTGGAATGAGTGAGGATATGCTTCATAGAGAGATTTTATTCTCGACCCGAGTTAAACATATGAAGTCGAGTGAGATTAGGGAGTTACTTAAGCTCATTTCAGCTGATATAATTAGTTTTGCGGGTGGTGCGCCTGATCCAAGGACATTTCCCGATGAGGAGCAGTTGAGGGAGGCTTTCGACTATGTAATCGAGAATAAGTCTGTCGCTTTTCAATATGGTGTTACAGAAGGGACGCCATCCTTAAGAAAGGAGCTTAGCAAATTTATGTCTAGAAACCTTGGTTTTAAACCCGATCTAGACGAGATTATAATTACAATAGGTAGTCAAGAGGCTCTCGAATTAATTGGTAGGGTGTCTATAGATAGGGGTAGTAAGGTTGTAGTAGAATTACCTACATATATTGCGGCGGTCCAGGTATTTAGCTTCTGGAGAGCTAAATTTATTGGGATTCCGTTGGACGACTTTGGAATGAGAACAGACGTATTGGAGAAGAAGTTGAGGAGGATTTACTCTAAAGGAGGATATATCAAATTCGTCTATACCATACCAACTGGACATAATCCAGCCGGTACTGTAATGAGCCTAGATAGGCGTAAGCATCTCCTTGAACTAGCTGAGGAATATAATTTCTATGTGATTGAAGATGATCCATATGGATTTATAACATTTACAGAGACTATTCCACCTAGGCTGAAGAGTATCGATAAGAATGATAGAGTGATATACCTATCTACATTAAGTAAGATTTTTGGACCTGGATTGAGAATGGGGTGGGCTGTAGGGCCTAAGGAAGTTATTAGGATGATGGGTCTCGCGAAGCAGGCTATAGACTTATGTCCACCTAACTTTAATCAGGCTGTGGCAGAGTACTTCCTTAAAACGGGTATGATCGAAGATAATATACCTAAAATTAGGAGGATTTACCGTGAGAAGAGGGATGCGATGTTGGAGGCATTGGATGAGTATATGTTTAAGGAGGCTAAATGGACTAGACCTGAGGCAGGCTTCTTCGTATTCATGTATCTACCGAAGACAATCAATACGAAGGCTTTACTCTATGAAGCTGTAAATACGATTAAAGTGGCTTATGTACCTGGGAGCGGGTTCTATATAAATGGTGGTGGGCAGAATACCTTGAGACTAAGTTATAGCCTACCTACACCAGATGTAATTAGAGAGGGTATTAAAAGATTATCTGAATTCCTCTATAATAAGATTAGGAGAAGGTCGATTAGAGAATATACATAATTTCATATCTTTTTTTAGATTACTTTTAAAGTTTAGATTAGAATTAATTTACTTATTTAAATATAATTTGTTTTATATGGGTGAATTACCACCATTGACTAAAAAGGAAGTTGAGAAGTGGCGTGAAAGGACTGGGAAGTCTAAGGAGATCTTTAAACTAACTAAGAAGTATATTCCATTCGGTGTAAATAGTAATTATAGGGCTTGGGAGCCTTATCCACCATATTTTACTAAGGCAAAGGGTAGTAGAATATGGGATGCAGATGGGAATGAATATATTGATTATAACCTTGCATTTGGAGTCGCTGTAGCAGGGCATAGTCATCCAAGGCTACTTGAGGTTATTGAGGAGAGGGTGAGGAATGGTACTATACTAGGATTCGAATATGAGAAGGTATATCAGCTTGCCGAGATTATAAGTAAGAGATTTAATGTAGATATGGTCCGATTCCAGAGCACTGGTTTAGAGGCGACTCTACATGCATTAAGAATAGCTAGAGGATGTACGGGTAGAAGTAAAATTATTAAATTCTTAGGTAATTACCATGGGTCCCACGATTTCGGTTTGGTAGCGACTAAGCCGAATATATATGCCGCTGGGTGGGTTAAGAGGCCGGCTAAGGTACCGAGTGGTCTCGGGGTCTCGGAAGGTGCTTTATCTGAAGTCTTGGTAGCACAGTATGGTGATCTGGAGTCTGTAGAAATGATTGTTAGGGAGAATCCGGATGATGTTGCAGCTATTATACTGGAGCCTGTAGCAATGAACATGGGTATGGTCATACCATCTAAGGAATTTATGAAGGGTTTAAGGCGGATATGTGATGAATATGGAATTATCCTGGTATTCGACGAGGTTAAGACTAGTGGTAAGTTGTATCACGGGGCTGAAGAGTATTTCAATGTGAAGCCTGATATTAAGACATTTGCAAAGGCTATTGGAGGAGGGTATCCGATCTCGGCGGTAGGAGGTAAGAAGGAGCTTATGGAGTATGTAGGTCCCGGCCTAATACCGCATGCGGGGACATTTAACACCAATCCACTTGCAGTGGATGCCGCTATAGTCACTCTCGATGAAATATTAACTAAAGATGCATTAGATAGGAGTATAAGATATAATGAGGAGCTTGTGAAGGCGTATAAGGATATAATGTCTGACGAGGGTGTGCCACATCGCATAGTATATTTTGGAAATAGTGGAACGATTTTCTTCTCAGATCATGACATAAATACATGGCATGACTTCCTAAAGTACCAGCGGGTCGGGATGTGGTGGGCATACTTCATCGGGATGATGAATAGAGGCGTTGTAGCTACAGCACCTGGATATGATGAACAGTGGACTGTAAGTGTACAGCATACTGAGGAAGATATTGAGATTACAATTGAAGCATTAAAGGATGTAGCTAAGATACTTAAGGAGCCTATACCCGACTTTAGAATTATCGAGGCATTCTAAATCACAATATTTTTTTAGTTAGATCAATTAAATCCCTAAAATTCTTTATAATGTACGTCGCCTCCACAGCATAGCCTCTCCCAATATAATCGTATCTATCTATAAATATCGTATCTATACCCGCCTTACTCGCGGGTATAATATCATATTCAGGATATGCCGAAATATGGATCCACTTATCTTTAGGGAGCCTCCTTCCAGCCTCTATAAAGACTCTATGATCAGGTTTATATATTCTAATATCTTCGGCTACAATAATATAATCAAACTCCACCCCGATATTCTCGATACTTTTATATATGAAGTCTCTATCTGTATTGGAGATGATCCCGAGCTCCACACCCATTTCCCTAACTTCTTTTAATACTAAGGGTACTTCTGGAAATGGTTTCCATATGTATATCGACTCAACCATCTGCCTTAATATATCGTCATTATAATCTAAATTAAGTTTGTCTAAGGCGTATTTAAAGCCGATCTTCAAAATCTCTCTATAAGGCTTATATACCCCCTTAGATACCTCACGCCAATCGGCTTCACCCCAGTATCTAATAAATTCATTTACCTTGTTTGAATACTCTGGATACAACTTACTGAATATCTCTCTAACCCCATTTAACCAATCGATTAATGTTCCATAGCAGTCGAATGTATAGATCATACTATGTTTTTTATTTAATTCTATTGAAATAAAACTGTATATATGCTATACTACATTACATTGACCCAGGTATGTGGATTAAAGTGTAGATACTGTATGAATGAGCCTAACCCAAGGATTATGCCTATTCATTTCCAGGTTGATCTAAATATTCTTAAAAAGTTTCTTATGATGGATCCACATCGTATAATATGTTTCTATGGTGGCGACCCTCTATATAAAATTCCTCTTATGGAGGCTATAATGGACTCTATACCTGCTGAACATTATATTATACAGACTAATGGGATCATGTTACATAGGGTTAAACCCTCATATATTAGGAGAATAGATACACTCCTCGTAAGTATAGATGGTAGGCCAGAGGTCACAGACTATTATAGGGGTGATGGTGTATACGATAAAGTATTGAGGAATGTAGGCATCGCAATTGAAAATGGTTTTCAGGGTGATCTGGTTGCGAGGATGGCTGTATCAGGAGCCTCTGATATCTATAGAGAAGTTACACATCTACTGAATCTTGAGCAACCTAAATTTAATCATATACACTGGCAGCTCGACGCCCTATGGGATTACCCGCCAGCACAGAGGTATAAGGATTTCAAGTCATGGGTCTATAATATTTACAATCCTGGAATCTATAGGTTGATAAGGCTTTGGGTTAAAGAGATGGAGGATGGAAGGGTTTTAGGAATCGCCCCATTTAAAGGGATTATGTGGAGTATGCTAACAGGGGAAAATAGATATACACTAAGATGCAGCTCAGGGCTATTTTCATTTGCAATAGGTACTGATGGGAGGATTATGGCATGTCCAATCGCACCTGAATATAAATTTAATATAATTGGTGACATATTTAGGTCAACTCCATCGGAGCTTGTAGGTAAAGTTAGGATCGATGAGCCATGTACATCATGTAAATACTATGAATATTGCGGTGGCAGATGTCTATTTGCCAATAAGACTATGTTATGGGGGAGAGAGGGTTTTGAATTGGTATGCGATACAGTTAAATTCCTGATAGACTCTCTTAAAGAGGTTAAGGGAAGAATCATGGAATTAATTAAGGAAGGAATAATTAAATTACCTGACATTAAATATCCTCCGTATCTAAATAGCGTTGAAATTATACCATAGAGTCTATCATTAAAGTAAATAGCCATGCAGGTATCCCCCATATCTCTCTCCCGTCATTAAAATCTGTGAACTCGAGGGAGTCCTTAACTATTATTAAGCCGATTTTACCATCTAGTTTCCTCAAAACTGTATAGGCTTTCTTAATCTCTCTTCTAGTAAGTCTCTTTACATATCTAATTATAAGTGGTATCGTCTCACCATCTTTATCCCATATTAAGCCTACCTCCTTACCACCCCTCTTCCAATAATACTTAGCATCTAGAAACGTCGCCAGTAATCCCTCGACTAGTCTACCTATGTATTCATCGTCTTCAAACTTCTCTGGATATAATGGATATGCATATCCTGGTGTATATAGATGGATCTTAGGTAGCTTCCTAGAACCCTTGTCGACTCCAATCCGGTTCTTCAACACTCTAACTACATATGCAGTCTGAAGAGCTTCTAAATAGTTTGATACTGTTCTAATATCTTTACTCATTAGTTGAGCGATGTTGTTATAGTTAATTGGTTTACCAGCATCAAATGCGATTATCCTCAAGAGTTTCTCAGCTATAACAGACTCTCTCTTACCCTTTAAATTAGGTATGATCTTATATGTAATCCTATCAATCACGTTATTCTTAATCCACCCCATTATATACCTCTCATCCCTAATATCTAAGAGCCCTGGATATCCTCCAGTCCTTAAATATGCTTTAAAATAGACTGAATAATC
This sequence comes from Thermoprotei archaeon, assembly GCA_011043415.1. Taxonomy (GTDB): domain Archaea; phylum Thermoproteota; class Nitrososphaeria; order Geothermarchaeales; family JDFR-13; genus B109-G9. Next base: position 2,995 of record DQXH01000041.1, on the reverse strand, counting down.
TAGATACTCTATATACTTTCTCCTGATCTCAAGCTTCTCAAACGGAATCTCGTCAACCTTATAGCCGTGGAACTCTAGATACTCCTTGAATGTCAACGGCTTGATCTGTATTATAGTGGCATTCAGTTCTGAGGCTTCATATGGGTATATGGATGATGAGATAATAAACCTAATATTCTCCTCGTCAATATACCTCTTAACTGTATTCACCCAGTCTGGATCAAATGATACTTCATCTATAAAGATGTAGATATTCTCCGTATCTCCATCGATCTTCCTCATTCTAATCTCAGTTTCATAATACCTTAATGCTTCCTCAACATCACATACATCATCCTCCATACTAACGTATAGGATATTTTTTGGATTGACGCCTTTCTCAACCAACTTATCTATAAGCCAGTGGATCAAAGTGGTCTTACCCATTCCAACAGGGCCAGTTAATATAACGAAACGCGATTTAAGAACCGAGTCTAGAACTCTATAGAATATTCTTCTAATGTAGATTCTCCTACCTTCTAAATGTCTTCTACCGTCCCAGTGCTGGTTGAAATACCTTATTCTCAATACATGCGACATTCTCTCCCCCATATATAAAAGGAGTTTAATGTACTTATAAGTAATTAAATTTTTCTTTTTATTGCTTTTAAATGTAATTATTTTTATCATGATTTATGCATATAATACTATAAAACTTGTTTAATCCGGATTCTTAGACATTTTCAAGATGCTAATTACATTTCTGATTTGTCTAGACTATTTATTTACTCGAAGTCATAGTAGTATCTAATAGAGTTACTACATACAATTTATTTACTTGAAAAAGTAAAATCTCCTAATAAGGATGCTACAAATAAGGTATATTAACATACATTATTATGGTGTATTTAGGGAATGACATTCAGATACATCGATAGAATATTTGAGTATGTAAATTCGGTGGATACTGCGAAAATAAACGAGTTCTATGAATTATTAAAGGAGTCTGATTTAGTTATTCCCTATGGGTCTGGAAGAAGCTATTCCTCAATTAAAATTGCGATGAGTCAGTTAGCGAAGCTTCGGAATGCTCCCCAAGTATTAACACCTGAGGATACTGGTTTTCCAGGGAATACGATGTATGAGGCTTTAGATAATATATCTAGTAGATACAATTCAGTATTATTAATTATAAATTCTGGTAGCGGTGAGTCGTATGAGCCGATTAACGTGGCTGAAGACTACATTAAATACAGGGAGAAGTATAATGATAAGTACAAGATCGCTGTAGTTACGTCAAATCCCGATTCTACATTGGGTAAACTAGGTAGTAAATATGGTTTATGTATAAAACTTGAGGCCGAGCGCCCACCATCCCTTGACTATACTACTACTGGGATAATGGGTGATATATTTGAACTAGGTAGTTTAATGATGTTCACAGCATTAGTCGAGATGTTTTATAATGATAGCCGAGACTATAATCGGTATACTGAGACGTTCCAGAAAAATATTAGACAGTATTTTGACAGATACATCAATTCAAGTGAGTATGAGTCGGTTCTAGATATCCTGGAGAAGAGGAGTAACGTATTTATAGGTGGGAGGGGGAGTTCCGATGAAGTGGCGACTATGCTGGTAATTAGATTGAATCACGTTAAATATGCTATAGGGGATCATGTATATAAAGCCAGGGGAAGCAATACTCCAAGACCGAGGAGAGGTGATTTAGGTATATTAATATCATGTAGTGGAGAGACCCCGGCTGTACTTAAGTGGGCCCAGGACCTAAGGGACTTGGGTTCGCATGTATTTTCAATTGTGGGTAATCCCGTATCAAGCCTTGCAAAGATATCCAACTATACAATTGTATTAGATAGTTGTAGGGAGTATAAACCCGGTACTCCGAGAGACTTTTATATGTACACTTCTTTCCTACTAAGTCCATTGCCTATTAAATTAATCATGAGGCTTATGAATAGGGGTCTAGTACTGCCTGAGGCGTTATTAAGATATTATCATTCAACGATGGAGTAACTTTTTATGGGTATATGTCCTTTTAGAATCAATAATATGTACTACGGTATAGCCCTTCTCCGTTAAAGTGTCTGAAATAAATCGGCGATGGCATCTAAACCATAGTTTTTCACTACATAAAATCGCTGTAAAGCCTTCTGTATCCTCTATTACTTCGATCAGCTTCCTTATCCCAGTACTATAGCTACTACTAGCCATATATTTCTGATATCCCCCCTCCCTATATCCACCTAGATCCTCTCCAAGCCAGTAATACTTTACGCCGATTTTCGACAACGTATCCCTTAAATTCTCCATGTTAAACCAAGGATATTTTCTACTCGTTGGGAATCGCCTAACATCTACTACAGACCGTATATTAAACTTTCTTAAGATCTTAATAAAATCGTCTATACCCCTATTCGAATGGCCCAACGTATATACAATCATAAATCTAACTAAATCTATCCCTAAATCTAATATATTAAGAATCTGATTAAGTTAATAATAACATTAATTTCCCCACATCTACATACTATATAACAATGATAGAGTATATCATAGGGCTGCTAGCCACGATCCCATCTGCATATGATGATTATATAGATTATTATGTAGATGATTATAATTGGATGCCATACATCCCCTTCATTCTCTATAACATCTTTAAATATAAAGATGTCTTTATTAGTGCAACTATGTTTATTGACTACTTCATATACATAGTACTATTAATTTCATACATCATAATGAGATACAAAAATATATTACTTGGAGAAGCCGATATGATACTTTATTTCGTACTAATCTTCTATGAGCCTATAATTAACTTAAATCTAATAATACCCGACTACATTATCATTATCCTAACACTTAATATAATAGGTCTCTTTTATGGATTATATAAGAAAATAAGGTATAATGATGATAAAATTCCTCTTGTTTTCATGACTCCTTTTGCTATTATAACATTATATTTATTAAATTATATACTAACTTT
>DQXH01000040.1 GCA_011043415.1 Thermoprotei archaeon | reverse complement strand
CGATCTTATCTCAAGTATCTGATGAAGTATTGTATAAGCGGAATATGTTATGGGTCGGTTGGAAGGGTGCTATATTATTGAATGAACTTGGTAGAAGGGGAGATAGAATTTTAGGGAGAAATTATGCATATAAGATATTTGCTGTTGATAGGGATGATCTCAATATAGGTGATATTATCCATATTAAGGCGGTGAAGGCCTATACAACCTGGCTCTATGGAGAATATCGTAAAAAATCTTCTTCATTCTTAGATTTATGGATACACTCTTATAGTAAATCTTACATCGCCTATTAATAATATCCCTGATAATTTCATCAACTTCCTTTGATTCAACTTCAATATATGCATATCCAATTGTATCTGGTATATGAGAGTCACTTCCCGCTGTTATTCCAATATTATATCTCTTGGCTAAATCCAGGAGTTTTCTGAAGTTTGTATCAACTTTAAAGTCTGAGGCGTTAGCAACTTCAACAGCATGTACCTTATGAATTATAGTCTCAACATTTTTTCTTTTAGTAAAAAGTGAGGCATATGGATGTGCTAGAACCATTATCCCATTCTCATCTTCAGCAAACTCTTTCAGTATATCTAAATTGTCTGTTTTTGGCGGTTCTTTATGTACATTCAATAATATTATATGACCATATCTAGTATCTACTTCTATACCCGGTATAACAAGTATTTCATCTATAGTTTTACTATATTTCAATGCTGCATCGATCCGATTATGATCTGTTATAGCTATTCCATCAATCCCCCTTAGGCGGGCGAATTTAATAATATCATCTATAGTATTTACAGCGTCTCTAGAGTAGAATGTATGAATATGTAAATCTAATCTCATCCCACTCTTGTACCCGCCTTTACATCTTCTCTATCTGGAGTTAGTAAGCTAATTCCTCCTCCCTCATCTATAGCTGCTAGTAGCATCCCCTCTGAATATTCACCCATAATCTTTTTCTCCTTAATATTGGCTACTACCACCACCGTCTTCCCAATTAAGTCTGTAGGTTTATAGTATTCTCCTAATCCGCCTAGAATCTTTATAATTTTATCTCCTATATCCACCTTAAGTCTAATAATTTTAGTAGAACCCTTCTTATACTCCGCCTCTAAAATTTTTCCCACCCGTAGATCCAGCTTTTTCAAGTAGTTTTCATCAATTTTAATATGCTCACCCCTCATTAGACTTAATTTTTTCTTAAGCTCCTCTATATCAATCTTCTTAAATAAAGGCTTGAAGTCGCGCTTTATCTCTACCTCATGATCAAAATCTTTTCCAATTATATCCCACCTCAGGTTCTGCATAGGGAGATTTAAATAGTCAAATATCTTGATAGAGGTATCAGGTATTATAGGATATAACATTATCGCAATATCTCTAATAACTTTAGCTAATGTATGTATCATACTTTTAAAAGCGTTATAATCCGTCTTATATAACTCCCAAGGCCTCTCATCGTTAATTACGGCATTCGCCCTCTTGACTACTTTCATAACTTCATTTATTACTCTTTGAAACCGCATGTTATAATATAGTTCTTCTACTTTAGCACTAACTTCATATACCAATTTATTTAACTCTTTTTCACTATCTCTAGTTATGCTCGATGGAATTACTTTATAACCATTATACTTGGCTATTAATTTGAGGACTCTATGGACTAGGTTTCCAATATGGTTATTCAATTCCTCATTAACGGCATATTCTAGGATCTTCCATGTAAAATCCGTATCTTTAGTCTCCGGCCTAATTAAAGTCAATGTATATCTCCAGTAATCTGCAGGTAATAGTGAAATTGCTTCTTCACCCCATATCCCAATTCCCTTGGATTTAGAGAATTTCTTGCCTTCAAAGGTAAGCCATTCAGTTGACCCTATATGGAATTTTAATGTATAGGGGTCATGTGTGCCTAACAATAGTGCTGGAAATATAATGGTATGAAACGGGATGTTATCTTTACCTATAAAAAATGCTACATTAGTATCTTTATCCCACCACCACTCCTTCCATTTATCCGGGTCCATATCTCTTTTCAAAAATAATTCTTTAACTGCAGATACATACCCTAAAACGGCGTCAAACCACACATATATTGTTAAATCTGAAGCATCGGGGAATGGTGCTGGTATTCCCCACCTATTATTTCTCGTGACGGATCTTGGTTTAAGTCCCTGTTTAAGCATCTGAATCGAGAAATTTTTAGCGTTTTCACTCAGGGTTTTAGACTCTGAAATCCATTTATATAAAATACTCTCAAACTTTGTTAAATCAAAATAATAGTGGATACTCTCCTTTACTATAGGGGTTTCTCCACATATTACACATCTTGGATTAATTAATTCGGTGGGTGTCAATAGTCTTCCACAGTTTTCACATTGATCTCCTCTCGCACTCTCATATCCACAATATGGACATTTCCCAATTACAAATCTATCTGGCAAATATATTTTGTCTCTAGGACAGTATAACAATTTATCTTTCTTCGTAAATATATACCCATTCTTATAAATTTTATCGAAGACCTCCCTCACAAATTGGATATGAACCTCGTTATGTGTCCTTGTATAATTGTCGGGTTCTATTTTAAATCCTTTTAAGATCTTTAATATTTCGTTGTGTACCTTATCAGTTAAATCTTTAGGCTTTACCCCTAGTTGTATAGCCTTCACTTCTATAGGTGTACCATGTTCATCTGATCCTGTAACATATATTACCTCATGACCTTGTATACGCAAGAATCTTGTAAAGATATCGGCAGATAATAGTGATGAAACTATATTGCCTAGATGCGGTGTTCCATGTGCATAGGGCCATGCAGATGTTATTATCCATCTCATGAACTAGCTATTATATTATTATAATACCTACTTATATAACTTCAACACGGTTTCAGAATATATGTCATATAATAAATTAGTCAGACTAGTATTCATTTTCTTAGCTATTTTACGTAGTAGTTTCATGCTTCCAGTAGAGTACTGCATTGATCTCTTTTCCCTCAAGACGATGTCATCAGGAAGATCTAAATACTTGGATGCATATCTAACGACCCATTTTCGTAGGTGATCCTCTCTACTCAAAATTTTATATTCCAATGGTAGGTTCAAGGCGAATATAGTTATGGCGGGACTTATAAGTGGATAATAAAGGACTTTATTAAAGAATCTTGATAACTTATCTTCTCTCTCAAAATTCGCTCTATACGACCTTATAACATCTTTTTTAATTAATTCATTAGCCATTTCGTAGTTATCTACATACTTCTTATATCCACCAAATAATTCATCGCTTCCCTGACCCATAAAAACATGTTTAGTCCCTGAATATGCGAATAAGTAATACTCCGGAATAGCTACTGAAATATTTATAGGGCTATAGTTTTCAACGACGTAAATAATTGATTTAAGATCATTATGTAACTGGTCCTGGTCAAATACGATAGGTTTTACATCGGCGTCTGGAAACGCTTTATATGCATATTCATATATTACCTCATCCTTTGATCCCTTAGAATATATAATTGCGATTTCTACATTTAACCCAGATTCAATTGCGAGTTTTGCGGTTAAACTACTATCTACTCCACCAGAATATGCTACTAAAACATTTTTTATCTTCTCCTTCTTTCTAATCATTTCAAGTCTAATTAAAAGATAGTCTAGATATAATCTTGAAACCTTATCTAAACTACTAGTTAACTTAATATGATGTGGGTTTTCCCTCCACATACTATCGTTTAGCGCTTTATAATACCATATTCTATTATCAACCTTAGAGAAATTGTACCATATCCCAGGTGGAACAGAGAATACGATTCTATTAAAGTCTTCTTTTATCAACCCATATATCAGCTTCTTTTGATCAGAGAGTATTTTTTCATTGCTATATAAGCTAGCTAATCCAAGTGGATCTCTAAATATTGATGCTTTATCATTCTTACCATTACAATTTATTTTTATTGCTATATATCTTCCATCCAATATATTATCAATCTCAATAAGAAGGTTTATAAGATCCTCGTGCGACCAATTTACTAGTGTTTTCCTAAAGATTTTGATATATTCAGACAACTCTTCATATCTATGAATCGATGGAATATAATTCAGGTATCGTGTTATAATTATGTATTCATTAAATCTGAGAATCCTATAACCCTTCTCATAATATATTTTACATAAGTCGCTAGTTAGATGTTTCATATCTGTATATATAGATGAATATTGTGTATCTAGCTCATCATCGCAACTTATAATCATTCTAGACAGATTTTCTCACTACTTAATATTTAATTTAATATAGTTATTTTAGGGTGTATATAATGGTCATTCATCCAGTGGAATATAGATATGGTTCTAGTGAGATGAGGAAGGTATTCGAGCGGAATACATGGGTTGATTATGCTAAATCTGTAGAATATAATTTATTAAGGGCGCTGGCTGAAAAGAAGCTTATACCGTATACTGAGGAAGAACTTCAATATGTTCATAAAATGTTTAAGAAGGTTGATTATTCCGACGTAGTTGAGTATGAAAAAATTACGAAGCACGAGACCATGGCACTAGTTAAGGCTTTATCTGAGGCCGCTGGCGAATATGGGAAATATATTCATCTAGGGTTGACGTCAAATGATGTTTTAGATAATGTTTTGATGATGCAGGTTAGAGACGCCCTAAATATCCTATTAAATAAATTAAAGGATATTCTGTTGAAGCTCCTTGATATCGCCTACAGAGAGTTAGATACGCCTATATTAGGTAGAACCCATGGCAGGGCAGCACTACCAGTTACAGTGGGATTTAAAATCAGCTTATATATAGATGAGCTATATCGAAGCTATATTCGGTTAAAGGATGACTTTAGATTTATAGCTGGTAAAATCGGCGGCGCCGTAGGCTCTCAGGTTGAACTTTATCCATATATGGATAAAATTGAAGATATTATCTTGAATAATCTTAATCTAAAGAAGGCTACATTCTACACCCAGATTATCCCTAGAGATAGATTGGCATATATAATTTTGGATGTAATAGTCTTATCCACAGTATTAGAGCATTTTGCAAATGAAATTAGGCATCTACAGAGGAGTGAGATAGATGAGTTTGATGAGGGTTTTGAAGAAGAGCAGGTTGGATCTTCTATAATGCCGCATAAAAGGAACCCGGTCAAGAGTGAAAAGATTTGTGGATTAGCTCGAGTAACTAGAAGCTACGCTAGTTCTGTGATTGAAAACATAATTTCGGAGCATGAACGAGATTTAAGGAATAGTAGTTTTGAGAGGATAGTTGTTCCAGAAGTCTTCTTAATTGTAGATGAACAGCTTGAGACTCTCAATAAAATATTATCTAATTTCAAGGTTAATAGGGAGAAGGCTTTAAAGAATATTCGAGAAAATATCCCTGGGATCTTTTCGGATATTTTGGTTCAAATTGCTACATTAAGGGGTGGAGATAGGCAGGTTTTGCATGACAAATTACGTATTATCCTAGCTGTGAAAAGGACTACGGATTTGAAGGAGTTTATTAAGGCGGTCGAGGGTGACGAATATTTAAGTAAGTATATTACCATGGAAGATATAGAAGATTTGATGTCGCTGAGATTATTCATAGAAAGTGCTGTAAGTAAGGCTAAAAAACTACTGGAAAGTGTCAAGCTATAAGATTTTAGAGAGTTCCCTTAAAATTTCTTTTGCAGTGGAGATCCCTATCCCAGGTATGGATATTAGATCTTCCAGCCTAGCCTTAGCCAGAGTGGATAGTGTCTTGTATCCATGATTATATAATGCTCGCGCCCTCCTACGACCAATTTTAGGAATTTGTACAAGTGGTACGAGTTCAGACTTTACACCATACTTCAGTCTATAAATTAATGAACTAAACCTATTGTATAGCTCCTTGTTACCAGCTATCAACGCTATCTCCCTAGCGGAATATGCCAGCCATTCACCAGTAGAATATAGTACATATAAATCACCTGGCTCTACCCCCCATCTACTTAGTATTTCTTCCTCAGTAGCCTCATTTATCCAATCATCTAGTACTAACGTGGTTTTCCATACCGCTACTTCATCATCGACAAGTTCTCTATACGGATTATCTATAATATTGATAATATACTCTTCCTCCACTCCTCTCCTAGCCATTTCATTAACTATAAGCCTATAATCACGTCTTCTCAATCCTAACTTGGGCATGTCTCTAGTCTTAGATAAATGATATAATAACATTATGTCTGACGGTATGTAAGTCCTATATTCATTTGAAATCCTCCATAGATATGAGGCTGTTGAAGGGAAAATATATAATTCAGCGGTTCTTTCGCCTAGAGGCGTTATCCTATAGTATGTTTTTCCTCTAATATCCCTTAGCTCTAATAACCCCCCGTCTATCAACCTCTGTAATGCATGTTTAATTTTCTGATTAATATATCTTATATCCTTCTGCAGGTAAATTAGTGTATTACGAAGGTAATTCGCTATTTTTGTATCATTCAGATGCCGGAGTGTAGATGCAATGCTGATAATAAAAACGTCAGGATACTCGTTATTCATTAAATGACTCTCTATAGGCTCTGGCTCATTCAATATATAGTTATCTAGTAGTACATCAATCATATTCTCATACTTTGTATGGATTAATGCTTCACCATATGTATCATACTGAGGTCTCCCGGCTCTACCAGCCATCTGCTTATATTCAAATACACTGATATCCTCTTGAAAGCCGCCTACACTTCTCCTACTTGTATAGGTTATTATAACTACTCTACCAGGTAGATTTACACCTGCAGCTAATGTGGGGGTGGCTGTCAATACTTTAATTATACCTTTTCTGAATGAGTCCTCGATTATAGTTCTATGCTGTGGATTTAATCCAGCGTGATGGAAACCCACGCCGAATCTAACTACATCCGCTAATGCTTCACTAAGCTTGGTTCTTTCACCTTTCTCGAGTATCACCTTACTAATTCGTGTAAGCTCCATCAACTGATCTTCAGTATAGATTCTTGGAAGGTATTTCGAGATGTAGTACCCTATCTGCTTAGCTCTCCTTTTAGCCTCGGATCTAGTCTGGGTGAATATAATCACTTGCCCGCTATCAAGTATAGTTTCTATAATCTTATCGATAATAGGTTCTCCATAATACTTCGGTATCTCTATCTCCTTAAAATCTGAATATACTATTATATGGTTATATAAAATTCCTTCATATAGTGGAACTGGACGCCAATTTGTAACTACCTTCTCCCCTCTAATCCATTCAGCAAATTCATCTATGTTAGATATTGTCGCACTTAGTATAACAATTTGTACATTGGGCAGATCTGTTTTAACCCTTGATATAAGTCCCTCTAATATCGGTCCCCTGTCAGGGTATCCTATCGTATGTCCTTCATCTATAATTAATACTTTAATTTTATTAATCCAGCTCGGCTTATGCCTAAGCAGCGAATCCATCTTTTCATTCGTTGCTATTATAACATCTGCCTTTTTAAGCTCTTCTCCACTGGTATCATAGTCTCCAGTTGCTATTGATATCCTAGGTTTTCTTTCGCCGATTAAAATATCAAAATGAGACTTAAATTCATTGTATTTCTCATTAGCGAGAGCTTTTAACGGTACTAGATAAATATATTTCCCGCCATATCCTTCATCATATAGACGCTTTAATATTAGAATAATAGCTATTAACGTCTTTCCGCTCGCTGTTGGCGTGGCTATAACAAAATTTTTTCCGTCTAGTATTCCTTTTTTAAATGCTTCAATTTGGGGAGGATATAATGTTTTATAACCTAGTTTACTGAGGTGTTCGTGGATTGGTTGAGGTAGATTAAGTTCCTTAAGTTCCATTTCACCATTTCCTCTCCTCTCTCTTGAATCCTACAAGTGAGTATTTATATGGTGCAGGCTGATAGATTACACCTTCTCTCTCAAGTCTGTCAATTATCTCTTCAATTACGTCTGGATCCTTCAAATTAGTATCTCTAATCACCCTTTCTATGATTTCATCTTTCGGCACCGCCTCACCCTTCTTTTCTCTTTGAATTTTCTCTATTATCCTCTTAACGGTCTCCACCCTAGATGCTTTTCTACCGGGTACTCCTGTAGAGATTATTGTTACATCAATCTCTCCCGTCTCAATATCCCTGGCTACTTCATATAGAAACTTTGTTATTTGTCGAATCGCTACCTCAGCATCTTCTAATGTAACTATTCTCCTTAAATGTGCCTTAGCACTCGCCTCGGCAATCCTTAGGAACGCCTCGAACTGCCTTGGTGTTATAGGTATATTCTCTCTTTCTGAACTATATTTTGCACGCATTTGCTTATAAAACTCCATAAGCCTATTTATAGCTTCTTCTTCAAACGTGACCTTCAGCTTCCTCGCATAAATTATGTATTTTCTTAAGAAGGCTACATCAAATATATCTTCATATACTGCCTCCTTTATTCGAGCGTCTACCATATGTCTAATTAATTTCTCGTCCCTCTCAATATCTGGTACGTCTCTCATAACATGTATTATGTCGAATCTAGAAATTAATGTAGATGGTAGGTTTACGTTGTCGTTAAACCAAAGATCAGGATTATATCTACCATGTTTCGGATTCGCTGCAGCTAGTATCGTTGTCCTAGCGTTTAAGGTAGCGATAATTCCTCCTTTAGATATAGATACCGTTAATTGTTCCATCGCCTCATGGAGTGCAACCCTATCTTCAGATCTCATCTTATCAATTTCATCGATAGCGCATACACCCATATCGGCTAAGACTACAGCCCCCGCTTCTAAGCTCATCCCCCCACCCGGGTCTCTTAAAACAGCTGCAGTTAAACCCGCAGCTGTGGATCCTCTTCCACTAGTATATAGTCCTTTAGGCGCTATCATGGCAGCATACTTAAGTAGCTGGCTTTTGGCTACGCCGGGATCGCCAACTAGTAAAACATGAATTTTTCCTCTTATACGTGTTCCATCAGGAAGTATCCTATCATCCGCCCCTATAATTGCAAGTAATAACGCTTCTTTAACCTCTTCATATCCATATATACTCGGAGCGAAGCTCCTTAATACCTTAGTGTAGAATCCCGGGTCTTTAGAATACTTCTTCAATAACTCTTCATCTTTCCTCGTAAGTGTTACTTTAATATCTTCCTTACCTAGGCTCTCTATATTGTTTGTAATTAAGATAAACTCGTATCCCCTCTCTTTAGATGGACTTAGTTTAATATCGAGTATACCCACTATCCTAACATACTCTCCCGGATACGCCTTCTCAGTCATAGGCGATTCAATGTATATGTCGATGAATCTAGGAATCTGCCCTGGAGGTAATTCGTCTGGCCTTTCCTGTATTCTTGCAAACTGTATATCAATGAATTTAGTCTCCTCCTTAACTAATACAAACTCTCTCCTTTTATTCTCTCTTTCACACCAAGTAGGTTTTTTAATTGATTCACCGGGGTTACTGCGGGATACCTCAGTAACATACCCACAGTAACTGCATTTAAAAACCGCTTTAACTGGTTTTGTGTATAATTGAGAAAGTTTAACTAATAATCCCTGTATGGAGATTAACTTACCGATGTATTTCGAGGAGATCTCTCTTAATTTTATTGCATGGCCGATATTCTCGCCTCGTAGGGCAATATATATGTCATCTGGTGTAAATTCCTCGGCCTCTAGAGGTCTCTCAATCTTCAGTGTCTCGTATACAGCGTATTTCAGTGCTTTAATTAAATTTTTCGGGTTCTCGGATAATGCTAATGCTAGGTCACCGTCGTAAAAAACCAGGTCATCAAAATCTATATACAATATTTTTTCATGTTGATCCGGTAGGCTTTTAACTCTCTCCCTATATTTGTATATGTTGCCAGATTTAAAATTGGTTATGAATTGGAAAAATCTTTTTTCATAGTCTTCTAAACTAATTTCATCTGAAGTCATAACTCTTCAACTCCCGTAAACTCCATCCAATTCTCTAATATATTACGGATATTCTTATAAAGAACTTTTTCTTCAGGTGTGAGTTTATCAAATAACCTTGTATCCCCACTCTCCGCCATCCGAACTATAGCCTCTACCCTCTTATTTATAATCAATCTGATTAGATTCTTAACATTAGTAATCGTGTTTTCATCGAATCCTAGAGTTTTATCATACTTTAAAGCAGCCTCTATTAGAAATATATTCGGGTAAAACTTATCATCTTGTTTAGAGATGGATGCACCTTTTTTATCAAATTTAGCTTTTTCCTTCCATAGAACTTGGTTTAGCCAACTAAATAAGCTTTCAGAGACTCTAACCTTACCATCCTTAAGTAATTCCTCGGCAAGCCATAAAGGAACTTTAATTTTCGAGTCTCTTATCTTTCTATCTAAAGAAAATGTAGCTGTTTTTATAGGGTCTAGATTCACATTAGTGACTACTTCAACTAATTGAAATTTCACGAGTCTCTTCAACAACTCTATCTCACTATTCGATTTATTTTTATCCACTCCCCTCTCCTCAAATTAATTATATTCTTTTAGATAATCTTTAATTTAGTGAGAATCATGTCAACAAGATTAGAGTTACTATGGATTGAAAAGTACCGCCCTAAGAAACTGGATGACATCGTTGATCAGGAGGAGGTTATACAGGGTTTGAAGAATCTGCTTAAGGGTGATATTAAAGAGATGCCGCATCTGTTGTTCGCCGGACCACCAGGAACTGGAAAGACTACAACAGCCCTAGCATTAGCTAGAGAGATATATGGTGGTCAATGGAGAGATTATGTATTGGAGTTAAATGCATCTGACGAGAGAGGGATTAATGTAATTAGAGAGAGGGTTAAAATATTTGCCCAGTATTTTACTCCTTCGGAGAAGGCACCGTTTAAAATCGTAATTCTAGACGAAGCTGATATGATGACTTCCGAAGCCCAGACGGCATTGAGGAGAATTATGGAGATTAATGCAAGGGTAACTAGATTTATACTAATATGTAATTACATAACTAGAATAATTTCACCGATTCAAAGTAGAACCGCTATATTTAGATTTAAGAGGCTTCCTAAGGAAGGTGCTATTCAATATTTAAAGATGATCTGTGATTCAGAGGGTGTAGAATGTTCTCCAGATGTTTTAGATAAAATTTATGAAGCATCATTAGGTGATTTGAGGAAGGCGATAAATCTTCTTCAGTCGGTATCCACCGTCACAGGAGGGAAGCCTACGGTTAAAGATGTTGAATCGATAGTTGGTAAGGCTACTCCAGAAGCCATTGTAAAAATGATAGATGCTCTACGAATGGGTGATTTCAATAGTGCAAGAAATCTATTATTTGATTTTATAAGTGTATCTAATTTAGATGGTCAAGAAGTAATTAAATTAATCTTTAATGAGCTAATGATGAGGAATTTGTTACAGCCTGAAGTAGCTGAGGTATTAGCTGAGTATGAATATCGGATACTAACAAGTGCATATTATGAGATTCAATTAACTGCATTGCTGGCTAAGCTCAGTAGATTATTGGGTAGCCGTGGACAATAGTGGTAGAAATGGTTTGGACTGAGAAGCATAGGCCACGTAGTTTAAATGAGATAATTGGCAATGAAGAAGCTAAATTGGAATTAGTTAGATGGTTAAGAAATTGGGAGGAAGGTAAATCTGATTTTCCTGGAATATTGTTAGTGGGTCCTCCTGGTATCGGTAAGACGACGGCTGTTCATGCATTAGCAAATGATTTTTCATATCATGTTGTTGAATTGAACGCGAGTGAATATAGAACCGCCGAGAAGATTTATGAGAAATTAGGCTCGCTCGGCAGGTCATACACATTAGAGAGATATTTTACAGGTAGGGAGAGGCGTATAATTGTATTTTTTGACGAGATAGATGGAATAGATCCTAAAGAGGATCGTGGTGGATTGGATGCGGTTATAGAGATAGCTGGTAAAAGAGATTTTCCAGTTGTAGCGGCGGCTAATGTACCTGATCCTCAAAAGCATAAGAAGCTATTTGAGTTATTTAAGGTAGTTGAATTTAGACAGTTAACTCCAAAGCACATCATCATTCTTTTAAAAAGGATTGTGGAGAGAGAAGGATTAAAAATTGACTATGAAATAATCAAGAAAATTGCAGAGAGGGCACGAGGTGATGCAAGGTTGGCGATTAATATGCTTCAGGCAGCTTCCCTAGGTATTCCTGTGGAGAGTATTTCACAGTCACTTGAAAATCTTCCTCTAGATGAATTATTGAGAAGATTATCCTCATCCATATCATATTATGAAATAAAGCAGTTGATAGATGCTAATTCAAGTCTGTGGGAAGATGTAATATATACTTACTTCGATATTATCGCCAGAAGCCCCGTTTTAAAATTTGATGCTAAGATCCAATTACTAGATGCTCTAAGTAAGATAGACATATACTTGGGTAGAATGAATAAGGAGCGCCAGTTCTTTTACCTACGTTATCTAAGTCATTTAATTGCTTGGTTAATCTATAATGCAAATAGGTCTGGTGCTGTATATGATGGTAGGATTCCAGAGTATAGATTATACAAATTTGTATTTAATAGGGACGCTAGAGAGGAATTTACTGAATTATCTGAGGCATTAGGCAGATCGATCCATGAGTCGAGAAGGAAGTTTACATTATATACATTACCGACTTTCTGTAAGTTAGTTAAAAGAAAGTATTCTAAACTGTGTGAATGGGTTAAGAAAGTTTATGGGTGGTAGCAATGCAATATATGAAGATCAGATACGGTGAAACATTCTCAATCCCTAGAAGGTTAGGGAATTTATTTAGAGAGGTGGTGAGGATTAAGGGGGTTGAATATATTAAAGGGAAGGGTTTCATTGTTAGAGATTACTATGCATTAAGCAATTTGAATAAAATACTTGCAAGATTAGGGCTTATCTTGACTCCAGAGGTCAGATGCTTCATATGCGGTAAATATGTGGATTGTGAGAAATGTGAATTTAGAAACAATTGTAAGAGGGATGTGACTATTTGTATATGTGATGACTGTCTGAATAATAAAAATATTCTTAATATATATCTAGCTAAACAAAATAAGTTTCTTGGTTTAAAACTCTCTTCAAGTCAAAAATAAATGTCAAATATATCTTTGTATAATTGCTATCATAATTTAGGCTAAATACCCTGATCTTATTTATCCTATGTTCTCGGAGTACATTCATTTTCTTTAATGCTTCTATATGCTTCATTATGTTAACATAGCTTGTCCTACAATGTTGAATTAACGTTGCTAAGGTCGCATACTGGTTATCATATAAGTATTCAATAATTTTGAATTTAATTGGTGAAACTACCTCATTAAAGTTGATACTCTTTATATTTATTGATTTCATTTGTAATCATCTCCTTTAGTTTATTAAGTAGCATGCTAGCCGAGAAGGATGGGAGACCAATTAGAGTAGTTCTCCCCCTGATATCTTTAGATACTATCCTTTTAGAGACGATTCCAAATGATGATAACGTGTCTATCATCTTCCAGAACCATGTATGTCCCGCTGGATCTACATTAAAATAAAATGATATCTCTCTATATCTCCTCTCGAGCTCCCCGGTCGTCACAAATGAACGATCTTCAGAGCTCAGTTTTTCAGCTAGTGCATATAAAAGTATCTTCTCATGCAAACGTAGGCTAGCTATATCGTCATATGAAAACGAAGGTGGGACCTCAAATCTAGCCATTCTCACATGTTCCGCTTTCACTACGTTCTCTCCTTTTTTATCCACGATCTCTCCGGCTCTTAAAAGCAGCTCTATTCCATATCTAGCATTATAAGTATATACTGAAGCTATATCTGCGGCGGCTTCAATAGCACTATCCTCAATTGCTCCCTCATTAAAAGCTTCTTGGGCACGGAATGATAATATATCAACTAATTCATCATAATCATAATCCTCAAAATACAGTATATTCTTCCGTAATCCAGCTAAAGTCCAAGAATCTAACCTACTTAATGCATATTTATTATGTAATATAAATAATATTGAAAGTGGATTTGGTTTGTTCTCAAGTAATTCCTCTACTCTACTCAATTTATATATAAATTCGGGGTATTTTTCAAAAATGTGATCAGCGTCATCTAATATCAAAAGTATTTTTTTCCCACTTTCTAACACGCTTAATAGCATATGCAAATACATTTCCTCGACAGAATATCCTCTAATCGGAAGGTATGGAGAAACTCTCTTAATCATCTGCCTCACAATATTACCTGGGATTCTCTCAATCCTAGCGTTTACATAGATTGTGATTATATCCTCTATATTTTTTTCATTAATAGTACTTTCGAAACGTCTGGCAACGAGGGTTTTTCCAGTACCCGTATTACCGATTATGAAAACATGCGTATAATTAATCTCATTTTTTATAACTTGATTAAAGTAATCAAGTAATTCCTTAAACTTCTCTTCTCTATGGGGCATCTTATCTGGTATATGACTAGGCAGTAATTTCTCTTTGCTTTTAAAAACACTCATGTCTCTCCATATAAATGCATACCAAATAATTTTATTTTAAGAGATTGGATTACATATACTCTGAGACATCAGTGAAAGTAAACACTATAGATTTTTTCTCTTTCTAATGATTCTACCTCCACAGATTTCGCAATATTCTTTATCGTAATCGTTTGGATACTTCTTTCCGCATTTTTCGCAGACTAGAACCCAGTTATATATGTTTTTAATCTTCCTAAAGTAACTCAGTATGTTGATATTCATCCGCTGTAGAATATTCTGGATTGAGTAGTCATCTGTTATAACCTCAACATCAGATCCTTCATCGGCTAATTGTAATGCTAATGCAACAATTTCTATATCTGTGTCTGACATTTTAATTTTATCACCAGTCTCGAGCGCTAGCCTATACGCCCTATCAATATACTCCTTCTTCGGCTTCTTCACAATTATTCTTTTAGCCTCTAAATAGCTATCTACGATCGACTTTGTAAGTTCATCTTTTTTAATTTCCTTTAATACACTATCCGTTGTAACATTAATTACATCTGTATCAAATGGTATATGCCACATTAATAGTGCTGTAGTGTCTATTATCCTATATCTTTTATTATGCATATCCGGAGGCCTTCCTCAATCTAACTATATTTGTTTTCTTATCAAATGTAATTAAGTTTGCTGGGGTATCTGCTTTAAATACTTTAACGACTTGATTACACTCTAATTCTATTGTGATTTGCCCATCTAATACCACCATCGGTCTACTTCTCTTCTCTGAGGCCCATGTATGTATAGTCATGTCTGAATTTACAACATAAATTGGTTTCCTATCGACGGGTAAGAGGGGTACTATTAATATAGCATCTAAATCAGTGTCTAAAACGGGTCCATCCGCTGCAAATGCATAAGCTGTAGATCCCACTGGCGTAGATATTAAAACTCCGTCAGCCTTAGAACTCCATAATATCTCCTTACCATATTTATCGATTGCAAGATATGCGTCGATAGTTTTACCTGGAGTCCCAGTAATAAACAGTACTTCATTTAAAACAGGTGGTAGAGTATATGTTAATCCCTCTATTTCAGTATTTAACCTCATCTCCCTCCTTATATAAAATTTTCCATCAAGTAACCGTTTTAACCCCTCCATAAAATTGTCTCCAGGTATAGATGCTAGAAAATTCTTTTCGCCTAATCCTATTCCCATAACCGGAGTTTCTTTATCTTTAAGAAAAAGAAATGTCCTTAATACTGTTCCATCGCCACCTATACTGATTATTATATCACCAGATAATTCTTGGATAGAATTTGTGTATTCGATATTGTTATAACCCAGGAATTTGCAGAATTTTGATGGGTATACAATTAAATTAATACCATTATCTAGTAAGTATCTTAATGTATCTCTTCCTATTTCAATCGCCTTATCATTACGCTCGGAGATCACGACTCCAATCTTCTTTAAAATAGTCTGCTTCATACAGATAACCCCCTTAAATATATTTAGAAAATTATTATTATAGTATCTACATCATTTAATGGTGATGATATGAGTACAAGACCCGTCGACCTAGGATCTTTAAAACCAGGTAATTTAGTGGTCATTGACGGAGAACCCTGTAAAGTTGTTAGTATAGAGAAGTCTAAACCAGGTAAACACGGTAGTGCGAAGGCTAGGGTAACGGCAATAGGGATTTTTGATGGGGTTAAAAGAAGTATTGTAGGACCTGTAGATAGTCAAGTCGAGATTCCCATTATAAATAAGAGAACCGCCCAGGTAGTGGCGATTTCGGATGTGATTCAACTTATGGATTTAGAGACATACGAGGTATTTGAGACATTGATTCCAGAGGATGAGTCGATAAAGGAGAAGCTTGAACCTGGAGTTAATGTAGAGTATTGGGAGATTATGGGTAGAAGAATGATAATGAGGGTTAAACCTACATAATTGAAGGGTTTGAAACTTAATCAATTGATAAATATGATAAGTATAGATGGAAGTTACGGAGAAGGCGGTGGACAGATACTTAGGTATGCCGCTTCATATGCAGCAGCCTTTAATACTAAGGTTGAAGTATACAATATCCGAGTTAAACGACCTAATCCTGGTTTACGTCCACAGCATATGACATTACTTAAAATAATGAATAATGTATTTGGGGGTTATATCGACGGATTATATGTAGGATCCACTAGAGTTACGATGAATTTCTCAAAGATAAAGGCAATTAGAGGAACATATGATATAGGGACCGCTGGAAGTATTTCACTCATTCTACAAGCATTGATACCACCGTTATTATTAGCTGATTCCCCCTCTCAATTTACGTTAAAAGGTGGTACAGACGTTAGATGGAGTCCACCTATTGACTATATGAAAGCAATATACTCGAGACTGATCCACCTGTATGGGGGTTTCATCGATATTAAAATACGTAGACGCGGATTTTATCCTCGGGGTGGAGGTATAGTTGATGTTTATGTTGAGCCAGCGGAGTTGAAGGGGTGGGAGAGGATAGAGAGAAATAGTATATCTAAAGTATTAGTCTATAACGTTGTATACAAGCTTCCTAGACATGTTTTGAATAGGCAGCGGGAGACTATAGAGAAGTTAATTAAAGGTTTTATAGACGTCCCTCTAGAAGTCTTTGACGAGTATGGACGTGACTCATTGGATCCGGGTACCTCTATAGTTTTAGCTGGAATATATGATAGCTTTGTATCCGGTGGTGACTCCTTAGGAGAGCGTGGGAAACCTGCCGAAAAAGTATCAGAAGAGGCTTTTATAAAATTTAAATCATGGTATTTGTCTAAGGCCAGTCTCGATATCCATGCTGGTGATATGATAATCCCTATAGCGACTCTTGCGGACTCAAAGGTGTTATATTCGGTTCCAGAATATACTCCGCATATGGATTCTGCGATATATGTCGCTAAGTTATTTAGTGATAAGAAAATTATGATTGAAAAAAGACAGTCTTATTATGTCCTAAGCTTTAGATAATTTTTCTTAATATATTCAATAATCTTTTTCTTTAACATAGATATGTTAATATCTTTTAATATTGAGATCTCGAGGTAATCCAGGTTCTCCAACCTTTTTTTAATTTCGTTATATACATTTCCATCTATATAATCTACCTTATTAATTACAGGTAAGACTTCTTTATCAGGGAAGGATTCAGTGATACTGAAATATATATTAAATTGTTTATCGGGATCATAGTATCTCTCTGGACTTGGGTCAAAAAGATATATTATTTCTCCTTTTAAGTATTTCAATGCTAGGATCGCTTTCATTTCGACGGGATTCTTCTCAGATATAGGCCTATCTAAAAGACCTGGAGTGTCTATGAATTGTGCTATAAAATAATTCTCTCTCATATGACCTACATGAATCTCCTTTGTAGTGAAGGGATAACTCGCTATTTTTACATTGGCTGTAGATAGTTTTTTCACTAATGATGATTTACCTGTATTCGGGGCTCCAGCAACTATAAAAACTGGGTATTCGAGATCTAAACTAGGTAGTCTTCTACAGTATTTATAAAGGTCTATCACTATATCCATATCCTCAGCGATATCTTTTATCAGGGAGGCTATCCTACCCTGTGCTTCACGTCGAATTCTGGTTAATTTAGATATATCCTCTTCTCTACTGATTCGATGTATATAATCTCCTCTAATTTTATTTATGACTTCTAGAAGACCTCTAAATCTTTTTAATATCCTCTTTATATCTCCCTCGCTGAAGTAAAGTTTTACTAACTCCCTATAGAATTCATCTGTCTCGAAATATGTCGATAGGATCTTAATCGCCCTATTCAGATGTTTTTCAAATACATTTGCAAGAACCATTACACGTGCTTCTTCTCTCCTCCTCGCTGTGCGTAACTTACCTTGGTAAGGTATTTTATTTGCGGCTTTAGAGGCTTTAGAGAATGCTTCCTCCTCGAGTACATCACATTTTAAAGGTGGCTTCAACTTTTCCCAGGGATTCATTACTATATATTAAATGTATCATCGTGATAATAAGAAAATTCGGGTTAAACATCTATTTTTATAAAATAACTAGATATTAATGTAGCTAGAGCTTAAACATATTATTTTAAGTGATTACTGAATCTATATTATAAGGTGGATTTCATGTCCTATATCGGTGGGACTGCAATAGGATTAAAATATAATGGAGGTGTATTACTCGCAGCTGATAAGGCCTATATCCTAGGTAATATGGTATTGAGTAGCGGTGTAAGAAAGATATTTCCTATTACAAATTATGTAGGTGCGGCTGCCGCCGGAATTGTAGCCGATATGCAGGAATTATTTAAAGAAGTTAGTTGGTACGCGAATTTAAGATACCGGACGATAAATAGGCCTTTAGAAGTTAGGTCGATAGCAAAATTGACGTCTGTAATAATGTATCACAGAAGACTATTCCCATACTTTACCCAAATTCTCATAGGAGGCTATTTAAATAAACCTGAGTTATATTCACTTGACTCACTCGGTTCTTTGATAGGAGATGACTATATAGTTATTGGTAGTGGCGCTGAAAATGCTATTGGAATCCTAGACTCCGAATATTCAATCGATATAAGTAGTGAGGAGGCTTTCTCTATTGCATTGAAGGCATTCAAGGCTACGATAAAGAGAGATGTATTGAGTGGAAGTGAAATTGATATAATGACTATTGATAAAGATGGTTATAAAATTGTGAGTAAATCATTAATTTAGGTGTCGAAATTGTATGGAGAGTCTAAAAGACTACTTATTTTCGTAAATCAGATACTAAACAACTTGGAAGATAGATATAAAGAGATCGATTCATTAAGAAATAAAATCTATTCTAAATCACGTACATTAATTACATATAATAGATCGTTAATTAATCTACTTTTCAATAATGATTTTGATAATGCTAAGAAACTGACTATAGATATAATGAAAATGCTTGGTGAGCTATACTCAATTATAGTAGAGCATGATGATAAGCAAATGCTATATAGGATTTTTAAGGATGTTATGAAAGAGTCTATCGAAGCAATTTTATTCTATATATATCTTACAGGTAGTTATAATTTAATTGACGACTTATTGAGATTTGATGAAACTATAATAGTCGAATCATATTTCGAGTTTCTCGGGGAGGTTAGGAGGCTTTATATAGATAACTTGATTAATGACGATATACATTCAGCATCTAATCATCTAAACTTTCTTTCAAGTTCATATCAATTATTATCTACCAAATATTTTCCAAATTACTTTATACCAGATTATAAAAGACGTCTGGATCAGCTGAGGTCTCAATTGGAACGTTCTAAAGAAGATTTTATATATGTAAAGTATAGGAGGGGTGTTTAGGTGAATATCCGTCTAATCCGGAGTTATCTACTTGACTTATACAAATTAGGTGCTGGGGAAAAGATGATTAAAGCGCCTACGACTGAATTAGCTAATTTTTTAGGTGTTAGTCAGCAGTCTGTATCTAGAATTTTGAATAAGCTTCATACACAGGATTATATATATAAGGAGCTTCGTAATAGGGTACTATGGATCAGGATAACCGAAAAGGGATTGATGGAGATAGAGGATTATATTAAATATGTTAATGACGTATATGTTAATCCCGGGCGATTTGTATTCGAGGGATATGTCTCTACGGGATTGGGTGAAGGAGCATACTATATGAGTAGGAAGCAGTATGTTACTCAATTTGAATCGATACTCGGGTTTAAGCCTTATCCTGGGACTCTTAATGTAAGATTAAAGAATCCCTTCTATATCTACCAAAATAGGCTTCTCAGGCGTTTAAATGGCTATAAGATTAAGGGTTTTAGGACGAAAGAGAGGGTATTCGGTGATGTAAAGGCTTTTAAAGCGATTATCAATGATAGGATTGACGGCGCTGTAATATATGCTGAGAGATCGATATATGGGTTTGATATGCTTGAGGTGATCGCCCCAGAATATTTAAGAGGGTTTTTTAAACTGAAGGATGGTGATAAAATTAAAGTCGTCATATATCTAAATATGGAGTAATTACAATCCAAATATCTCTCTTAATTTTCTAATTATATAAGTAGTCTTAACCCCCTTTATTTCAGTATTAAGCCTTACAATTGTAATATTATTAGGTATTCTATCTTTAATTGCATTTGGAAGCTCTTGATCATAGCCTAGGAAAATATAATCAGGTTTTATTATATTGATAGGCTTCATAAAATCCATTTCATCACCTAATATAGCTACATCTACATCTTTTAGTGCGCTTACTACTTTAAGCCTCATTATCTCATTATTAATCGGGTATCTACCCTTATTTTTATAAACTGTTTGATCACGTGCTATTACGACTGCCAGAACATCCACTAATTTCTTTGCATCATGTAATGTAGCTATATGTCCTACATGAATTATATCAAATGTACCTCCTATCAATCCTACTTTTATTAATTTTCTTCCATCTTCAGTTACGAAGACTCTATTATTTTTAATTTCTATACACCCTCTATTAACAAGTGACTCTAGAATCTCGTCAAGATTAGGGTATCTTATTTTTTCCTTTATCTTATCCAATGTATTCTCCCTGGCTATTTGACTGATATAGACGTGTTTTATTACTTCCTTATATATATCCATGTATTTCACCGGAGTACCTTCTCGATATACTCTTTCTCCATATAATGGAGTTGGCCGCTGACTATAATAATACATGGTTTATCTACAGGTAATTTATTCAGTAACTTAATTACTTCGTTGTATTTTAAAGCTCTTTTGTATGGATTCTGGGTCCCTATGCCGCATAATATAATAATATATGGATTATAGTTAGATAGGATGTTTCCAGCGTATTTAGAGAGGATTTTAATAGCGTAGGATGGTGGCATGATATACTCTTCATCCTTATCATATTCTAGGAAATATAGTGTATGGAGTCCATTCTCCAGATTAAACTTAAGAATATCGATGTTTCTCTTATTAGACACCTTCTCCTCTCTTACAATCGTTCCCGAGGGACCAAATTTATATAAATGTAGGCCGCTCTCTCCGATTCCAGCGGATAATATAGATGATGCATGAAAGACTCTATATTCTATCCCCATTCTTTTAGCCTCTAAAATTATGTTTACATGTGTAGTAGCAATTAAAGGGTCTCCGCATACAAGTATTGCTACATTTTCCTTCTTAGCATCGACTATAATATCCTCGATTCTTTCCTCCAAATCCTCTCTTCTCAATACCCTGACTTCCCTCTCCAATATTCTTATTATGTCGCTAAGGTTGTATGTAGCTGGGCTAGTATAATTTTCCCAGTATACATATTTACATCTCCTAAGTATACTGATAAGTTTCTCTGTAAGCTCAGTCTCCTCTCTAATTCCTAAGCCAATAATATATAGCGTCAATATAACCAACCAGCATCTAAATCTAAGGTTGGATACTAATTAATTAAAGCTAAAAATTTTTATATATTACCTAATTAATATCGAATCGTTGGACGGGCCCGTAGCTCAGCCAGGTGGAGCACCGGGCTTTTATCCATATGGATAAAAGCGTTGACGTAAGGATGATAGGACCGGGGAAGAAAAAGGCTTCATACCCGGGGGTCGCGGGTTCAAATCCCGCCGGGCCCGCATTATCCCCTCTACAATATATTTCTTAATTGTTTTGATGTTAACTATAATTTACATTGTATAAAAATTTAAATTAATCGTATATTGTGTTATAAATAGGTATTGGTATATCATCTGAAGGTGGTTGTACTGAGTATGGATGAAAAGCTTAAAAATATTATATTATCTCATAAACTTGTTCCTAAGCATGTTATACTAGATGAGAGAGAGAAGAAGGAGATTATTAAGAAGTATGCTGGGGGAGATCCATTTAAATTACCATATATATCCCGAAATGATCCTGTTGTGAAAGTAATTGGAGCTAAGCCGGGTGATGTGATTAAGATTATACGTAAAAGCCCTACTGCCGGTGAAACTGTCTATTATAGGCTGGTGGTTTAATATGAGAAGGTTAGATATAAAGAAATATCTAGTTTCAAAACCTCTAGAATATGATACCTGGCCTGTAGTTGAGGCTATGATAAGAGAGTTTGGTCTTGCAAAGCAGCATATAGATTCATATAATGAATTTATTGAGAAGGGAATTAAGGAGATCATTGAAGAAAATAAAATAATTAAAATAATTGCTCCTAACGATGAGATAATCTATGAGATAACTGATGTAAGGGTTGATAGGCCTCGTATAAAGGATGTCGACGGCTCTCCTCTTGATGAGGAGCGTGGTTATATACCTGCAGTATGTAGATTAAGAGGATTAACATATGCAGCGCCTATAATAGCTACTATAAAGAGAAAGCAGGGTGGATTTGAATACATCGAGGATAATGTTGAGATTGGTCATATTCCAGTTATGGTTAAATCGAAGATATGTGTACTTCACGGGAAGTCTAAGGAGGAGTTAATTAGATATGGTGAGGATCCAAATGACCCTGGAGGATACTTCATAATTAATGGTAGTGAGAGAGCTATAGTTGCACTAGAGGATCTCGCTTCGAATAGTATAATCACCAGGGTTGAGAAGGTATCTAACACAAAGGTTTATATCTCAATGATACTGTCTGTAAAAGGTTCTCTTAGAAATCATGTTACGGTAACCGTGAAAAAGAATAATATATATGTCACAATCCCATTCACTCTAACACCGATTCCATTCCCGATCGTGATGAAAGCTTTAGGAGTGGTTAAAGAGGGTGAGATCGCCGAGGCTGTATCTAGGAGGGAAGAAATTATTGAGGAACTTTATCCTGTATTAAAGAAGTATGAGAGTGTATCCACCCAGGAAGATGCATTGCTATATATTGGTAATAGGACTCAGGCGGCTCAACAGCCTATCGAGAGACGTAAGAATAGAGCTCGGCATATATTAGATAAGTATCTGTTCCCACATGTTGGTATAGGCCCGGAGTATAGATTGAGGAAGGCCTATCTCCTTGCGGAGATGGTGAGGCGGGCTATTGAACTTAAATTGGGATGGAGAAACCCGGATGATAGAGATCATTATGCGAATAAACGTCTGAGATTAGCTGGCCCCTTATTAGGCCAGATATTTGCAAAATCTCTTAAATCATTATTGAAAGACCTACATTACAATATAACAAAATACTATTTGTATAAATCTAGAATTCAATTATCTTATCTTGTTCGTTCAAGTAAGATTACACATCGTTTTAATCACGCCTTAGCTACTGGAACTTGGACACAGAGAACTACTGGAGTTACCCAGATGCTGGATCGTACAAATTACTTATCTACATTAAGCCATTTAAGAAGGATTCAAAGCCCACTTAGTAGAAGTAGGCCGCAGTTTGAGGCCCGGGAGGTCCACGCATCACATCTAGGTAGGATATGTCCTGTAGAGAGTCCAGAGGGTCAGAATATCGGATTAGTTAAGAACCTCGCCTTATCTGCAATAGTTTCTAACGAGTATCCCCCAGATAAAATATATGGAATCCTAATGGAGGAGGGTATGGTTAAAGTTGAAGAGGCAGATGATAGATTATGGGAGAGCGGCGCTAGAGTCTTCTTAAATGGAGATTTTATCGGGTTTGTGTCTGATCCAATGACATTCGTCGAAAGACTGAGAGGATATAGGAGGAGAGGTCTAATTCCCCCTGACATAAGTATAGCGGTAAGGAATTATAATAAGGATAAACTTGTTCCTGAAGTATATATTGAGACGAGTAGCGCTAGAATACTACGTCCATTAATTCGAGTGGTTGATGGAAAGCCTCTATTGACGCATGAACATATCAGGCGGGTGGCTGAAGGAAAGCTTAAGTTCACGGATCTACTGAAGATAGGTGTTATTGAATTGATAGATGCGAATGAGGAGTATAATGTATTAACTGCATTCTTCCCGGAGGAATTAACTAAAGACCATACTCACTTGGAGCTATCTCCATTCTTATTCCTAGGAATAACTGCTTCAGTAATCCCATTTGCAGAACATAATCAATCACCTAGGAACTCATATGAAGCTGCGATGGCTAAACAGGCTCTAGGGATTCCATATACAAATATAAGGCTCCGCATGGATACGAGAGGGCATTTACTTGAGTATCCGCAGATGCCAATTGTACAGACTAGGGTTATGGATTTAATCGGCTTGAACGATAGACCCGTCGGGCAGAATCTAGTAGTAGCTATCATGTCTTATGAAAGTTATAATATGGAGGATGCTGTAGTTATTAATAAAGCGGCCGTCGACAGAGGATTGTTTAGATCGTTCTTCTATAAAACATATGAATCTACAGCTAGACTTCATGGCGGTGGCGTCAGCGACCGCTTTGAAAAGCCGGGTGAAGACGTTAAAAACTATATTGGCGAGGACGCATACAGGAGTCTTGAAGAAGATGGTTTACCATATTTAGAGGCTAAACTCGAGAAGGGTGATGTTGTAATAGGTAAGACGGGACCGCCAAGGTTCCTAGTGGAATATGAAGAAGCTGGATTAACGGAGCAGAAGAGAGATTATTCAACAACTCTAGATCAATTTACTGGAGTAGTTGATAGAGTAGTGCTTACTTTAGATAAAGAGGGACAGTTAACTGCATTAGTAAAGATACGTGAGCATAGAGTCCCTGAATTAGGTGATAAGGTTGCATCAAGACATGGGCAGAAGGGTGTAGTAGGTCTACTTGCTCCTCCAGAAGACATGCCATATACTGCAGATGGAATAATACCAGATCTACTGATTAATCCACATGCATTTCCATCAAGGATGACTGTAGGCCAGTTCCTCGAATCCATCGCAGGTAAATACGGTGCATTAGCTGGTAGATTTGTAGATGGTACTCCATTTATCTCGTATGATTATGAGGATCTAGGTAAGTTACTGAAGTCCATGGGATTCGAGCCTATGGGAACCGAAGTTATGTACGACGGTAGAACCGGTAAGAAGTTTAAAGCTGATATATTCGTAGGAATAGTATACTATCAGAAGCTTCATCATATGGTTGCTGATAAGATGCATGCTAGAGCGAGAGGCCCCGTCCAGATTCTAACTCGACAGCCGACTGAGGGTAGGTCGAGAGATGGTGGGCTTAGAATAGGTGATATGGAGAAAGACGTATTTGTCGCATATGGTGCTTCATCGATTATTAAAGAGCGTCTACTTGATGCATCGGATAGGACAACTATCTTCGTATGTACAAAATGTGGTTTAGAAGGTTACTATGATGCTAGAAATAGAAAGTTGGTGTGTCCGGTCCATGGTCCAGACGCTCCACTAGTTCCTGTCAATGTATCTTATGCATTTAAGCTTCTGTTAGATGAGTTGAAGAGTATGGCGATATATCCTAGGATATATGTTGAGGAGGTGATTTAATGAGCGAGAGGATAGTCGGTGAATTAAAAGGATTATTAGAAGAGGCGCGTAGATATAGAATATCTAAAATTAAGTTCGGTGTTTTATCACCCCAAATAATTAGGAATATGTCTGTCGTTGAAGTTACTAATGAGGCGTATCGAGACGAAGTCGGGGCTCCTACCGTCGGAGGCCTCTTAGATCCAAGGTTTGGGGCCCCTGAACCCGGTTCACACTGTCCAATATGTGGTAATGATAGGGATCACTGTCCAGGTCATTTTGGACATATTGAACTGTCACTGCCTGTAGTCCACGTACTATTCGCTGATCATATCTACAATGCATTAAGAGGGGTTTGTCACAATTGTGGAAGGATTAAATTAGACCCTGAGAAGATACCTGTATATATAAAGAGGGCTGAATTTCTAAAGAAGCATCTGCCGGATAGGTATAAAGCATTTGTAAAGAAGGTTATTAAGGAGGCTTCCTCCGTAGAAAGATGTCCACATTGTGGTATAAGTAGTATAAAGATTGAGTTTGAAAAGCCTTATAAATTCTATAAGCATGTTGAGGCAGGAAGGATAGAGCTCTCTCCAAGTGAGATTAGAGATATTTTAGAGAGGATTCCCGACGATGAATTGATACTGTATGGGTTTGATAAGGAGGCGATGAGGCCTGAATGGCTTATACTTACAGTGTTGCCTGTCCCACCTTTAACTGTAAGGCCATCTATACAACTTGAAACTGGTGAGCGTAGTGAAGACGACCTGACACATAAGCTGGTAGATGTCATAAAGATAAATAACAAGATTAAGCGTGATAAAGCTGCAGGATCCGTTGCCATGGCGTTGAAGAATGATTATGATGCTCTACAGCTTCATGTGGCAACATACTTTAATAATGAATTACCTGGTATACCTCCATCCACACATAGAGGCGTTAAGAGATTAAAGACTCTTGCACAGCGTCTCTCGGGTAAAGAAGGTAGATTTAGAAATAATTTGATTGGAAAGAGAGTAAACTTCTCGGCAAGAACTGTAATTTCACCAGACTCTAATCTAAATATTAATGAAGTAGGTGTTCCAGAGGAGATTGCAAAGATTCTGACTGTTAGTACGATAGTCACACCCTATAACATTGAAGAGCTGAGGAAACTGGTTATAAACGGTCCTGATATTCATCCCGGAGCTAATTACGTAATTAAAGCCACAAAAGGCGGGTATAGGATGTATCTAAAGTATGCAGATAGATATAAAGTTGCGGAGATGCTTGAGGTAGGTGATATAGTTGAAAGGCATCTTATGGATGGTGACATAGTATTATTCAATAGGCAGCCATCTCTCCATAGAATGTCTATAATGGCTCATGTGGCTAAGGTTTTACCCTACCGTACATTTAGACTGCATTTAACGGTGTGTCCACCCTATAACGCGGACTTCGACGGGGATGAGATGAATCTGCATGTAGTGCAGAATAGTGAAGCGGCTGCTGAGGCTAAGGCATTAATGCTGGTTCAAAACCAGATAATAAGTCCTAGATACGGCGCTCCTATAATAGGTTTCGGAAAAGATTACATTACCTCTGCATTTATCTTGACTATGGAGGGTAATGAATTAAGTAAGGATCTATTCTTCAATCTATTGTCGACATATGATAGGGTTGCAAAGCTGGACTTAATTAAGAAGCATAAGAGAGGGAAATACTCGGGTAAATCATTGTTTAGCATATTATTGCCAGAGACATTTACATACTCGTTGAAATCTAAATTAGATAAGGATGTTATCATTAAGAAAGGAGTCCTCCTTAAAGGTACTATAGATAAGAATTCAATTGGGGCTGAGCAGGCTGATAGTGTACTACATAGGCTTGTAAGAGAGTATGGTAACCGTTTTGGAGGAAAGTTTATTACACAGTTCGCTAGAGTATTAGACAGGTTCCTAACATTTACAGGCTTCTCAATTGATATTGAGGATCTGAAGCTTCCAGAGGAGGCTATTATAAAGATTAAGAAAATTGAGGAGGAGGCTATTAAGAAAGTTGACGAGATCATTGCTAAATATAGACGTGGTGAACTTGAGTTGATTAAGGGATTGTCTCCTGAAGAGAGCCTAGAACAACATATCCATGAGGTCTTGGCGGATGCTAGGACACAAGCCGGTTTGATAGCCCTCGAATATCTAAGTAAAGATAATCCGCTATATATCATGGTTATGAGTGGAGCTAGGGGGACTGACATTAACGTTGCACAGTTAACTGCGATGCTGGGACAGCAGACTATACGTGGTAGGAGGATATCAAGAGGATTTGATAATAGAACGTTATCGACATTTAAGGAGGGTGACATAGGGGCTAGGGCGAGAGGGTTCGTAGGAAGTAGTTTCTATAGCGGGTTAACTCCGACAGAGTTCTTCTTCCATAGTATGGGTGGTAGAGAGGGTTTGATGGATACGGCTGTAAAGACCCAGCAGAGTGGTTACTTATATAGGCGTCTTGTATATTCGCTAGAGGATCTACATGTCGACCATGACTTCGTAGTAAGAACATCGAATGGTAAGATAGTTCAGTTTAAATATGGTGAAGATGCTGTCGATCCGGCTAGAAGTGATCATGGTAAGCCTGTGAATATTGATAGGCTGATTGACTCGATATCACTGCTATATCCAAAGGGTAAGAGGGCTACTAAAGACTATATTAAGAAGTTATTGAAGAAGGTTGAATCTGAGATCCCATCTTCATTGAGGGATGAATTATGGAGTAAGCTTATTGAGAAGAAGGCGAATAAGGAGGTGGCTAAGGAGGCTATTAGACAGGCTGTAATAAATTATAGGACCGCTAAGATAGACCCTGGGGCGGCGGTGGGCGTAGTTGCAGCGCAATCAATAGGAGAACCTGGTACACAGATGACTTTAAGAACATTCCACTATGCTGGTGTAAAAGAGAAAGACGTCACCATAGGTCTACCGAGAATTATAGAAATTATCGACGCTAAACAGAAACCTTCCACACCAAGGATGATCATCTATTTAGATGAGGAACATAGGTATTCACAGGAGAAAGCTGAGGCAGTTGCGAATCGCATTAAAGCTACTCAGTTTAGAGACGTGGTTAAGGAAGCTACAATCGACTTGATAAATAGAAGCATAATATTTAAACTAGATTTAGAGTCATTGAAGGCGGTAGGGAAGAGTCCGATAGAGGTTAAGAGAATATTTAGTAGGAGATATTCAACTGAATTGAAGGAGGATACTTTAATTATAAGGCCTAATATCAAGATAAAGGAAAACGAGACTGACGAATATGTTATACTAGAGAAATTGAGGAAGGCTAGAGACCGGTTCTTAGATAGGCATATAGCCGGCATACCAAATGTAGTGAGGGTGACGCTGGAGAAGATTGTGAATGAAGAGACTGGTGAAGAGGAATGGGTTATATATACTGCGGGAAGTAATTTAAAGGAGGTCCTATTATTTGAAGGTGTAGATCCTGTGAGGACGATTACAAATGATATATTTGAAATATATGAAGTATTAGGTATTGAGGCGGCTAGGAACGCTATTATTAATGAGATTAAGTCTGTAATGGAGGAACAGGGTCTAGACGTAGATTATCGTCATATTATGCTTGTTGCAGATATTATGACGCGGGATGGTAGGATTAGGCAGATGGGTAGGTATGGTGTAGTGGCGGTTAAAGACTCTGTACTGACGAGGGCAGCGTTTGAGATAACGGTTCCAGTGCTTGTCGGGGCTGCTGTGAGGGGTGAGGAGGACTTGTTAAGAGGGCCTACTGAGAATATTATTGTAGGTTCAAGAGTACCTATTGGCACTGGTTCGGTAGATTTATATATGGAGGTGGGTTAATATAACGGATATTAAGAAGATAGAGTCTAATCTCCCAATCATATATAAGACAGGGAAGGTTTTGATAGGCTTTAATAATGTTAAGTGGGCTCTAAGTAATGAGCAGGATAAGATAAAAGCTATTTTATTGGCTAGAAATATACCTGAGGAGCATGAGGAGGAGATTATGAAGTTAGTCAAGTCTATAAATAGGGAGATTCCAGTGATTAAGCTTACTAAAACAAATATTGAAATCGGCGACTTATGCGGCCGCCCCCACTCTATCTCAACATTAGTTATATATGATATTGGATCTGCTCCGATTTCGGAGGATATTTTCTATGGCTAATAGTAATCAGCCTATAAAACTCTCGAGTGATGAATTGCTGTTGATGAATATATTTGAGGGTATTACTTCAGTGAGTCCTATTACATGCAGGATGATCGAGGATATAATATTCTATATTGTACATGAGCGGGATGTATATAAGATGTTTATAAATAAGCCGTTGGTAAACGATGTATCACGTTATTTAAAATATAATAAGTATACGCCGACGAAGTTTGTATCTGCATTAGCGAAATTATTATCTGAGAACCTCAAGAAGAAGGTATATATAGTAATCTATAATGATGATCTAATATCGTTCATAAAGAATTTCTTTGGATTAAGTAGGGAAGATAGTATAAGGATAATGAAGAGATCCGATGGCAGTACAATCGTATATATAAATGTTCCTCCAGATAAAAGGGGCGTGGTTATAGGTAGGGGAGGATTGAGAGCTAGGATCGGGAGGGAGCTTGCAAAGGCTTTCTTTAATGTATCTAATATACTTATTAGATGATAAAATTTTTATAAGGTGATATAATCGTATATAGAGAGGATGGTCTATGGGAAGGAAGAGTCCAAGAGGGTTATTTGCAGCTAGAAAGTTAAGAATGAAGAGGCAGAAGTTTAGATGGAGTGATATCAAATATAGGCGTAGAATGCTTAGATTAGATGAGAAGGCAGATCCGCTTGAGGGTGCGCCTATGGCTCGTGCTATAGTATTAGAGAAGGTGGGTATAGAATCTAAGCAGCCTAACTCTGCATTAAGGAAATGTGTTCGAGTACAGTTAATTAAAAATGGTAAGCAAGTAACCGCTTTCTTACCTGGAGACGGCGCACTTAATGTCGTTGATGAGCATGATGAAGTGATGATAGAGGGTATCGGTGGGTCCCAAGGTAGGGCGATGGGCGACCTACCTGGAGTAAGATACCGTGTATTTATGGTTAATGGAGTTCCATTAAAGCTTCTGATAACTGGTAAGGTGAAGAAGCCTAAGAGGTAGTTTAATATGAGCAGTAAATCTATTCCTTCACTAAAGTTATTTGGTAGATACTCATTCGGGGATGTTGAAGTTAGGGATATTAGTTTAAAGCAATATATCTCTCTTAAACCTGTATTAGTTCCATGGAGTGGAGGTAGGCATGAGCATAAGAAGTTTGGGAAGGCTGAGGTTAATATAGTTGAGAGGTTAGTAAATAAGTTGATGCGGCCGGGTAAGATGGGCGGTAAGAAGGCGAAAGCAATTAATATTGTAAAAGCTGCATTTAGAATAATCGAGCTTGAGACTGGTAAGAATCCTATTCAATTACTGGTATATGCGATAGAGAACGCTGGACCCTGTGAGGATGTAACTACAATTGCATATGGAGGCGCCGCATACACCGTATCCGTCGACGTATCCCCACTCCGTAGGATAGATGTAGCGTTGAAGAATATTGTAGAGGGAGCTAAAAATAGGGCTAGGAATAATCGTATGAGTATTGAGGAGGCGTTGGCGCAAGAAATTATTTTAGCAGCGAAGAATGATCTAGGCAGTTATGCAATTAATAAGAGGATTGAAATCGAGAGGATTGCACTAGCTTCTAGATAGTATTAAAAAAACTAGTTTATTTACTCATTTATATATCTCCATAAGAGTATCATTTATAAATGTGTATATTATAATCTTAGAATTGAATTGGAGGTTGAGATAGCATGCCTAGGGAGAAACCCCATTTAAACCTAGTAACAGTAGGACATGTAGACCATGGAAAATCTACTTTAATGGGTAGGTTACTATATGAGGCTGGAGCGATTGACGAGAGAGTAATTAAACAGTATGAGGAGGAGGCGAAGAAACTTGGTAAGGAGTCATTCAAATTCGCTTGGGTTATGGATAAGCTTAAAGAAGAGCGTGAGCGTGGTCTAACAATAGACCTATCATTCTATAGATTCGAAACAAAGAAATATGAATATACTTTAATTGACGCCCCAGGTCATAGGGACTTCATTAAAAATATGATTACTGGTGCGAGTGAGGCTGACGTTGCTATACTAGTTGTTTCAGCACGTCCGGGTGAGTTTGAGGCCGGAATCTCCCCAGGTGGCCAGACCAGGGAGCATGCATCCCTACTGAAGATCCTGGGTGTAGACCAGGTTGTTGTAGTAATTAATAAGATGGATGATCCACAAGTGAATTGGAGTAAGGAGAGGTATGAAGAGATTAAGAATGAGGTATCTAGGTTATTGAAGACTCTCGGATTTAAGGTAGATAAAATTAGATTTATACCAGTATCGGCCTGGACCGGAGACAATGTGATAAGAAAGTCTGATAAGATGCCATGGTATGATGGCCCGACATTAATAGAGGCTTTAGACGAGTTTGTAGAGCCTCCAAAGCCTGTTGATAAGCCATTGAGATTACCTATTCAGGATGTCTATTCTATAACGGGAGTAGGCACCGTCCCCGTTGGTAGGATTGAGACTGGTAGGCTTAAAGTCGGTGATAAAGTAGTCTTCATGCCACCTGGGCTTGTCGGTGAGGTAAAGTCTATTGAGATGCATCACCAGCCTATGCAGGAGGCTGTAGCGGGAGATAATATAGGATTCAACGTTAAGGGCATAGCTAGAAAGGATGTAAGGAGGGGAGATGTGGTAGGGCATCTGGATAATCCACCTACAGTAGCTGAGGAGTTTATCGGCCAGATCTTCATAATATACCACCCGACAGCGATAGGCGTCGGATATACGCCTGTGATGCATATACATACTGCTCAAGTAGCCGTATCTTTTATTGAGTTAATTGCTAAATTAGATAGGAGGACTGGACAGGTTGTAGAAGAGAGTCCTAAATTCCTAAAGACTGGAGATGTAGCTGTAGTCAGATTTAGACCTATGCGTCCAGTGGCTATGGAGGAGTTTAAGGAGTTCCCAGAAATAGGTAGATTCGCTATAAGAGATATGGGTACTACAATAGCCGCAGGTGTTGTTAAAGAGATTACTAAGAAGGCTGAGATAAAGATCAAGGGTTAAAGCATTAAACTTCACCTTTATTACAATATACATAGATAAGTGAGGGCTAATGGCTAAGAGCTATAAAGCGAAGACCAGGATAATAATTGTAGGTACAGACCATAAAGTATTAGATGATTTCATGAATCAAATTAAGGAGATAGCTGAGAAGACTGGTGCGAGATACTCTGGGCCGGTTTACCTACCTACTAGAAGAATCGTGATACCCACAAGGAAGAGTCCATGTGGACAGGGGTCGGAGACTTGGGATAAGTTTGAATTAAGGATACATAAGAGGTTGATTGATATAGAGCAGAATGAGAGGACGATGAAACATCTTATTAGGCTGAAGGTTCCTGAAGATGTTTTTATAGAAGTTAGATTAACATATTAACATCATATATCTACTACATATCTAATTAAAATTTTTTCTGGCATCTCAATAATCTCCATCTCATGATATGTTATAGCCTTCACTAAAGTTTTATAACCATGTATATCTGGATCAATATAATCACCGTATGCCGTACAATTTAATATATAGGTGCTGGCTTTCTTCATATCTATATTGAAGTCTGAGAATATAATGTTCTCGAGATCTACAAATAATATCAGCCTCTCTATAAAATTATATAACAATTCCTGTATATCGCCGCCATCTGCATCAAATTCTCTACTCAGCTTCTTTTTAACTTTACTCACATCCACGATTATATCGGAGAACGCTATTCCAGCATATTTAAATGCCTCTTCAAGGTCACTCCCCCACGCCTCTACTTTAATGTCGGCGGTATGTGGAAGGAATCTATATCCGCCGGTCATACTAACCAATTATAAAACCTAAAGTAAATTAAAGTTTAATAAATTAAATACGGTAAACTTGTCTTTGGATGCCGGGATGCCCGAGTGGACCAAGGGGTCGGCCTTGAGAGCCGATGGGGCTCTGCCCCGCGTGGGTTCGAATCCCACTCCCGGCGCCATGAAGTAAGTTATTAATATCTATAGTCCAAAAATATTTTTATTAAACGTTACAGGCTCTTCAGGGTAATAATGATGTATAGAGTAGCAGTTATAGGACTTGGTTTCGTAGGGCTTTCATATATTGCATCCTTTTCATCTAGAGGGATTAGGTGCCTGGGTATAGATATAGATAAAGACAAAATAGAGAGTCTGAATAAAGGTTTAGTTCCAGTGGATGAACCTGGTTTGTCTCAATTAATTAGTACCTCTATTGATAAGGGCTTAATTAAGTTTACTAATAGATATAGTTTGATAAAGCGTTTTAGGCCAGATTATATATTTATATCGGTTGATACGCCCACGGTGAAAAGCGGGCAGTCTCTAAAGTCGATTAAATATGTAATGATTAAATTAGCGCATTTGCTTAAGGGCTTAAGGAATATTCCTCTAATAGTAGTTAAAAGTACGATTCTGCCGGGTACATCTAGGAATATCCTATTTCCTATATTAGAGAGATATTCCGGATTGAAGATCGAGGAGATAGGATATGTATATAATCCAGAGTTTTTGAGGGAGGGTAGTGCATTATATGATATTAGAGATCCTAAACGTATTGTTATTGGAGAGTTTGATAAACGGTCTGGGGATAGGCTAATTAACTTTTATCAGTTATTTTATGATGGTAAGCTACCCCCTATAATAAGGACTACAATTGAAAATGCAGAGTTATCTAAATACGCGTCAAACCTATTTCTCACATGTAAACTGAGTTTTATAAATTCTATAGCATATATCTGTGAGAAAATAGGGTTCTGTGACGTAATGACTATAAAGGAGGTTATGGGGCTTGATGATAGAATTGGCGAGAAATACTTGCATCCTGGAATAGGGTTCGGCGGCGGCTGCCTACCTAAAGATCTTTATGCATTTATAAAGTTTATCGAGAAATTCCCTCCATATAGGGATCTATTTAAATCCATCTATAAGATAAATGAGTATCAAGCTAATTTACCAATTGAGAATGCTATTGAAATCTATGGGTCACTTAAGAATAAGGTAGTTACAATATTAGGAGTTTCCTACAAGGGTGGAGTTGGGGATATCAGAGGGTCGCAGGCTATTAAAACTATTAGATCTTTCGTTAGAGAGGGGGCTATTGTAAAAGTTTATGATCCTAAAGCAATAGATAAATTCATTGATTATATCAGGCTGGATAGAGAGCTGAAGCAATTTACTGAGAAAATAATACCTTGTAAAGACTTAGATTCATGTGTATCTGGGAGTGAATACCTAGTAATCGCTACAGACTGGGATGAGTTTAGATCATTAGATCCTTTAAACTTAGTTAAATTAATGAAAAATCCAGTTATATACGATGGTAGAAGAATATTGGATCCCGATGCTTATAAGAAGTACGGCATCAAGTTCTATGGAGTAGGATTAAGTCATGAGTAACATATTTATATACCTCTTATTCACGTTTGTATTTTCAATATTAATTACAAAATTATTTTCAAAAATAGGTTTAAAAACACGTTTTATAGGATATGATGCATTTAAGAGGGGGCATCCTAAAATATCGTCGATGGGTGGAGTCGCATTAATCCTATCGATAATTCTATCTATGGTAGTGGCTTATTTCCTCGGCATTGTTAACGATTATAAGCTATTTACGGGGGTGGTACTATCATTTACTATAGTTTTTATAATCGGCTTCATCGATGATTTATACCCTAATTTACCGGGTTACTATAAACCTGTTGCGACTATGTTCGGCGCTATACCAATTATATTATTGAAGCTATATAATCCAATTTTAAAGATATTCGACGGCATCGTATTCCGCCTTTCAATAGTATATCCAGTGTTAATTTTCGTATCGTTTGCAGTAGTCTTAAATACGGTTAATATGCTAGACGTAATAAATGGTTCAGCTGCAACTGGAACATTCTATGCTCTCATTGTATCTCTAATCGTCTATTTCCTTAGGAAGAATACTCTAAATAGCCTTACATTAATATTTATCTCGATATTAGCCGGATTTCTAATACTTAACTTATATCCTGCAAAGATTTTCCTAGGTAACTCGGGATCCCTGATACTCGGGACGATGATTATAATCTCTACAATTATAAGTAAAACAGAGTTCCCCGTGTTAATCTCGATGATGCCGTTTATACATAATTCATTTTTCTATTTAAATAAGGTAAAGGGATTTATTGAGCACAAGAAGTTGAAGAGTGAGGTCACGCATTTCGATGAAAACTCCGAGCTTATTATAGATGCATGTAACGAGGATTCTCCACTCACTCTATTAAGATTTATTGTGGCACGCTGCCCTAAGAAGGAGTATGAAGCCTTTATATCATTAGTAATGTTATTTACGGTCTCATCAGCCTTAGCAGTTATAACTTTCATAATCCTCGGGTGAAGAGTATGAAGTATATTGAAACTATTTACATAGCATTTATTATAATCATCCAGTGGATTCTCCTCATAGTTATATTTTCATTATTCTGGGGTATAGTTACTATAACCTTATATCCAAACAATGTAATTGACCAGTTAGTCAAGCTCGTGATAGGGTTAACCCTATTAGGTATATGGCTTTTAGAATGGTTTTATATAGTCAATTTAATATATAATCGAATTAGAAGATGTATATAAATGAGTCTGGATCGAGGTTGAATAATAGAAATATAATTTTAATTGTAGACTTTGGTTCTCAGTATACTCATTTAATTAGTCAGAGGATTAGGTCTTTAGGGGTGTATACTGAGATAGTCTCTCCCGACGATATTAATTTAGTTCCTGATATACTCAAGAATGCTTGCGGAGTTATATTATCTGGTGGGCCGAAAAGTGTATTGAATGAAGCCTATCCATCGATAGAGTTACCTCTAATAATTAAGCATAGGCTTCCGATACTAGGTATTTGTTATGGTCATCAGCTGGTAGCTAAATACTTTGGTGGAATCGTTAAACGAGGTGTAAAGCGTGAGTATGGTCCTGTTGTTGTAGAGAGAAGGGAGTCGAGACTGTTTACAGGGGTTCCAGGAAGGTTTAAAGTATGGATGAGTCATTGGGATGTCGTGGAAAATGTTCCTGAAGGGTTTAATGCAGTAGCATTTACAGAGTATGGGAATATCGCTGCGATGGAGAAGACGGATTATCCAATAACTACTTTACAGTTTCATCCTGAGGTTAAACATACTGACTATGGTACTAGAATACTAGATAATTTCATAAGATTCTATACTAAATGTAGGAGGGACTGGAGTCCAGTAAATATATTAGATTTACTTGAGGAGGAGTTAAAATTTCTGAAGAATGAGAAGGTTATAGTAGGTGTAAGTGGAGGAGTCGACTCAACAGTTACTTCAGTTATTTTAAGGAGGATAATCGGTGATGATAACGTTATACCCGTCTTCATAGATACCGGACTACTCAGGGATGGAGAGCGGGATTGGGTTGAAGAGCTATATAAGGATATTCTAAATTTCAAGAATTTCTTCATATATGACGCATCTAAAATATTTTTAGAGAATCTAGCATATGTTAGGAATCCTGAGAAGAAGAGGAGGATCTTTTCAGAGACGTATATTAAGGTTTTTGAAGATGTCGCTGATAGACTTAAAAAATTACATGGTGATATTAAATATCTTGCTCAGGGAACACTATACCCTGATCGTGTTGAAAGCGGTGTTGTAAGTAAATATGTCGATAGAATCAAATCTCATCATAATGTTGTAATATATGGTAAGCATAGGTTTAAGATTATTGAACCGTTGAAGGATCTATATAAAAACGAGGTTAGGGTATTGGCGAGGGAGCTTAATCTTCCTTCAGAAGTATATTTGAGGCATCCCTTTCCAGGACCTGGCTTAGCTATTCGTATAGTAGGTAGAATTACTAAACGGAAGTTAGAGATACTGAGGAAAGCGGATAAAATAGTATATGAGGAGGTTAAAAAAGCTAATGTATATGATAAGGTATGGCAGGCTTTCCCTATCCTATTATCAGTCAAGTCAGTCGGTATAAAGGGTGATGTCAGGAGCTATGAATATATCATTGTAATTAGGATAGTCGAGAGTGAGGATGCTATGACAGCCAATTTCTATAAAGCATCGTGGGAACTTCTCGAGAGGATTTCTAAGAGGATTTTAAATGAGGTTGAGGGGGTAAACAGGGTATTATATGATATATCTAATAAGCCTCCTGCAACTATAGAGTTTGAATAACATAAATTTATAAATTCTTTCCTAGTTCTAACCTAATTAAAAAGGTGGTTATAATGTATAACTTTGGTCTACCCGAAAATTTTAAGATTGCATTGACATTTAACGATGTGATCTTATTACCTGGATGGACTGAAGTGGAGCCTAGAGAAATCGATTTATCCACATATGTAGATAAAAATCATAAGCTTAATATCCCATTTGTATCTTCCCCTATGGACACGGTTACCGAAGCGGATTTAGCTATTGCATTAGCTAGAGAAGGTGGATTAGGTGTGCTACATAGAAACTGTAGTGTTGAGGAGCAGGTTGAGATGGCTAGAAAAGTTAAGAGGGCGGAGGCTTTTGTTATTAGAGATGTGGTTACAATCACCCCGGATAAGAGGGTGGAGGATGCTAGGAGGATTATGGAGGAGTTGAATATACATGGATTACCGGTTGTATCGAGTGGTAAATTAGTTGGATTGGTTACATCTCGTGATATAAGGTATAGTGAGCCTAATTTAAGGGTTTCTAAAGTGATGACTCCTAGGGAGAGGTTGATAGTGACTCATCCAGGTGTCACGATAGATGAGGCTAAAAAGATCCTGCAGAAGCATAAAATTGAGAAGCTTCCGTTAGTCGATGATAAAGATAGGTTGATCGGCCTTATCACATATAAAGACCTGGAGTTGAAGGGTAAGTATCCGAATGCTGTTAGAGACGAAAATGGTAGGCTACTAGTCGCTGCCGCTATATCTCCATTCGACTTAGAGAGAGCTAAGAAATTATCTAAATATGTTGATATTTTAGTGACTGATGTAGCCCACTTTCATAATAAGAATGTTTTTAAGGCTACTAAGAAGATTATTAAATCGGTGGATTCAGACGTCATAGTCGGAAACTTAGGTACTAGAGAGGCTGTATTAGACGCTGTCTCTGATATTGAAGATGTATCTGGATTGAGGGTGGGCATTGGATCAGGATCAATATGCACGACTGGCATAGTTACTAGAGTTGCTGCACCAACTCTATTTGCGGTTTTAGAGAGTGTATCAGCATTAAAGGAGTTAGGTGCCTTCGGTAGGATCCCAATTATAGCTGATGGGGGGATTAAAAACTCTGGTGATATAGCAGTAGCACTAGCCGCCGGGGCTTCTGCTGTGATGATGGGTAATTTATTTGCTGGTACGAGGGAAAGTCCAGGTAGACTAATTGCGATAGAAGGGAGATATTATAAAGAATATTATGGAATGGGTAGTGCAAGGGCGAGGGCGAAGAGAATGGCTTTAGATAGATATTCGTATCCCTCTAAAGAAATTGAGGAGGGGATTGAGGGATGGGTACCATATAGGGGGACTGTATCCGACCTAGTGAAAGAGTTATCCGCTGGTTTAAAAGCTGCGATGGGATATGTAGGGGCTAAAAATATAGGGGAGTTGTGGGTAAAATCTAGGTTTGCTATAATCCTACCTACAGGCTTCTATGAAATAAGGCCTCATGACATTGTCACGCCTACGCAGCATCTTCCACGTAGTGGACTATTATAATATATAAGAATTTAATAAGAAGGTCGACATTATAATTAGACTGATTCCATGGTGATGATATGTCGAGTCAGGGGTATAAAGAGATCGTGAGGATGTTAGATACAGATATAAAGGGATCGGTTCCCATAGTGGAGGGAT
Source organism: Thermoprotei archaeon (assembly GCA_011043415.1). Classification (GTDB taxonomy): domain Archaea; phylum Thermoproteota; class Nitrososphaeria; order Geothermarchaeales; family JDFR-13; genus B109-G9. Next base: position 19,111 of record DQXH01000040.1, on the reverse strand, counting down.
TAACTAGGATTAAAGGGATCGGCCCCACCCTTTCCCGTGCAATATTAAATAAAGTAGGTATTCCAATGTATAAAAAGACTGGATTTTTAACTGATGAGGAAATTAAGAGGCTTGAGACTATAATCAAGAATATTAAAAACGAGTTTCCACCATACCTCTTAAACCGGAGATTCGATAGATACACTGGTGAGGATCTCCACCTTATTGGTGAGGATGTTAAGTTTATTATGGAGAGGGATATTGAATTTGAGAAGAAGATAAATACTTGGAGAGGGTTGAGGCATAAACTCGGTCTAAAAGTCCGCGGACAGAGGACTAGGACGACTGGCCGTAAAAAAGGAGCTACTGTTGGTGTTAGGAGGAGGAAGAAGTAGGTGGTCGATGATGGGCGACCCTAGGAGATTTAGGAAGAAATATGAGAATCCATTCAAGCCGTGGGATAGGGAACTGCTATATGAGGATCTTAAGTTAATAGGAGAGTATGGGCTTAAGAATAAACGTGAGTTGAGGAGGGTAGCTACAATCTTGAGAAAAATCAGGGATGTCGCTAGAAGAAGCTTCGGTCTGCCTGAGGATGAGAGGAGAAAAATTGTAGCTGAGTTATTGAATAAGCTTTATAAGATGGGCGTATTGGATAAGGATGCGACGATAGACGATGTATTAAAGCTTGAGGTTAAGGATCTATTAGAGAGGAGACTTCAGACATTAGTATATAGGAAGGGCCTAGCTAAATCGATATATCATGCTAGACAGATGGTGGTGCATAGGCATATAATGGTGGGGGATAGGATCGTGGATCGTCCAAGTGCATTTATTAGTAGGGAGGATGAAGATAAAATTAGGATAAATCCAAATAGTCCATATGCAGACCCTAATCACCCAATTTGGAGGGAGGTGACTGAATATGTCGAGGGAGGGGAGTCAACAGAAGAAGAAGGTTGAGTTGTGGGGAGTAGCGCATATCTATAGCAGCTTAAATAATACGATAGTACATATAACTGACTTAACAGGAGCTGAAACTATTGTAATTACTTCAGGAGGAATGTTTGTTAAAGCAGATAGATATGAAGGGTCGCCGTATGCCGCGATGATGGCCGCTAAGAAGGCTGCTGAAGTCGCTAAAGCTAGGGGGATCACAGGCCTACATATTAAGGTTAGGGGTGTAGGAGGTCATTTCTCACCTATACCTGGTCCCGGTGCTCAAGCTGCTATCAGGGCTCTAGCTAGGAGTGGACTTAAGATAGGGATTGTCGAGGATGTAACTCCGATTCCACACGATAGGACTAGAAGGCCTGGGGGTCGTAGAGGTCGTAGGCTATGAGTAGAGGCAGAGGATTCAGCATCAAGATCCTGGATAAAAGTGATGACTCAATAAGTATTCTATTTAAGAATATCCCTGTTGAGATAATTAATTCGATTAGAAGGATCTCGATGTCTGAAGTACCTACCCTAGCTATTGATAAGGTATTTATCTTTAGAAATGATAGCGTATTGAATGATCAGATGCTCGCACATAGGTTAGGTTTGATTCCCCTAAAGACTCCGGTAGATAAATATAAATATGGTGATGAAGAGGGAAAGCCGGAGTATGTGTCATTATCATTAACTATAGAAGCTAAAAATGATTTCAGGACGGTATATGCAAAAGATATTAAAAGTAATGATAAGGAGGTCTATCCACTCTATGAGGATATTGAGATCGTTAGGTTAGCTCCTGGAGAAGGCTTAGATATTGAGATGTGGGCTATAATGGGTACTGGGAGGGAGCATGCGAAATGGTCTCCAGTTACGGTATGTGTCGTTAGAGGCGTGCCCGTGATAAAGATCTTAAAGGAATGTGATAGTAACTGTAAGAAGTGTGTTGAGGCGTGTCCAAAAAATATTTTAAAGATTAATAACGGCAAATTAACTGTAACTAACTTATATCTTTGTACTGGATGTAAGCTATGTGAAGTTGAGTGTCCAGACTATATTAAGGTAGATATTGATGAGAAGTCGAGTCTGTTTATGATGGAGATAGTTGGCCAATTAACTATTAAAACTATTCTTACTAAGTCATTCGATATTTTAATAAGTAAAATCGATGACTTCCTAACAAAGTTTAATGAGGTTGAGATATATGAGGATGCGATCCCAAAATAGATATTACTTAGAGCTATTGAATTTTCTAAGGAAGAAGTCTAAAGAAGCTGATGCACCTATATGGCGTAGGGTGATGGAACTACTTGAAAGGCCTAAGAGAAGGAGGGTAGCCGTCAATATATCAAAGATAAATAGGTATACTAAAGAGGGTGATATTGTAGTTGTTCCTGGTAAGGTGCTTGGAAGCGGGTCTATAAATCATAAAGTTATAATAGGTGCATATGATTACTCAGTTACAGCCTATAAAAAGCTTAAAGATTCTGGCTGTGTTATTTTATCCATTAAAGATCTTGTAGAAAAATATCCTAAGGGTAGTGGGGTGAAGATTATTGTCTGAAGTCATAATAGTCGATGCGGAGAACTCGATAGCCGGTAGACTGGCATCTAAAGTAGCTAAATTATTACTTGAAGGTAAGAAGGTTATCGTAGTTAATATTGATAAAGCCGTGATTACAGGGAAGAGGAGAGTTATAGTAAATGATTTTATGAAGAGGCTTCGGATAAAATCTAATGTAAATCCAAGGAGACATGGTCCATTTAAACCTAGGAGTCCGGATGGTATATTTAGGAGGATGGTTAGGGGAATGCTTCCTAGGCGGAAGCCTAAGGGGAAGGCAGCATATAGACGACTTAGAGTATATAGGAATGTTCCTGAGGAGGTATTAAAAAAGGGTAAGCCGATAAAATTTGAAGACGTTATATATAGGGAGAATCCATATGGTTATATGACGTTATATGAAGTTTCAAAATTAGTAGGGTGGATCCCTATTGAAGAGAGGATGGGGGGTTGATTAGATGACTACTAAAACGAAGGTAAAAGTATTTACGGGTAAGAGGAAGACTGCTATAGCTAGAGCATTTATTAGAGAAGGTTCTGGTAGAGTCAGGATAAATGGGGTTCCAGTTGAGATTCTACAGCCTGAGGTGGCTCGACTAAGGATTATACAGACTCTATTATTAGCTAAGGATATTGCTAAAAAATATGATATTGACGTATATGTAGAGGGTGGTGGTTTCATGGGTCAGGCTGAGGCAACTAGTATTGCTATAGCTAGAGCATTAGTCAGTATGTCTAAAAGTAAACGGCTAAAAAGCATATATCTAGAATTTGATAGGCATCTACTGGCTGGTGATCCTAGGCAAACCGAGCCTAAGAAATATGGAGGCCCAGGCCCCCGTAGGAGGAAACAGACTTCATATAGGTAGGTGGTTATATGATAACGCCTGTAAGATGTTTTACATGTGGATCGGTCATCGGAGATAAATATGAGAAATTTATTAAGCTTGTTGAGGAGGGTATGGATCCTAAGGAGGCTTTAGATAAATTGGGTGTCAAAAGATATTGTTGTAGGAGGATGCTCCTCACTCATGTGGAAATTATAGATGAATTTCTAATATATAGGGGGTTAAAATATGGTAAAGATTAGGCGTTTAGAATCCTCTATCATATATGATTCTAGGGGGAGGCCGACTATAGAGGTCCGGATATATACTGAGGGAGGTGGTGTAGGTAAATATGCTTCTCCCTCTGGAGCTAGTGTAGGTACGTTGGAGGCAAGCCCATATCCTAAAGGTGGCGTTCAGGAAGCTTTAAAGATATTTAAAGAACGTGTAATACCTAAATTAACTGGTTTCACGTATTCTACGCAGAAAGAGTTTGATGAGAAGCTATTTGAATTAGATGGTAGCGGTAATTATAGTAACCTTGGTAGCGTACTCTCACTTGGTCTCTCCTTCGCCGCCGCTGAAGCGGCAGCAAGTGAATTGAATATACCGATGTATTACTGGCTTAATAAAGACACCATATTAAATTTTCCGATTCCGCTGGGGAATATCATAGGTGGCGGGAAGCATGCCATGGGTAGGTCTATTGATATTCAAGAGGTATTAGCCTACCCCCTCAATGCAAGTAGCTATAGAGACGCCATTACAGCATTATTTACACTACATAAAAAAGTTGGGGAGATTTTAATTGAGAAAGATAACTTCTTCACTGCTGGAAGGAATGATGAGGGTGCGTGGGTGACTTCATTACCTGATGAAGATGTCTTCCCTATAATGTGGGAGGCTATCGATCTAGTTAGGAGAGATACAGGAATAAAATTTGGATTAGGCATCGATATGGCGGCATCTACTATGTGGGATAATGAATCTAAACTCTATATCTATCGTAAAAATAATGTCTATAGAGACCGTGAAGAGCAGATTGAGTATGTAATCGAGTTGGTTAAAAGACATAATTTAACGTATATCGAAGATCCGTTACATGAGAATGATTTTCCAGGCTTCTCGATAATTACAAAAAGAGTAGGTAAAAATGTACTTGTTACAGGAGACGATTTATATGTTACTAACACATCTAGGATAATGCTCGGACTTGGCGAGAAGGCTGGTAACGCAGTTATAATAAAGCCTAATCAAGTTGGTGACGTCTCTAAGGCTATAGAAGCAGCATCCACCGCGAAAAGTGGTGGGTTTAAAATAGTGGTATCGCATAGAAGTGGAGAGACGACATACCCACATATCTCTCACTTAGCTCTTGCAGTATCATCCGATTTATTTAAAGTAGGGGTTATGTATGGTGAGAGGATAGTGAAGCATAATGAGCTGATTCTAATTGAAGACCGTGTGGGTAAAACTAAGATGACTAGACTGAGGTGATAATATGAGTGAGGAGGCAGGTGAAGTTATTGAGATAAATAAAGATTTTCTATTAAAATATCGTGTTCATTATGGTAGAAATATTAAGACGCCGTTCTCAGAGGAGTTTATATACGCTATTCATCCAAAGGGATTCTATCTAATCGACCTCGATAAAACTCTTGAAAAGCTGAGAATTGCGGCCAAAATGCTATCTAGATACGACCCTAGCGAGGTTATGGTCCATTCTGCCCGTGAATTCGCTCGTAAAGGCATTGAAGAAATGTGTAAGTTAACGGGTTTCCAAGGTGTGACAGGTAGATTTCTACCTGGTACATTGACAAACTATATGCTTAAATATAGTAAAAGCATAAGCCTACTTATCGTTATTGACCATACATATGATAGGCAGGCTGTGGATGAGGCTGTAAAGATGCGTATTCCAATCATTTCATTTGTAGATACAAATTCAGATGGATCATACGTAGATCTAGCGATCCCAGCCAATAATAAGGGTAAATATTCTATAGCTGCATTACTCTGGTCATTAACTATATTAGTGTTGAGGGAGAAGGGATTACTCGGGCCAAATGAATTTATAGAGGCGTCTGTAGAAGATTTTATGGTGTCCCCTGAATATGAGTAAAATCAGGAGGCCTGCTGTAGCCGGGTATTTTTATCCGAGGGATCCGGGAGAGTTAATAAATTACATCTCTACATTGTTTAAAAAGGGTCCTGGAGAGCCTAAGCCAGTAATTAAAAGTGAACGTAATATTATCGGTATAGTTTCTCCGCATGCTGGATATATGTACAGTGGATGGATAGCTGCATATGGCTATTACCATGTGGCTGCCGATGGATTACCAAAAAATATAATTTTGATTGGGCCTAATCATACTGGTTTAGGGACGGCTATTTCGGTATATCCTGGGGACTATTGGGAGACGCCTCTAGGAATCGTTCAAGTCAATGTAAGCTTAGGTAAAGGAATTGCAGAGTATCATGATTTAATAAGTCTTGATGAGGACGCGCATTTTAATGAGCATTCGCTTGAGGTTCAGATACCATTTATACAGTTTCTATATAGGGGCCTTGATCTCGAGTATAAAATCTTACCAATTACGATGATGCTTCAAAATATTGAAGCTGCGAAGATACTGGGCGAAGCAATCTATCGGTATATAAAGGATTCATTCAACGACTATCTTATAATTGCATCCACAGACTTCACGCATTATGAACCCGCTGAGTCTGCCAGGAGGAAGGATAAGTATGTAATAGATGCAATATTAAATTGTGATCCAGAGGCATTGATAAATAACGTATATATGCATGACGTCTCGATGTGTGGATATGGACCTGTAGCCACCCTACTCTATGTAGGGAAGTTACTGGGTAGATGTAATGTAAGTCTATTAAAATATGGGAATAGTGGAGATGTAACAGGTGACTACTCGAGTGTAGTCGCATATGCTTCATTCAAGGTTGAAAAATAATTTTTGATACTCTAATCTAGGATTAAAATATAATCTTAATTATCAATTTATATAATCTTCATAAGATTGAGAGGTTGGAATATGGGCGTCGATATTAAGGAGAGGAAATTGGAGCATATCAAAATAGTAGTTGAGGAGGATGTATCTCATACAGTTACGACATGGTTCGAATATATTTATCTAGTACATAATTCTCTGCCAGAGGCGGATATTGATGAGGTAGATACCTCCACATACTTCTTAGGTAGAGAATTCTCGTATCCCATACTAATTGACTCGATGACAGGAGGGGTAAAAGGCACTGAGAAGATCAATGAAAAATTCGCACTACTAGCCGATAAATATAATATTCCTATATCATGTGGAAGTCAAAAAGCCGCTTTAAATGACTCTAGCGTGGAATATACATATAATATAATTAGGGAGGTATCATCCGATGTTTTTCTAATCGGGAATATCGGTGCCCAGGATCTCGTCAATGATCCTATAAATACAGCTGAGAAGGTCGTTGAGATGATCGAGGCTAACGCATTAGCTATTCACCTAAACCCTCTACAGGAGGTTATCCAGAGGGGTACCGTTAATTATAAGGGGGTTATCAATACTATTGAAAAAGTAGTTGATCACCTTGATGTTCCAGTTATTGTAAAGGAGACAGGATCAGGGATTTCAATGGGTGTAGCTAAGATTTTAGAGTCTATCGGGGTATCAGCTATTAATGTATCTGGAGCTGGAGGGACAAGTTGGTCTGCTGTAGAGGCCATTAGAAATAGATTAAGAGATAACCGGCTTCTAAGTGAGGTCGGTGAATTATATCGTGGGTGGGGTATCCCGACTGCTGCTTCATTAATAGAAGTAGTCAAATCAGTCGAAATCCCTGTAATATCCTCCGGAGGGATTAGAAGTGGGCTGGATATCGCGAAAAGTTTAATCATCGGTGCAACTCTAGCTGGTTTAGCAGCACCATTTATAAGGGCGTTATATAGAGGGGGATTTAAGGAATTAGAGTATCTGTTTAATAAACTAGTTTTTGAACTTAAACTGGCTCTATTTCTGGCTGGTATAGCATCGGTCAAGGAATTGGAGAAGAAGAATATCCCCTATATTATTATAGGTCCTTTAAGAGAATGGTTAATTCAGAGGGGGGTTTTAAGTAATGAATAATATATATAGTGAGTCCTTTTTAGAGGAGTTTAAAGAATTAAGGGAGAAGATTAATGCTGAATTATTTAAATATATTAATGAGGTTAAGGCACCAGATAAATTATATAATGCATCATTCCACCTTATAAGAAGCGGTGGAAAAAGGATAAGGCCTATAATCCTGGTTAAGGTTAATGAGATGTTTGGTGGGGATTTTTCAGAGGCGATACCGGCGGCTATCGCTATAGAGCTTCTCCATAATTTCACATTGATACATGATGATATAATGGATCGGGATGAATATAGAAGAGGTGTTAAGACTACGCATGTAGTTTATGGAGAGTCGATGGCTCTCTTAGCTGGTGATTTCCTATTTAGTATAGTATTTAATATAATATCAGCACATTATAATGGCTCTAAAGCTAATAAACTTACTAATATATTCTCAGATGCCTCCATGAAAATATGTAAAGGTCAGGCCATGGATATAGAGCCTGAAACATATATTAGGAATATGGATGATTACTTGGAGATGATTTATCTGAAGACCGCGTCACTTATCGAAGCATCTGTATTATCGGGGGTCGTTCTGTCGGGTAGAGATGAGTATATGGATGTTATGAGTAGTTTCGGTGTTAAGATTGGGCTGGCTTTCCAGATGGCGGATGATCTACTTGGTATAATTGGTGACCCTAGTAAGACGGGTAAGCCTGTAGGAAGTGATATTAGAAATGGTAAGAGGACATTACCGATTTTATATGCATTAGATAAATTCGATGTGGATTCTAAAGAAAAATTTGATAGAGTATTTGGGAATCTGTCGGCTAGTGATAATGAAGTAAATGAGATAATTAAATTATTAATTGATGTAGGTGCAATAGAGTATACTAGAAAGTATATGATTAATTTGGCTGATGAAGCAATAAAGATTTTATCTAGATTCGAGGAGAATCCGGCTAAATTATTTTTAGAGGATCTAGTTAGGTTTATAGTATATAGGGAGATATAAAAATGGTTTTTGATGAGAGACTTGTAATGGCATTTATCCTTGAGAACGCTATTAAATATGGTGGGAAGGCTAGGTCAAAATCCGTTTTGGGTAAGATATTATCTGTAAAGCCTGAATATAGAAATGCTATTAAAGATTTAATTGAATATATCAAAAGTAAAATAGAATATGTCAATAGCTTATCCCAAGATGAATTATTAAAGTTATATGAAGAATATAAGGATTATGTTAAGACTCCGACTAAGGCTGAGAAGAAGTCTCCCTTACCTCCTCTACCTAATGCCGAAATAGGTAAGGTAGTCACTAGATTCGCTCCAAACCCTGATTTCGTCCTACACTTAGGTTCGCTTAGGCCATTAATAATATCATATGAGTATGCGAAGATATATGAAGGCAGGTTTATAGTTAGATTTGAAGATACAGATCCTAGGACTAAGAAACCTAAATTAGAATACTATAAGTTGATCTTAGACGATATTAGATGGCTTGGTATAGAGCCTGATGAAGTATATTACCAGAGTGATAGGCTCGAGTTATATTATAATGTTGCTAGGGAGTTGATTGGAAGGGGGTATGCATACGTATGTCTATGTCCCTCAGAGGAATTCTCTAAACTAAGTAAGTCTGGAGTGGCGTGTCTACATAGAGGACAGAGTCCTAGTGAAAATATGGAGCTATTTGACAAGATGCTTAGTGGAGAGTTTAAGGAGGGTGAGGCGGTTCTAAGAATTAAAACAGATTTAAGTCATCCAAATCCATCTGTACGGGATTGGCCTGCCTTAAGAATAATTGATACAAAGAGATATCCTCACCCCCGTGTAGGAGTTAAATATAGAGTATGGCCTCTATATAATTTTTCATGTGCGATTGACGATTATTACATGGGTGTAACACACGTTTTCAGGGGAGTTGAGCATAAGGTCAATGAGGAAAAGCAACGTTACATATATAAGTATCTAGATTGGAAAGAGCCTACTTATATCCATCACGGGCGGTTGGCTATTCCCGGAGGTATATTAAGTAAATCTAAGATCTTGAAAGGAATTAGAGAAGGATTATATAAGAGTGTAGATGATCCGAAGTTAGCTACGGTCCCTGCATTAAGAAGGAGAGGCTTTAGACCCGAGGCTCTAAAGAATATTATATTACGCGTGGGAATCTCTCCATCAAATGCAGTAATAGACTTCTCCTTACTAGCCAGTGAAAATAGGAAGATTGTAGATAGATTAGCTAATAGGTATTTCGGTGTCAGAAACCCCTTTAAAGTATATTTCAAGCGGGTTAGTCATATAGATCTAATTAAGATTAGGAAGCACCCCGACTATCCTGAGAGAGGTGTAAGGAGATTTGAATTTAGGGATGAGTATATAAGCCTATATATAGACTTTGAAGATTATTCTAATATCATCTCTAGAGATCCATTTAGGTTGATAGGTATAGGCAATTTTATCTTGGAGGAGGCGGATAAACAAGTTAAAATAAGATATATTGATAATGATGTTAAGAAGGCTAAGAAAGAAGGATATAAATTTATTCATTGGGTCCCGGTAGACCATTCTATAAAATGTATATTCATATACCCAGATACTACGTATGAAGGCTATTCAGAGCTAAATATACTTGATGAAAAAGTAGATTCTGTAATACAGTTTGAAAGGATAGGATATTTTCGTATCGAGGATCTTGGGAGGAATAATATCAATGTAGTATTTGCGCATGACTAGCTTTTCTATATTGAATAGTAATGCATATGTAATAAGATTTAATTAGTAGATATAGAAACTTTATTAAAAGGTGGAGGCGGCGATGAGTCTGCCATTTGAGACTTTTGAATTACCTAAAGAATATCTCGAGGCTGCCTATGAAGCCTTGAGAATGGCGCTTGAAGTGAAGGGTGTTAAGAGAGGCACTAATGAGACTACTAAAGCTGTTGAGAGGGGGTTAGCTAAGCTGGTTTATATTGCATTAGACGTGGATCCGCCAGAGATTGTTGCGCATCTTCCACTGTTATGTAAGGAGAGGAAGGTACCATATATATTCGTGCCATCTAAGAAAGAACTGGGTAAGCAGGCGGGTTTAGACGTTGCTGCAGCATCTGTAGCTATAGTGGATCCGGGTGAGGGCGAGAGACTTATAAAAGAGATTATTGAATATCTTAAGAAAGAGGGTCACTATCAAGAGTGATGGTTGATTAGATATGTCTGAGGAGGAGTATAAGTATAGAGACGATATAACTCCAGCTGAGGTCATTCAAATAATAGGTAGGACTGGGATGACTGGAGAAGTTACCCAGGTCAGAGTCAGGATCTTAGCGGGTAAAGATAAGGGTAGGGTAATAACTAGAAATATACTGGGTCCAATTAAAGTAGGAGATATTGTCATGTTGCGGGAGACTGAGAGGGAGGCGAGGAAGCTTAAGTAGGTGGCTATTATGCCCCGTATACATAAGTGTTCATTCTGTGGCCACGATATTCCTCCTGGAACGGGGATAATGTATGTTAAGAATGATGGGACGATACTGTGGTTTTGCAGTAGAAAATGCAGGATAAGCTACTTAGAATTTAGGAGGGATCCGAGGAAGTTTAAATGGACGTCTAAATATGTCAAGGGTGCGATAAAGAAATGAATGAGCCTCAATATACATTAATCTTCTTAAAGCCGATAGCTATTCAGAGGGGCTTGGTAGGGGAGATTCTATCGAGGTTTGAGAAGAAGGGGTTTAGATTCAAGGCTTTAAAATTAATTAGGATGACGCGTGAAAAGACTGAGGAACTATATTCTATTCATAGAGGGAAACACTTCTTTGAAGATTTAGTGAATTCCATAGCTGGTAAAGAAATTGTCGCGGCTATATTAGAAGGTAGAAATGCGGTTGAAGTTGTAAGGAGGATGATTGGTAGTACTGATCCTACTAAGGCTGAACCCGGAACTATAAGGGGAGACTATGGATTGGACATAACTGAGAATATAATTCACGCCTCGGATTCGTGGGAGAGCTTTATAAGGGAGGCTAAAATCTTATTCCCTGAATTTAATATTTAGTTGATTAAAAAATTATAAACGCTTAATTACCAAGTGAAATATCTACTTTAGGAGGCTTATGTCAGATAAAGTTATTCGACAACCTATAATTACAATATTAGGTCATGTTGATAGTGGTAAATGCATAGGTGGAGATGCTATAATAAATCCGTTGAATATCTCGCTTAGAGATCTATATGAAAATCATTCTCCATATTTCCCTATTATCTCATTCAACCCATATACACAAGGATATTATATCATATACACTGATTATATCGAGAGACAATATGTTGATAAGTATGTTAGGATCCGTTTTGAAGATGATTCGTCTATAGATACTACGTGTGAACATTCATTCTTAGTCTATAGAGGAAGAGGCGTCTTCCACTATGTTAAATCGATAGATCTTAACGAGGGTGATTATGTAGTTAGTATATCTGGATATACCCCAGACGATCTACCTACGACATATGTTAAAAGAGTCAAGAATATCTCTAGATATTATGAGCATATAGATGTATATGACATCTCGTCTCCACTAAAGAATTTCGCCGTTGAAGATGTCATAGTCCATAATACGACTCTCCTTGATAAAATTAGGGGAACCGCAGTCCAATTGAGAGAGGCTGGTGGGATCACGCAGCATATTGGGGCAAGTATGTTTCCTAGAGAAACGATAGAGGAGATATGCCGTCCCCTGTTAAATAAATTTAATTTTAAAGTAACTGTACCTGGGCTTCTTGTAATAGATACACCTGGTCATGAGGTCTTCTCAAATCTTAGGAGAAGAGGTGGGTCGGCATCCGATATCGCTATTTTAGTTGTAGATATTATGAAAGGTTTCGAACCCCAGACCCATGAAAGTATTCAGATACTAATTGATAGGAAGGTACCTTTCCTAGTTGCGGCTAATAAAGTGGATTTAATTCATGGATGGAAGCCCCAGAATACTTTATCAATTTTAGACTCTTTAACGAGGCAGGATAGCGATACTCTAATCTTGTTGGAAGAGAAGATCGCATATATAATCTCAGCCTTAAATACATATAAGTTTGATGCAGATAGATTCGACCGGGTTAAAGATTTTAGAAAGACTGTGGCCATAGTACCAGTTAGCGCTAAGACGGGTGAGGGGATCCAGGAGTTACTGACTATATTAATAGGGCTTGTCCAGAGGTTTATGCTGGATAAGTTGGAAGTGGATCTAAGTAAACCAGGTTATGGAGTTGTATTAGAGGTCTCTAGTGAGCATGGATTGGGTAAGGTTCTCAAGACTATTCACATAGACGGTGTAGTTAGGGTGGGTGACTACCTAGTTATAGGCGGTTCTGAAGGTGCTATGGTTAGGAGGATTAGATCTATATTAATGCCCGCTCCGCTGGATGAGATTAGAGACCCACGTAAAAAATTTAGGAGTGTGAAGGCCAGTTATCCTGCAGCCGGGATTATTATAACTGCCCCCGATCTAGATAAGGCATACTCCGGATCACCATTCTACTCCATATCAGACGAGTCGTTAGTCTCGAAATATGCTAAAAATGTGGAGCAGGAGCTGGCGTCGATAAAAATCGAAAGTGATAAGATAGGCGTAGTTATTAAGGCTGATGCACTTGGTTCGTTGGAGGCATTTATAATGCAGTGTAAAAGATACGGTATTCCTATTAGGAAGGCTGATGTCGGACCCGTCTCTAAGAAAGATGTAGTTGAGGCCGAGATCGTCAAGGAATTCGATGACTTGAAGGGGGTTATATTGGCGTTTAATGTAGATATTTATGAAGATGCCTATGAGCTCGCCAGGAATAAGAAGATACCGATATTCAAAGGAAATATATTATATAGGATTTTAGAGGAGTATCTTGCATGGATTAATGAAGTATTTACTAGACGTAGGAATGAGGAGTATGAGAAGCTTGTTAAACCCGGGAAGTTTATGATTTTAGAGGGATATATATTTAGAAGGAGTAAGCCAGCTATATTTGGTATTAGAGTTTTAGGAGGTTTAATTAAGCAAAAGTATAAGGTAATGAATTCAGATGGTGAATCAATAGGAACTATTCATCAGATTCAAAGTATGGGTAAAAATATTCCTGAGGCGAGTAAAGATATGGAAGTTGCAATATCTATTAGGGAGGCTGTGGTTGGGAGGGATATAGACGAGGGAGATATACTATATGTAGATATACCCGAAGACGATGCAAGGAAATTACTAAAAGAATTCTATGGTGAGCTTTCTGAAGATATGCGTGAAGTATTGAAGGAGATTATCGAGATTAAGAGGAGGAAGAATCCATTATGGGCGAGGGGATAAAAATATATTTAGAATCTAATCCTAAAGGTCTTAGAGAGGTGGGAATATGGTGAAATTTAAGGTAGTTATTTCGAATCCAAAGGATGGTACAGCAAAATCTATCGAGGTAGATGAGCCATATAGCCTAAATTTAATTGGTAAGAAGATAGGAGACGTTATAGAGGGTTCATTAATAGGTGTAGAGTATAAAAAACTTAAGATCACTGGAGGTTCAGATAAAAGTGGTTTTCCCATGCGCCCCGACATACCTGGGGGAAGGAAGGTCTATATCCTAACAGGAAAGGGTGTAGGATTGAGGACGATTAAAGGAAAAACTAAAAAGGGGTATAGAAAAAGGATTTTAGTGAGGGGAAATACGATAACTCGTGATATATATCAGGTGAATATGGTTATTATAGAGTGAATAACTATGTCTAAGAAGGTTAAGATAGATAGACAGCCTGAGATAAATATCGGCACAGCTGGACATGTAGATCATGGGAAGACGACGATTATTCAGGCTTTAACGGGGATATGGACGAGTAGTCATAGTGAGGAGTTGAGGAGGGGTATTACAATTAAAATAGGTTATGCAGACATGCCAATATATAAGTTTAGGAAGGATGGTGAGATAGTCTACTGGTCATATCCAGAATATAAGGATTGGGTTAATGAGGGTATTCAAAGAGTAATCAGCTTTGTCGACTGTCCAGGGCATGAGAGTCTAATGGCTAACATGCTGTCTGGAGCGGCTGTAATGGATGGTGCGATGCTTGTGATAGCCGCGGATGAGCCTGTTCCTAGGCCCCAGACTAAAGAACATACTATGGCTCTACAGATTATGGGTGTGGAGAATGTAGTCGTTGTACAGAATAAGCTTGACCTCGTATCTAAAGAGGAGGCTAAGGAAAACTATATTGCTATAAGGGAGTTTTTATCGACTACACGGTATGCTGATGCACCTATAATACCCCTATCCGCGATTCATAAGGTTAATCTAGAGTATCTCGTCGAGGCCCTATACAAATATATTCCACCTCCGAAGAGAGACTTCTCGAAGCCATATAGAATGTTCATTATAAGGTCGTTTGATGTGAACTCACCTGGGACCCCCCCTGAGAAATTGAGGGGTGGGGTTATAGGAGGGAGTATCATTGATGGGAGGATTAGAGTGGGTGACGAATTAGAGATTAAACCCGGCTACCTGACTAAGGAGGGTAATAAAATAGTCAATATCCCATTATATACTGAAGTATTATCCTTAAGTACGAGGTATTTAATGCTTAAGGAAGCTACATCCGGTGGATTAATAGGGATCCAGACAGATTTAGACCCCTCCCTGACTAAGTCTGATGGTATGGTCGGGAATATCGCTGGTAAACCAGATACCCTGCCCCCCGTGCTATATGAGATAGAGCTTGATATAGATTTATTTAAATACGTTATTGGAACTGATGAGACGATAGAGGTTAGGCCGATATCCCTCGGGGAACCATTAAGGATTAATCTAGGTCCAGCCGTCACTCTAGGGATCGTCACGAGTAAGAGGGAGAATATATATCATCTTAAGTTATCTAGACCAGTCGTGGCTGAAGAAGGTTGGAGGGCTGCAATAGCAGCTAGATATGATAATCAATGGAGACTTGTGGCTGTAGGTACGGTAGTTTAATAGATGAGAAAAATTATATTTGACACTAGTTTCCTAATTAGTTTAGCTGAGTATTACTCTATCGACGAATTTATAAATAGATATATGGAATATGAGTTTCTGATTCCGAGATCTGTCGTCAATGAACTAAATAAATTGGCTAGGTGTAGCTTTAAAAAGGCTTCATCATCTAGGCTTATACTCAAGATTATTAAGAATTATAGTAAATATTTCAAGATCATCGAATCTACATCGGATAAGGTAGATGAGGATGTTATATGTCTTGCAAAAAGATATAATGCAATAGTTGCTACTACAGATAGAAGTGTCAGGAGGAAAGCCGGTGAATATGGCATTAAAGTTTTATATTTTAGAGATAAATATCCCATTATCGATTGAATGGTGGTGATATGTTCTATAAATACAAGATCGTGGACGTAATTAGCATAAAGCCTAGGATGTTTAAGGAGGGTCTTGAGAAGGCAGCTTATATGCAACTGGTCGAAAAATATGTAGGTGTATATGATAAGGACCTAGGATACATCCTTATGATCTCGGAGCCTAAAGTAGATTCGCTGGGGAAGATAATAGCCGAGGATGGCTCGTCAAACCATAAGGTAGAGTTCTATGCTTATGCATATAAGCCTTTAAAGGGGGAGGTTGTTGAGGGGGAGGTCGTTGGTATAGAGAATTTCGGGATATTCGTTAGATTAGGTCCTGTAGATGCATTGGTTCATAAATCGGTTTTAATGGAGGATTCGTCGGTAGATATTAATAAAATAGAGGGTCTCGTTGTAGGACGTAACTCTGGGTACGTAATTAGAAAGGGTGATATCGTTAGAGCTCGTGTATTAGACTACTCGCCCCCTAGAGGGCTTTCACTTATGAAGATAGCGCTATATATGAAGTCAAGATTCTTAGGTAAAGTAGATTATATTTTGGAGAATGTCTCTAAGAAGGGTGCTTCACATGAGGAGGAAGGGAGTTAAGGTATGTAGAAAATGTAAGGCGATTGTAGATAAGAAGGTTAATAAATGTCCAGTATGTGGTTCAGAGACCTTCACGACTAGGTGGGAGGGTATCCTCATCATCATATCGACTGATAGTTACATTGCAAAGTATTTAGGAATAAATATGGAAGGAGACTATGCAGTTAAAATATTTTAAGGGGACTCGATATATCAAAGCGTCTAAGGATGTGAGAGAAAAAGTCTCAGCTCCATTAGGTAAATTATATCGTCCAGATGAAATAGATAAGTTGATTAATGATCTAGTAGACTGTAGGAGACATGGTCTTATCGCATCTGTCGGGGATAGAGTAACGTATACACTTATTGAAAATAACCTGATCCCCGATATAGCAGTTATAGACGGTAAAGAAAGGCGTAGGGAAGTAGATTTAGTTGATTTAAAGAAATTTAATCTTGTTATATTTGTCGAGAATAAGCCAGGGTATGTTAACATAGCTTTAGTCAATTTGATAAGGAGGCATTTAAAGGATAGGCCAATCCTCCTATATGTTAAGGGTGAGGAGGATTTAGTAGGTTTTCCAATCGTATTTGCATGTGATGTAGGTTCCTGTATGATATATGGTCAGCCGAATATAGGTATCGTTCTTATTAATATCGACGATAAAGTAAAGTATATGGCGGCATCGATATTAGGGTTATCTGGGTCTAGCCTGGGTTGATGGTATGAAATATATAATTAAGTTTGATGATGTGGTTGTTAAATGGTTTAATGGGTCTCTATCTACTAGGATATTCTTTAATAGTGTAAATAGTCTGGTGGGTTTGAAGAAGGCTCTCAAGAAGATTTCTCAGTCTACGGGAGGCTTATCTTATCCACCGATTGTAATAGTGCCTGAGGCTAGGGTGCTATGGATGGATGACGGATCATCTGCAATCGTATTTGCAAATCTTTCTATAAAGAGGTTAAATAATATTATAGCTCCAGTGGTAGAATTTACTCTCCCCCTATTACTCTATGGTAATGAGAAGGTATATACTGTTATTCTTTCGCATGAATTTCTACATTATATTTATATAGCTATTAAATTCTATTCAAATGAATATTTTATAAATCCCTTAATATCTACATCTACATTGAGTGGGAGAGTCTTTCTTGAGGAGGTATATCAGATCGATCCGGATGCAATATTTAAAAAAGGCAGTATTTTAAATGCTGTAAAGAGGTTCGACGATTTTATTAGAAAGAGTAGGATAGGATATAGGATTAAGAGGAACTGGATTGATAGGGGGCTTCCAACTAAGTTAATACATTCTACAGAGTTTAGGGTAAGATTATCTATCGAAGATTATAGTAAAATGTATTTGCCTGATGATGTCTTAAGTAAGGTGAGGGATTTACTAGATGAAAAGAGATGAGGGGATAGAGGATCTATTGGCGAGGATTCTTCCAAAGGAACCGTATGCAGTCATCGCATATGGATCTAGGGTAGCTGGCTATGCTACTGAGGAAAGTGATTATGATTATATCGTCATAATCGAGGATTATAAAGAGTGTATTAAATATTTATATAAGAAGGTAGATAACATCTACCTCTCTATTCTCCTTGTGGATAAATCATTTTTTGAAGAAGATGTATATGAGGGTAAGCATGGCGAATTTGTGTCGGGTAGATTATATACAGTATATAACGTTGTTAAAAATAGGGATTATATCCAGAGTTTAGAGTGTAGGCTTAAGGAGAGAGCTATTTTAGAAGAGTTGTGTCTATTAAAATCGAGGTATGGTGAGCTATTGAAATATATGAGAATACCATTAAAGTATTTTCTCTTCTCTAGATTGAAGAAGAGGATGATGGCGTATCCCCCTGTTAAATACAGTTATTATAAAACATATTATGGGGATAAGGGATATCGTAATTTAATAAAGTCTTTGGACGGCTTTAGAAAAGCGGCTGAGAATTTAGATAGACGTGGTTTTTTATCTTTTAAAGATGACTATATATATCTCACCGATCTTGAAATCCTTCCATGTAGTCTTAGGGAGATAGTATCGATAATCTCTAGAGGAATTAAAATGTATTATACACATGGCAGGTCTGCTAAAGTAAGTCCTAAGATCGTTTTAGATGAATTCTCATCTAAAATTAGGAGGAGTTTTGAGTCTATAGTGCCTCCTCTAGAAATGCGGGATCCAGATACTTTACTAGAGCTTACTAAAGGTGTATTCATTAATGAAGCGAAGTCGATAGACGAGGTAATCAAGACGCTTATGGGTGAGGATATAAGAATTAAAAGAATTAAGCGTAAGGGGCTGTTCAGTGAAGTATATTTAATTGACATAGAATATGAGGATGGAGTTAGAAAATTGGTGGCGAAGAGATATTCTTACATCTACCTATTTAAATGGCTCTTTATATTCCTCTGGCTAATAGGGTTGAAGCATTTCTCGCTAGACCCTAGGAAAAGGCTGATTAACGAGTACATCGGCCTCAATGTATTAAATTCTATTGGTGTAAATACCCCTAAAGTCTATGCAGTTGTCTGGAGTCCTAAAATGATTATAATGGACTATATTAATGGATTATCTCTAAATAATATGGAGTTTAAGGAGGCTCAAGACTTCGCTAAGAAGTTTGGTATGATATTGGGGATGCTTCATAGTAAAGGCTTCACGCTGGGGGATACTAAATCAAACAATATACTTATATCCAATGGCGATATGTATATCCTCGATTTAGAGCAATTTAACGT